>NZ_JAUNHR010000049.1 GCF_030523875.1 Micrococcus sp. | reverse complement strand
GCCGGGGACACCGCCACCTTCAGCGGCCAGGAGCCCCACTCCTGGCAGAACCCGGACCCGGACTCCCCCGCCCTGGTCCTGTGGATCCTCGCCGGACGCACCTGAGCGCCCCGGCCCCGCGCGCCACCCCACCCCTACCCCGCCCGACAACCCCAGGAGAGCATCATGCTGGAGATCCCCCGCGTCGAGGAGAACGGCCGCCTCGGCCCCGTGAACTCGGCCCTCGTGCCCCGCTTCGGCGGCGCCCCCACCTACGCCCTGCTGCCGCGCCTGGACGAGGCCGCGTCCGCCGGGATCGCCCCGGAGATCAAGGTGGTCGGCGTGCCCTTCGACGCCGGCGTCTCCTACCGCCCGGGCGCCCGGTTCGGCTCCGGCCACGTGCGCCAGTCCTCCCGTCTGCTGCGCCCGTACAACCCGGCCACGGACACCTCCCCGTTCGCGCAGGCCCAGGTGGTGGACGCCGGGGACATGGCCGTGAACCCCTTCAACATCGGCGAGGCCATCGAGACGGTCCAGCAGGACGCCCTCGACCTCACCGCGGACGGCTCCTCGCTGATGACCATCGGCGGCGACCACACCATCGCCCTGCCCCTGCTGCGCGCCGCCGCGGCCCGGGCCGGCGAGCCGGTGGCCCTGCTGCACTTCGACGCCCACCTGGACACGTGGGACACCTACTTCGGCGCCGAGTACACCCACGGCACCCCGTTCCGCCGCGCCGTGGAGGAGGGGATCCTGGACACCGAGGCCATCTCCCACGTGGGCACCCGCGGCCCCCTGTACGGCAGGAAGGACCTCGACGACGACCACCGCCTCGGCTTCGGCATCGTCACCTCCTCCGACGTGTTCCGCCGCGGCGTGGACGAGGTGGTGGACGCCCTGCGCCAGCGCATCGGCTCCCGCCCGCTGTACGTCTCCGTGGACATCGACGTCCTGGACCCGGCCCACGCCCCGGGCACCGGCACCCCCGAGGCCGGCGGCCTGACCTCCCGCGAGCTCCTGGAGATCCTGCGCGGCCTGCGCGGCCTGGACATCGTGGGCGCCGACGTCGTGGAGGTCGCCCCCGCCTACGACCACGCCGAGATCACCGGCGTCGCCGCCTCCCACGTGGCCTACGACCTGATCACCCTCATGGCGGACCGCCGCGCCGCCCGCACCGAGGAGGCCCGCGCATGAACGACGCCGCCGCGCCGCAGGCCCACACCCCCCGCCGCAACGGCGGGGACCTCGCCGTCGAGACCCTGCACGCCCTCGGGGCGCGCACCGTGTTCGGCATCCCGGGCCAGCACGCCCTGGGGCTGTTCGACGCGCTCTCCCGCTCCCCGCTGGAGTTCGTCTCCAACCGCGTGGAGAACAACGCCGCCTTCGCCGCGGACGGCTACGCCCGCGCCACTGGCGAGGTCGGCGTGCTGTTCCTCTCCACCGGCCCCGGCGCCCTGACCTCCCTGGCCGGGCTGCAGGAGGCGTATGCCACGGGCGTGCCGATGGTGGTCATCGCCTCCCAGATCCCGCTCTCCGGGCTCGGCGCCCGCCGCAAGGGCATGCTCCATCAGCTGGACGACCAGAAGGCCTCGGCGCAGAACGTCACCAAGGCGCAGTTCACGGTGCACCACGCCTCGGGCATCCCCTCGGCCATCCAGGACGCCTGGGCCGAGGCCGTCACCGTGCCGCAGGGCCCGGTGTGGGTGGAGATCCCCCAGGACGTGCTGCTGGGCGAGGTCCAGGTGCCGCCCGTGCAGGACGCGCTCGCGGTCCCCTACGACCACCCGCCGCGCGCCGAGCTGGTGGCCGAGTCCGTGCGCTGGCTGCGCGACGCCGAGCGCGTGGCGATCGTGGCCGGCGGCGGCGTGCGCCGCTCCGGCCCGGCCGCCCAGGCGTCCCTGCGGGAGGTCGCCGAGCTGCTGCAGGCCCCCGTGGTCTGCTCCCCCGGCGGCAACACCGCCTTCCCGTGGGAGCACCCGCTCTCCCTCGGCGGCTGGGTGGAGGACCGGCACGTCACGGAGCTGCTGGAGGACGCGCAGGTGCTGCTCGTCGTCGGCTCCTCCCTGGGCGAGGTCACCTCCAACTACTTCACCCTCGAGCCGAGGGGACGGCTGATCCAGGTCGACGCCGAGCCGCGCGTCCTCGAGACCAACCACCCCACGCTCGGCGTGCGCGCCGACGCCGGGCAGGCCCTGGCCGCCCTCGCGGACGCGCTGCGCGCGGACGAGACCGCCCGCCCGGCCGACCGCCCCTGGCACGGCCGCACCTCCGCCGACGTCGTCGCAGAGGTCAACGCGAAGGTCACGGCCCGCCTGGACGCCCAGGACCTGCGCCGCGAGCGCCGCCTCATGGCGGACATCCGGGCGGCCGTCCCGGCGGACATGCAGACGTTCTGGGACATGACCATCGCCGCGTACTGGGGCTGGAACTGCTGGGACGCCCAGGCCGGCCAGTTCCACTCGGCGCAGGGCGCCGGCGGGCTCGGCTACGGGTTCCCCGCGGCGTTCGGCGCGTCCGTGGGCCTGGCCTCGGCCGGGCGCGACGCGCGGGTGCTGGCCGTGGCCGGGGACGGCTCGGCCATGTACTCGATCGCCGAGCTCGCCGCGGCCCGCCAGCACGACGCGGACGTCACGTGGCTGATCGTGGACGACGGCGGCTACGGCATCCTGCGCGAGTACATGGAGGGCGCGTTCGGGCAGGCCACCGCCACCGAGCTGGCCCGCCCGGACTTCGCCGCGCTCGCCGAGTCCTTCGGGGTGCCGGCCGAGACCGTGGAGGTCGAGCAGGTGGGCGAGGCGCTGACCCGCGCCCTCGCCGGCTCCGGCCCCAACGTGGTGGTGGTGCGCACCCTGCTGCGCATGTGGGCGCCCAGCCACCTCGAGGCCCCCGTCCCCGCGGACGAGGCCGGCCCCGGCCTCGCCGAGACCACCCGACCGGAAGGACCCGCCGCATGAGCACCCTCGACCCCGCGGGCGCGCGCGCCCACCTGGCCCGCCGGGCCACCACCGTCCAGCAGTCGGCCGTGCGCGACGTCTTCGACATCGCGATGGACCCGGACCTGGTGTCCCTGGCCGGCGGCAACCCGTGGCTGTCCGGGCTGCCGCTGGAGGAGCTCGGCGCCACGGCGCAGCGGCTGATCGCCCGGGAGGGCACCGCGTCCCTGCAGTACGGGCCCGGCCAGGGCCTGGAGTCCATGCGCGCGGCGGCCTGCACCGTGATGGCCGCGGACGGGATCCCGGACGCCGACCCCGAGCTGGTGGTGATCACCCCCGGCTCCCAGGCCGCGATCGACACCGCCTGCCGCGCGTTCGCGGACCCGGGCGACGTCGTCGTGGTGGAGGACCCCACGTTCGTGGGCGCGCTGACCTCGTTCCAGACGTGGGAGCTGGAGGCCGTGGCCACGCCCACGGACGAGCACGGCCTGGTACCGGAGGCCCTGGACGCCACGCTGACGCGGCTGGCCGCGGAGGGGCGCCGGGTGGCGTTCCTCTACACCATCCCCTCCTTCGCCAACCCCTCGGGGCTGCTGCTGCCGGCCGAGCGACGCGAGCGCGTGGCACAGGTGTGCGCGCGGCACGACGTGCTGATCGTGGAGGACAACCCGTACGGGCAGATCGCGTTCGACGGCGAGCCGGTGGCCCCGATCGCCGCCGCCCACCGGGACCGCACGGTGTACCTGGGGACGATGTCCAAGATCTTCTCCCCCGGCGTGCGCGTGGGCTGGGCGCTGGTGCCGGCGGCCCTGCACCGGGAGTTCTACCTGTGCGCGGAGTCGGCGTTCATCCACGCCTCCACCACGTCGCAGATGCTGGCGACGGCGTTCGTCACCGAGTTCGACTGGCAGGGCCACGTCCGGGAGGTCACCGGCCTGTACCGGGCGCGCGCGGCCACGCTGCAGGAGGCCCTGACCGAGCACTGGGACCCCGCATTCATGTACACGCCCCCGGCCGGCGGGTTCTTCCTGTGGGGCTCGCTGCCGGCGGGGATCGACACCGTGGAGCTGATGCGGGCGGGCATCGACGCCGGCGCCGTGTTCGTGCCCGGCGCCGCGTTCACCCCCGTGGCGGGCGTGCACTCCACCCTGCGCCTGGCCTACTCGTTCGTGGCCGAGGACACCCTGGTGGAGGGCGTGCGGCGCCTGGCCCCCGTGGTGAACGGTGCGGTGGCGCAGGCGCGCTGACCCGTCCCCGTCCCCGCCGACGACGCCGGCCCCGTCCCTCCTGGTGGAGGGGCCGGGCCGGCGTCGTCGTCCTCGGGCCCGGGACGGGCCGGGACCGTCAGTCCTGGACGAAGTAGAGCTGCTTGTTGACGAACTCGTCCATGCCCAGCGGGCCCAGCTCCCGGCCGAAGCCGGAGCGCTTCACGCCGCCGAACGGGATCTCGGCGCCCTCGCCGGCCGGGGTGTTCACGTTCGCCATGCCCACCTCGAGGCGCCGGGCGACGCTCTCGGCGAGCGCCTGGTCCTGGGAGAACACGGCGCCGCCCAGGCCGTACTGCGAGTCGTTGGCGAGCTCCAGCGCCTCCTCCGCCGAGCCCGCCGAGTACACCACGGCCACGGGGCCGAAGAGCTCCTCCCGGTAGGCGTCCATCTCGGAGGTGACGCCGGTGATCACGGCCGGCGCGAACCGGGCCCCGGTCTCGCCCGTGACCGTGCCGCCCACGTGCACGGTGGCGCCCTGCTCCCGCGCGCGCGCCACCTGCTCGGCGAGGGTCTCGGCCGCACCGCGGGAGGACAGCGGCGTGTACACGGTGGGGTCCTCGGAGTCGGCGTCGCCCGGGGTCATGGCCTCCGCCAGGGCCACGAGCTCGGCCACGAACGCCTCGTGGATCCCCTCGGCCACGATCATCCGCTTGTTGGAGTTGCACGCCTGGCCCATGTTGTACATGCGGGTGGCCCACGCCGTGCGGGCCGCCTCGGCCGGGTCGGCGGCGTCGAGGACGACGTACGCGTCCGAGCCGCCCAGCTCGAGCACCGCCTTCTTCAGGTGCTGCCCGGCCAGGGATCCCACCACCGCGCCGGCGCGCTCCGAGCCGGTCAGCGACACGCCCTGCACGCGCGGGTCGGCGATGATCTCGGCGATCTGCTCGTGCGTGGCGAAGACGTTGGTGTACACGCCGGCGGGGACGCCGGCGTCGTCCATGATGCGCTGCACGGCCAGGGCGGACCGCGGGCAGATCTCGGCGTGCTTGAGCACGATCGCGTTGCCGAGCATCAGGTTGGGGGCGGCGAAGCGGGCGACCTGGTAGTAGGGGAAGTTCCAGGGCATGACGCCCAGCAGCACGCCCAGGGGCAGGTGCCGGATCATGGCCCGGCCGCCGTCGAAGGTCTCGATCGGGCGGTCGGCGGCGAGGGTCGGGCCCTTGTCGGCGAAGTACCCGAAGATCGCCGCGCTGAACTCGGCCTCCTCCACGCCCTCGCCGACGCGCTTGCCCATCTCCGTGGCGATGATGCGGGCGAGCTCGTCCTTGCGCTCCTCGAAGAGGTCCGCGACCCTCCGGACGACGGCGGCGCGCTCCTCGATGGGACGGGCGGCCCACGCGCGCTGGGCGGCGTCGGCGGCGGCGAGGAGCCGCTCGAGCTCCGCGGCGTCCGGGGAGGGGAAGGTCTCGACGACCTGGTCGGTGGCGGGGTCCTGGACGCGGTAGCCGGGATGGGTGCTCATGGGCGGGTCCTCTCGTGCGGGTCGGCCGGGACGGCGGCGCCGTCGTCGGCCGGGCGGATGATCGGGATGGGACGGGTGGAGTCGGTCTGCGGGAGCGTCTCGCCCCGGAAGTAGGCCGGATGGCGCAGCCGGGTCCAGAGCATCAGGACGACGCCCAGCAGCAGCACCCCCATGCCGAGGAGGAACACGGTGCCGACCCCTCCGATGCTGGAGCCGGACCCGTAGTCCGGGTCGGTGGAGTCCACGGCCGTGACCGTGAACATCACCAGGAGCACGATGCCTCCCAGGAGCGGGAAGAGGAAGGTGGTGAGCGCGTTGCCCGCGGAGACGAACCACTCGCGGCGGAAGTACCAGACGCAGGCCAGCGCGGTGATGCCGTAGTAGAAGCAGATCATCAGGCCCAGGGCGGTGATGGTGTCCCACAGGGCGTTCTCCGAGATCAGTCGGGTGATCACGTAGAACGCCGCCGCGGCCGCCGCGCAGACCCACGTGGCGAACGCCGGGCTGTTGAAGCGCGGGCTGAGCTGGGCGAACTTCGGCGGGACGGCCCGGTAGAAGCCCATGGCGAGCAGCGTGCGCGCCGGGGAGAGCATCGTGGACTGCAGCGAGGCGAGCGAGCTGATGAGGATGGCACTGGACATGACCACGGCGAACGGGCCGAGGACCGGTCCGGCGAGCACCGCGAAGATGGACTCCTGGTTCTCCTCGTTGCCGGCGCCCAGGCCCTCGGTGCCCACGCCCGCCCAGGCGATGACGCCCAGGGCGCAGAGCACGTACACGGCGATGATCACGAGCACGGTCACCGAGGCGGCCCGTCCGGGGGTGCGCTCCGGGTCCTCGGTCTCCTCGTTCATGGTCAGGGTCACGTCCCAGCCCCAGAAGAGGAAGATGGACAGGGACACGCCCGCGGCCACCACGGAGAAGTCGCCCGCGGTGAAGGGGTTGAACCAGTCCAGCTGCACCGGCGTGGGGTCGAAGCCCGCCCCGTTCGAGGCCTGGACCAGGGCGGCGACGGCGAAGGCGCCCAGCGCCACGAGCTGGAAGACCACCAGGACGTACTGCAGCTTCTTGGTGGCCTCCATGCCCCGGTGGGAGATCCACCCGGCCAGGGCCAGGTAGAGGACCGTCAGGGGGATGTTCACCCAGAGGTTCCCGGCCAGGTCGGCCAGGGCCTCGTCGCCCGTCACCTGGGCCAGGAGCAGGAACGTGAAGTCCACGCCCACGGCCGCCAGGTTGGAGAGCACGATCACGGAGGCGGCGATCAGGCCCCATCCGCCCATCCAGCCCACGTAGGGGCCGAAGGCGTGCGTGGCCCAGGTGAAGGAGGTGCCGGAGTCCGGCACGCGGGTGTTCAGCGCCCGGTAGCCGAGGGCCACGAGCAGCATGGGGACGAAGCCCAGCAGCAGGATCGCCGGCACGTGCGTGCCCACCGTGCTGATGGTGGGGCCCAGGCCCGAGGTGAGCGTGTAGGCGGGGGCCACCACGCTGACGCCGATCACGACGGCGCCGATCAGGCCGACCTTGCCGGCCTCGAGGCCCTTGTTGCTGACGCCCGCGGGGTTGAGCAGGGAGACCTGCTCCACCTCCGCCGTGGACGGGTACACATGCTGGTCGCGGCGCGGCGCGGAGTGCGAGCCGGAGGGGGATGCGTTCATGGGAGGGTCCTTCGGTGCGGGCCGCGGCGTCAGCCGCGGCGCTCCTGCTCGACGATGGCCAGGGCGGCCGCCTCGCCCATGCGGACGGCGCCGTCGACGTGCTGATAGCCCTCCGCCGCGATGTCGGAGCAGGCGAAGTGGATCGGCCCCACGGGGCGGTTCTGCAGATGGCCCCATCGGGACAGGCCCCCGAGGTCGTAGCTGGTGGCGTACGCCCCGCGGGTCCACTCCTCCGCGGCCATGTCGGACAGGAAGAAGGCCACCGGCTCCTTGGCCTGAGGGCCGAGGTACTCGGCCATGGCCTCCAGGATCTCCTCCCGGCGCTGCTCAGCCGGCAGCTCCCAGATGCGCTCGGCGTGCACGTCGGACACGAAGCCGACCAGTGTGCCGCAGGGGTCCTCGACGCCGGGCTCACCGCCCGCGTCGTTGACCCCCCGGTTGGTGTTGTCGTAGAGCTCCTGGACCAGGCGTCCTCCGCCGAAGCACGTGCCGGACAGGCCGTCCTCGCGCCAGAACGGGGCCTCGTAGACGGCGTGCACCTTGATGACCAGGCCCATCGAGAGGTGCTGGTGGGCGACCATCTGACGGCGCGGCAGGGGCGGGACGTAGGAGATGCGGGAGTAGAGGTTCGGCGGCACGGCCAGCACGGCGAAGCGCGCGCGGACCTCGAGGTCGTCGGTGACGGCCAGGACGCTGCCCGGGCCGCCGTCCTGCGCCACGCCGTCGCGCACGTCGGCGGCCACGCCGTTGAGGTCGTCCGCGGTGGCCGCGTCCGGCTCGGCCCAGTGCAGGGTCCGGACCGGCTGGCCGAGGACCACATCCTCCCCCAGCTCGGCGGCCATGGCGCGGGACACCGACTGCATGCCCCCCTCGACCCGGGCGTCGAGGATGAAGTCCTCGTCCACCAGGTTGGAGAAGGACCCGGCGGAGGCGGCCATCAGCACCGCCTGCAGGAGCGAGAACGTGGTGGAGGGCTTGGTCAGCATGCCCGAGGCGACGTAGATGGAGACGTTGTCGATGGCCTCCTGGTCGTCCGAGAGGGAGGTCAGCCAGGTGCGGAAGGGCACGGCGTCCAGCTCGGCGGCGCGCGGGTGGTCCCAGGGGGCCGTGGCGCCGACCTCGGCGGCGAGCGCGTCCAGCTCGGCGATCAGACGGTCCATCTCCGCCTGCGTGTGCTCCGAGACCGGCATCTCGTCGTCGTACACGTGACGGGTGCCGTCCGGGGACAGGTACACGGACCCGCCCTCGCGGTGACGCTGGAACGTCGGCAGCCCCAGCTCCTCCACCAGCGCCGTGAGGCGGGTCTGGTCGGGCGAGATCCACTGGCCGCCGATCTCGATGAAGTGGTCCTGGCCGTCGGCGCCGTGGACGAGGCCGTTCCAGGTGCGGCCGCCCACGCGGTCGCGGGCCTCGAGGACGGTCACGCTCAACCCCTGCTGCTTCAGGGTGCGCGCCGCCATCAGGCCGGCGGGGCCGGCGCCCACGACGACGACGTCGCAGTCGCGCGCAGGACGGGTGGCCGCGGCGTCGGTGCTCGAGTGTTCGGTTCTCACTGTTCTCTCCCGGGAGGCTGGGGTGGGGATGGGGGCACGACCGGTCTAATGAATACCGTTCATAAAGTGTGGCGGGCCTCACTCTAGCGGGACGGGGCCACCACGGGAACCCCCGTCTGCGGACTGCTCGCCCACTCCGCCCGCGCCCGTGGGATCATGCGGAGGACCCCATTGCAGGAGGACTCGACCATGCCCACCCCGCGACGACGCGGACGACCCCTCAGCCCCGCCGTGACCCGGGAGGGCATCTGCCGGGCGGCTCTGCAGATCACCCGGGAGAGCGGCTACGAGGCCCTGACCATGGCCCGCATCGCCCGCCGCCTGGAGGTGGCGCCCAGTGCCCTGTACAACCACATCCGGGGCAAGGAGGAGCTGATGGCCCTGCTCCAGGACGCCGTGATGGACGGCGTGTCCACCAGGGAGCTGGAGCAGGCCGCCCGCGGGGAGATGCCCGTGGCCGACGCCGTGCGCGCGTGGGCCCGGTCCTACCGGGCCGTGTTCGCGGACCATGTGCCGCTCATCCCCGTCATCGCCACGATGCCGATCGAGGGGGCGACGCGGACCCAGGAGGTCTACGAGGCCGTCTGCGCCGCACTGGCCCGCACCCGACTGGCCCCGCAGCAGGTGCTCGAGCGGGTCATCGCCATCGAGTCGTTCGTCTACGGCTCGGCCTACGACGTCACCGCGCCGGCGGAGATCTTCCAGGTCACCCCGCCCGCGGGCCGTCTGCCCGCCCTGCGCGCGGCCGTGGAGTCCTTCCGCGGCTCCCATCCGGCCGATGCCGTCGCGGCCTCGCCCTCGAATCCGTACGCCGACGTCCCCTTCGACTCCGGCCTGGCCCTGCTGCTGGCCGACCTCGAGGAGGAGGACGCTCCGCCCGCTCAGGAGATCGGGGCGCCGTCCTCGGGGTAGCGCTCGCGGACGAAGGCCCGCAGCCGCCCGGCCACGGCCGCGATCTGCTCGGCGGCGAAGTGGTCGTGCCGCCACACCGCGTGCAGGTGCACCCCGAGGGTCTCGGCGCCGGCCCGGATGCGCAGGGGCCGCAGGCCGAACGCGGGGTCCTCGGTGACCACCGCGACCGCGGAGCCGTTGGCGGCGAGGGCCTGCGCCACCCGGCCCGAGTTGGCCTCCACCACGTCCCGCGGGGCGGCCCCGGCCACCTCGAGGGCGCCGTCCAGGACGCGGCGGGCCTTGAAGGAGCGGGAGGGCAGCACGAGCCGCACCTCGGCCAGCTCCGCGACGTGCACCTCCGTGCGCCCCGCCCACGGATGGGCCGGGCCCACACACGCCCACACCGGCATGCGGCGCAGCGGCAGGGCGGCCACCTCCGCCGGCGGCGTCGAGGGCAGCACCACGAGGTCGTGCTGCGCCACGGACGCCAGGAGGGAGTCGTCCAGCTGCGTCTCGGCCACCTGCACGGCCGGGTCCTCGGGGCCCAGTACGGTGAGGAACGGGATCACGACGTCGATCAGCGTGGTCCCCGGGGCGCCCACCGCGAGCGCGGTGAGGCGGCCGGCGGCCAGCACCGCCGCGGCCTGCCGGGCGTGGGCGTGCGCGTCCAGGACGCCCCGGGCCACGGGCAGCCACGCGTGGCCGGCCGGGGTGAGCCGCAGCCGAGCGCCCGCCGGGGCGAACAGGGTGAGGCCCAGCTCCCGCTGCAGGCGCTGCAGGTGGCGGGTCAGCGCCGACTGCACCAGACGGAGGCGTCGTGCGGCCTCGGTGACGGTGCCCGCCTCGGCCACCGTCACGAAGGTGCGCAGCAGGACGGGGTCCAGGACGCGCAGGACGGGATCCGCGTGGCCGGGCGCGGGGACGGGGTGCTCGGTCGGGGTCATGCTCCAGGAGCATAGGCGGCATCCGAGATCATCATTGGACGTGATGTGCCGGCCGTGCGCACGATGAAGTCCCCCGTCGCGCCGACCCCAGGAGCACCCATGGCCGCCCCCGCCCAGACCCGTCCCCCGCTCGAGCAGTCCCGTCACCTGGCCACCGCCCTGCCGGGTCCGCGCTCCCAGGCCCTCGCCAAGCGCCAGGCCGCCGTGGTCCCCGCGGGCGTGGCCGCCACCATGCCGGTGTTCGCCGCGCGGGCCGGCGGCGGGATCGTGGAGGACGTGGACGGCAACCGCCTGATCGACCTCGGCGCCGGCATCGCCGTGACCAACGTGGGCGTGTCCGCCCCCGCCGTCGTGGAGGCCGTCCAGGAGCAGGTCGCGGACCTGACCCACACCTGCTTCATGATCACCCCCTACGAGGGCTACGTGGCCGTGGCCGAGCAGCTGGGCCGGCTGGCGCCGATCTCCGGGCCCACCCGCAGCGCCCTGTTCAACTCCGGCGCCGAGGCCGTGGAGAACGCCGTGAAGGTGGCCCGCGCCGCCACCGGGCGCACCGCCGTCGCCGCGTTCGACCACGCCTACCACGGGCGCACCACCCTGACCATGACGCTGACGGCCAAGTCCATGCCGTACAAGCACTCCTTCGGCCCGTTCGCCCCCGAGGTGTACCGCGTGCCCGGCTCCTACCCGCTGCGCGACGGCGGCCTCACCGGCCCCGAGGCCGCGGCCCGGGCGATCACGATGCTGGAGAAGCAGGTGGGCGCGGACCAGCTGGCCGCCGTCATCATGGAGCCGATCCAGGGCGAGGGCGGGTTCATCGTCCCCGCCGAGGGGTTCCTCCCGGCGATCGTGGCCTGGTGCCGCGAGAACGGCGTGCTGTTCATCGCGGACGAGGTGCAGACCGGCTTCGCCCGCACCGGGGCGTGGTTCGCGTGCGAGGCCGAGGGGATCGAGCCGGACCTGATCACCACCGCCAAGGGCATCGCCGGCGGCCTGCCGCTCTCCGCGCTCACCGGGCGCGCCGACATCATGGACGCCGTCCACCCCGGCGGCCTCGGCGGCACCTACGGCGGCAACCCCGTGGCCTGCGCGGCCGCCCTCGGCTCCATCCGCACCATCGAGGAGCAGGACCTCACGGCGGCCGCCGAGCGGATCGGGCAGGTGGTGCACGAGCACTTCGCCGCCCACCCGGACGAGCGGATCGGCGAGGTCCGGGGCCGCGGCGCGATGATGGCGCTCGAGCTCGTGGACCCCGCCACCGGTGAGCCCGATGCCGCCCTCACGGGCCGTGTCCTGGCCGCCGCACGCCAGCAGGGCGTCATCGCGCTGGGCTGCGGCACCTACGGCAACGTGATCCGCTTCCTGCCCCCGCTCGTCATCTCCGAGGAGCTGCTCCGCGAGGGGCTCGCCGTGGTCAGCGAGGCGCTCGCCGCGGCCTGAACACCGGCCGGCCGTGACCGGAGGATACCGTCATTCCAGTTCGGATAACGTCCTCGAATTCACTGTCGTCGCGATATCCCCTAGTGTTTATGACGACGGCATTCGACAGTGAGGAACCATCATGGCCACCATTTCCACCATCGCCGACGATTTCGACGGCTCCACCCCCGCCGAGACCGTGTACTTCGCCGTGAGCGGCAAGGAGTACGCGATCGACCTGAACGAGGAGCACCGGGCCGAGCTCGAGGAGGTGCTCGACGCCTTCGCCGAGCAGATGCGCCGGTACACCGACGCCGCCCGTCCCATGGGCAAGGCGTCGGCCCCCCGCGCCTCCTCTTCCCGCTCCGGCGGCGCCCGCAGGTCCGGCACGGACACCAAGGCCGTGCGCGCGTGGGCGCAGGAGAACGGCTACGAGGTGGGCGACCGCGGCCGCATCCCGGCCGAGATCGTCGAGGCCTACACCAACCGCGGCGGCAAGAAGGCCTGACCCCCGCGCAGTCGAAGACCCCCGCACCGTGACGGTGCGGGGGTCTTCGTGTGCCGAACGACGGCGGACCGGGCGCCGGGTGCGCCGCCGAGGCTCAGTCCGAGGGGCTGGCGGACGCCCCAGGGGTCGGCGTCGGCCGGGCGGTGTCCGCGGGCGTGGGCGTCGGGCTCGGCGAGCCCTCGGCGGAGCCGGAGGCGGACTCCGAGGGGGCCGGGGGCAGACGGGACCACAGGTCGTACAGGGCGGACGGCGTGTAGTCCACGTAGGACCCGTCCGCGCCCACGGCGCTCTCGATCACCACGGGTCCGGTGTACCCGGAGGGCGGAGCCGTGCGCGTCGGGTCCGCACCGATCGCCCCGCGCCGGTTGAGCAGCACCACGATCTCCTCCATGCGGGACTGATGGCCCTCGATCAGCTGCTCCGCCAGGGCGCGGGTCTGCTCGTCCGTGCCCTCGTCCCGCTCCGTTCCCGCCAGGGTGACGCCGCCCTGGTACAGGCGGTGCATGTGCATCAGGTAGATCGTCTGGGCCGAGCCGTCGGCGGCCGTGACCAGCGCATTCCGGTCCGCGTCCGTGAGCAGGCCCGCCACCATGTTCCGGGCGGCCTGCTGCTTCGCGGAGACCTCGGCCTCGCTCGCATCCACGGTGGCCTCCGGGGCGGGCGCGGAGCTCGACTCGCCGAGCGGCTGCGGCGCCGGGGGCACCTCCTCGCCCCAGGCCTCGAGCTGGTCGGTCAGGGTCTGGATGCGTCCGTCCGTATCGGCCCGGACGGCCTCGGCCACGCGTCGGACTTCATCGTCGATCTGCTCACGCCCGAGGATCTCGTCCGACTCCTGGACAATGTCGTAGTGGTTGAGCAGGAGCGTGGAGACGAACCGCACGTCCCCGGCCAGCGGATCCGCCGACGTCGCGCTGGGCGTGGCCAGGACGCCCTCGAGGTAGGTGTTCGAGCCCTCGGCCTGCCCCGGCCGGCTCGGCTCCTCGGGGGTGGCCGCGGTGCCGCACCCGGTCAGCCCGAGGGCGAGGGCCAGCAGCCCTCCGCCGGCGGCCGTGGTCCAGCGCGCGGGGCGTGCGGCGGCAGGGACGGGTCGGGTCATGTCGTGCGGTCCTCTCGGGGTTCTCACGCGGCCCGGCGGGCGGGCGCGACCGGCGGGCGCGGACGGCCACCGGTCCTCAGAACGGTAGTCGGTCCCCGGCTCGGGTGGGAAACGGCGCGCGGGCCGAACCCGCCCGGCTCACGCCACGCGGGTGGCCTGCACGGCCCAGTTGTTCGTGGACGTGCCCACCGCCCCCGGGCCGCTGCTCGCGTCACACGTGATGAGCGTGAGCTTCGTGCCCTCCTCCGGCAGCTCCCAGGCCCAGACGTACGCGGGGTCGTGGGTGAGGGCATCCTTGTCCATGGACACGGCGTCCGCGTCGGTGCGGAAGGCGGCCTGCGTGCCGTCGTCGTAGGTCACCACCACGAGCGCGCCGGCGGCCAGCCCCTGGAGGTTCCAGAACACGTCCTTGCCGCCGTAGTTGCGCACGTGGCCCGTGAGGACGCCGGGGTAGCGGGAGGTCTCCCCCGGGGTCGTGCCCCACTGCGGCGGGCCGTACCAGCCCACCGTCTCCGGGTCCGGGTTGAGCTCGCCGTCCTCCTGCATCTGCACGAGCCGGACCGGCGCGCCGATCACCAGCTCGCCGTCCGCGTAGACGTCGATGTGCTCGGGGGCCGCCGTCAGCTCCTCCCACGGGGCGGCCGGACCGGTCATGCGCGCGGCGGCCTCGTCCGCCGTGGGCGAGCCCTCGGCCGGCGGCTCCTCGGCCGGCTCCTCCGGGGCGGCCTCCTCACTCGGGGGCTCGGACGCGGTCGAGGCGGCCGCCGGCTCGGACGACGGCGAGGCGGGCACGGGCTCGGACGACGACGGCGCCGCCGCGGTGCTCGAGGCAGCGGTGGAGGCGGACGTGCTGGGTGCGGGGGTGGACGCGGGCACGGCGCTGCTGGAGACCGCGGCGCGTGCGCTCGAGGGGCCCGCGCTCGACGACGCCGCGGCCGGTGTCGGCGTGGCCGGAGTGATGGGCGGCTCGCCGAACGCGAAGGCGCCGCGCAGGGCGAACGCGGCCACGGCCAGGCAGATCAGCAGCAGAGCGGCCCAGACGCCGCGCTTGAGTCCCGTGCTCATGGGGGTCCCTCCGGAGGTGGTGTGGGGTGCGGGCCGTGAGGCGCTGCAGCCGGGACGGACCGGCCGCCCCGGCACAGCGTAGTGCGCGGGGCGGCCGGACCGGTCGGGGCGTCAGCGGGCCAGGCCGAACCGGCGGCGGGCGGTCAGCAGGGCGCCGGCGCCGAGGGCGGCCGCGCCGGCCAGCCACCAAGCGGCGGTGTCGCCGGTCTCGACCTTCTCCGGCACCGCGTGCTCCTCCGCCGTCCCGCCGTCGGCGTCCTCGCGCATCGCGGGGAGCAGGGCCGCCGTATGCGGGTCGTCTAGGTCGAGGGGCTCGCCGCCCATGACGCCGTCCTCGGCGTCGGGCAGGCCCGTGACCTCGGCGGGCAGGGGCTCGCCCACGGTCACGGTGATCGTCTCGATCCCGGCGACGTGGTCGCCGTGGAAGTCCACGGTGAAGGCGTCCGTGCCGACGAAGCCCTCCTCCGGGATGTACCAGGCCTCGAGCCTGCCGGTGTCCTTGTTGCGGACCGTGTGGAGCTCCCCGTGCTCCGGCTGCTCCTGGATCCAGGCGTTGCTCTCCTCGATCACCGGCATGATCCGCTGGATCCGCAGGCTGTCGACCCCGGGGGCGAGCGCGGCCTCCGAATCCCACACCAGCGGGTGGAGGCCGGAGAAGTCCTGCGGATTCACGAGGGCGAGCAGCTCGCCGCCCCGGTCGTCGGAGAGGTCGTCGTCCGCGCCCACCGCCATGGACATCTGCAGCCGTGTCTCCCCGGCGTACACCTCGTAGACCACCGGACCGGTGCCCGCCTCGCCGAGGGCGCGTCGGGTCTCGAGGACATCCACGATGCCGCCGTCGATGAGCTCGACCGGGGTGAAGGGCACGCCGACGGCGTCGCCCACCGGCTCGCCCGCGGCGTCCGCGGGGGCGACGGTGAGGGTCAGGTCCTCCGGGTCGTACCCGGAGTACGTCTGGAAGTGGGCCTGCGTGACCGACTCGGCGTTGACCTGGAGGAAGTGTCCGGCCATGACGCCGTGGTCGTCCGACCAGCGGGTCTCCTCCCCCTCCACGGCGAGGGCCGGGGAGGCGAGGGCGAGGGGCGCGGCGAGCCCGGCGCCGAGGACCGCCGCGGACAGGCGGGCGGCGGGACGGCAGACGTGGGTGCGAGTGCGGGTCACGATGGTCTCCTGGATCGGGACGGAGGGCGCGTCCCCGCTCCCGGCCGGCCCGGACCTCCCGGCGCCGCCCTGCAGGGACAGCCCGATTCTGCATCCGGGCTGAGCGCGCGGGCAACGCCGTCTGGACATCGGTACACAGCTGTGACCCAGCCGCGATCGGGCCGTGATCTCAGCTGAGGCCCGCGGCGTCCTTCATGTCCGC
This sequence comes from Micrococcus sp., assembly GCF_030523875.1. Lineage (GTDB taxonomy): Bacteria > Actinomycetota > Actinomycetes > Actinomycetales > Micrococcaceae > Micrococcus. The sequence continues at coordinate 1,699 of NZ_JAUNHR010000049.1, read as the reverse complement.
GTAGGCGTCCAGCGCCTCCTGCCGCGAGGCCTTCAGGTCCACCACGGGCTCGGGGTATCCGCACAGCGGCTCGTCCGCCTCGGGGACCCAGCGGCTCACGTAGCGGCCGTCGACGTCGAACTTCGCCGCCTGCGTCTCCGGGTTGAAGATCCGGAAGTACGGCGAGGCGTCCGCGCCGGAACCGGCGACCCACTGCCAGGACACGGGGTTGTTGGCCTCGTCCGCGTCCACGAGGGTGTCCCAGAACCAGGCCTCCCCGTCCTGCCACGGCTGGAGCATGTTCTTGCAGAACAGGGACGCCGTGGCCATGCGCACCCGGTTGTGCATCCAGCCGGTCTCCCCCAGCTGCCGCATGCCGGCGTCCACGAGCCGCAGGCCGGTCCGCCCCCGCCGCCAGGCGCGCGCGAGGCCCTCGTCCGGCCGGTAGGCGAACGCGCCGAACTCGGGCCGCAGGGGCACGGTCTCCAGATCCGCGTGGTGATACGCCAGGGACCAGCAGAACTCGCGCCAGTAGAGCTGGCGGGTCCAGGCGCGTGCGTCCTGGGCGGCCACGTCCTGCTCGGCAGCATGTCGGGCGGCGTGCCACAGGGTGCGCGGAGACAGCTCCCCCGAGCGCAGCCGGGGCGAGAGCCGGGACGTCGAGGCGGGGTCCCCGGGCACGTCCCGGCTCTGCCCGTAGCCGTCCAGGGCGACCTCCAGCGCGTCGAGGGCGTCGAGGGCCGCCTCCTCCCCCGGCGTCCAGTGCTCCGCCACGGTGTCCCGCCACCACTCAGGGTCCCGGTCCAGCAGCCCCAGGCCGTCCAGGTCGGTCAGGACGCCCCGGCCCCGCAGCGCGGCCAGGACCTGCTCCGTCTCCGCCGAGGGGCCGTCCAGGGCCTCGGGCACGGGGAGCACGGCGCCCACCGGCACGTCCATGGCCGCCCGGTGGAACGGCGTGAACACGCGGTAGTTCCCGCCGGCGCCGGTGGTCACCTCCCACGGCTCGGTGAGTAGCGCGCCGGGGTGGCTGTGCGCCTCCCGCCCCGCCTCGCCCAGCAGGGTCTTCACCTGTGCGTCGAGCGCCCGGGACCGCGGGGCGTACCGGCGGGACCACCGCACCACGGACGCGTCCAGCCCGGCGGCCACCTCGAGGACCAGCCGCCGGGCGTCCCCGCGGGCGAACACGAGCGGGATCCCGAGCGCCTCGAGCCGCAGGGCGAGGGCCTCCAGGCTGCGGTGGTACCACCAGCGCGCGGCGGCCCCGAGCGGACGCGGGCCGAGCCGACCGGCGTCGTCGTCCTGCGCGCCCTCCTCCCGGATCCACAGCGCGACGACGTCGCCGCGCCCCTCGTCCTGTCCCCGCACCTCCGCCACCGCGGCGGTGAGGGCCTCGTGGTCGAGGGTGCGGAGGTCGTCGCGGAGCCAGAGCAGCGTGGTCATGGGCTCCAGCATGCCCGGCGACGCGGCCCCGGCGCGACGGTCCGGACGCACCGGCCGGGAGGCGCCCCGGACGCGGCGAGGGCGGCCGCCGGGTCACGGCGGCCGCCCTCGCGGCGGGACGGGGTCGGCGCGGCCGGCCCCGTGCCGGTCAGCGCAGACCGAAGGAGCGGCGGAAGCGCACCATGGCGCCGGCGCCCACGGCGGCCAGACCGGCCAGCCACCAGGCGGCGGTGTCGCCGGTCTCGACCTTCTCCGGGACCGTGTGGCCGTCTTCGTCGGC
>NZ_JAUNHR010000151.1 GCF_030523875.1 Micrococcus sp. | reverse complement strand
TGGGCCGCGCAGATCATCGCGCTGGGCTCGCTCATCGGCCTGACCACCGTCATCATGGTTCTCCTCATGGGCCTGGCCCGCGTTGTCCTCGCCATGAGCCGCGACGGCCTCCTGCCCCGCGCGCTCTCCGTCACGAGCGCGACGCGCGCCACCCCGGCCCGCCTGCAGATCATCTGCGGCGCCCTCGTGGCCCTTGTCGCTGGCTTCACCAAGGTCGACCTGCTGGAGGAGCTCATCAACATCGGCACGCTCTCTGCGTTCGTCATGGTGTCCATCGGCGTGATCGTCCTGCGCCGCAAGCGCCCGGACCTCACCCCGGCGTACCGCGTCCCGGGCGGCCCGGTCATCCCCGTGGCGTCCGCGCTGCTGTGCTTCTACCTGATGCTGAACCTCAAGGTCGAGTCCTGGATCTTCTTCGCGATCTGGCTCGCCATCGGCTTCGCCATCTACTTCGCCTACGGACGCACGCACGCCGTCCTGGGGAAGCCGGGCTACGAAGCTCCGGCCATGGGCTCCGTCGACAACCCCGCGTCTGCGGATAACGCGCACCACGGTGCGGACGTCGACCGTTCCGCCGCCACGCCGCGCCGCGCAGCAGAGTAGTCCTTCAGCGGCACAAGGGCCGGGATCCGCCACCGCGGGTCCCGGCCCTTTCGTGTGCCCGGCGCGTGGTGCGGGCCCCCGTCAATCTGTGCCGCCATTGAACAATGCACGTCATCATTGGAGCGCGTTCATGCGGGAGAAGGGCCTCAAAGGGGGCGTGGTTGTTTTAAAGATGACGTGGTTTGACCAAAGGCGCCACGGGCGGTGCGGCACGCGAGCGTCCAGCACAAAAAACCGGGGCCGCTCGCTGTGAGCGGCCCCGGTCTGGGGTGGTGGTCCGGGGCGTCTGAGCGGCCCCGGGGCTGGTTTACTCGCGCGGCGTGAGGATCAGGCGCTCGCGCCCATGGCCCTTGACGAAGAGCGCGTAGCCGATCGCCAGGATCACCAGCGCGGACACGCCGACGATGAACGCGCTGCGCCCACCCTCGGTCAGGGCCAGCAGGACGATGACGAAGACGATGAAGGCAATGGCGATCGCGTTGAGCACAGGGAACAGCGGGGACCGGAATGAGCCGGGCGCCGCGCCCTCGCGCTTGATGAGCGAGCGCATCCGCCAGTGGGCCAGGAGGATCATGAGCCACGTGAAGACCGTCGCGAAGGTCGCGATGGCCGCCACGTAGAAGAACAGCCGCTTCTCAATGGCGATGAAGAGGAACAGGCCCACAACAGCCACGCCGAACATGGCCATGACCGGCAGCACGGGAATGTTGCTGCGGCGGGACAGGCGCAGGAAGGACTTCGGCGCGTGCCCCTGTTCCGCGAGCCCGTACAGGGTGCGGGAGCCGGCGTAGAAGATCGCGTTCATGGCGGACAGGGCCGCCGTGAGGACCACGAAGTTCATGATGTGCTGCGCCGCCGGCACCTTGAGCGCCGCGAAGACCTCGACGAACGGGGAGGACTCGCCGGTGACCTGGTTCCACGGGAAGATCGCCATGATGACCGCGAGGGCGGCCACGTAGAAGAGGAGGATGCGGAACGGCACGGAGTTGACGGCACGCGCAATGGAGCGCTCCGGGTTTCCGGCCTCGCCCGCGGTCATGCCGAGCGTCTCCACGCCGCCGAAGGAGAAGACGACGATGCTGAAGCTCATGATGATGCCCCAGAGGCCGAACGGCGCGAAACCGCCGTGCTGCCACAGGTTGGCGATGTCCGGCGTGGTGCCGCCGACGTTGGCGCCCCAGAGAATGAGGCCGATGCCGCCGACCACGAGCGCCAGAATAGCCACAACCTTGATGAGGGAGAACCAGAATTCAAGCTCGCCGAACACCTGGACGGCCAGCAGATTTAGCCCGCCGATGATGGCCACGGCCAGCACCATCCAGAGCCAGCCGGGGACGCCGGGGAACCAGAGGCCCATGTAGGTCGCCACAGCGGTCATGTCGGCAATGGCGACGACGGCCAGCTCGAGCCAGAAGATCCAGCCCGTCAGGAAGCCCGCGAACGGGCCGAGGAAGGTGTTCGAGTACTGCGCGAACGACCCGGCGACGGGGTAGCGGACGGCCATCTCGCCCAGGGCGCGCATGACGATGAAGACCATGAAGCCCGCGATCAGGTATGCGACCAAAACGGCGGGGCCTGCGGCCTGGATCGTTTCCGACGATCCGTAGAAAAGGCCCGTGCCAATGGCGGTGCCGAGCGCGATGAACTGAACGTGGCGCGAGGAGAGATTGCGCGAGAGCTCGTCATGCGAGCGTGGTGCTGAGGCAGTGGATGCCTGAGTGCTCATGTCTGTATCTCCAACGAGGAATGGAGGGCGGCCATGAACCGCCCTGAGAGACT
>NZ_JAUNHR010000048.1 GCF_030523875.1 Micrococcus sp. | reverse complement strand
GCCGGCCCCGCAGCAGCAGGTCGCCCCGCAACGCGCCGCCGCGCCGCAGGCCCCGCAGCAGCCGGTCGCTCCGCAGCGCACCCAGGTGCCGGGCACCATGCCCCTGTCCCCGCAGGCCCCGCAGTCCGGCGGCCAGCAGCAGGGGGCCCCGCAGCGCCGCCAGCAGGACCTGCCCGCCGTCGTGGAGCCCGAGCTGGGCGCCAACGACCTCGACGTCCCGGACTTCCTGAAGTGATCCTCGGCGAGGGGCCGGTCGGGACGCAGCCGATCCCGTCCGGCCCCTTCGTCCATCGTGCCGACCTGCGCTCGGACTCCCGCGGGCGAACGGCCCACGTGGCCTGGACCTCCGCGGCGGCCGGCAGCCTGGCCCTGCACATCCTCGGCGCGGACGAGACCCCGGCGCGGCGGGAGGTCGAGCAGTCGCGCGCGGCCGTGGAGGACGCGATGGGCGTCGAGCGCGGCCGCACGTTCTACCTGGACCAGGTGCACTCCGCGGACGTCGTGACCGCCGACGGGATCGGCTGGGGCGGGGCGGCCGGCCCGACCGCCGACGCCTCGGTGAGCCCCGACGGCTCGCAGCCGCTCGCGGTGCTCGTGGCGGACTGCCTGCCGGTCCTCTTCGTGGACGGCCTGACCGGCGCCACAGCGGCCTCCCACGCAGGCCGACGGGGCCTGCTGGACGGCGTGCTGGAGAACACCGTCGACGCCCTCGAGGCCCTGCGCCCGGCCGGCGCCCGGGGCACGTTCGGCATGAAGGCCTGGATCGGCCCCGGCGTGTGCGGGCGCTGCTACGAGGTGCCCGAGGACATGCGGGCGGAGGCCGCGGCCCGGATCCCCGAGCTGCACTCCACCACCTCCTGGGGGACACCCGCGCTGAACCTGCCCGCCGGAGCCCAGGCGGTGCTGCGGGCCCGCGGCGTGGCGGTCGAGCGCATCGACCTGTGCACCCTCGAGGACGAGCGCGTCTTCTCCCATCGGCGTCAGCCGGGCCGGGGCCGGTTCGTCGGTCTGGTGTGGACCACCGGCGCCGAGGCGGCCGATCGTGGCTGACACCCCGCCCGTCGACGCGGTCGACCCCCGCACTCGGGAGCTCGCCGAGCGCCTCGAGGCGGTGCGCGCGCGCATCGCGCGGGCCGCCGCGGCCGCCGGGCGCGCGGAGGCGCCCCGTCTCGTGGTGGTGACCAAGACCCACCCGGCCGAGGACGTGCTGCGGCTCGCCGCCCTCGGGGTCACGGACGTGGGGGAGAACCGCGACCAGGAGGCCCGCCCCAAGGCCGCCGAGACGGCCGAGCGGCTCGGGGCGTCCGCCCCCCGTTGGCACTTCATCGGCCAGCTGCAGACCAACAAGGCCAAGCATGTGGTGAAGTACGCCTCCGCCGTGCACTCGGTGGACCGGGTCGAGCTCGTGGACGCGCTGTCCCGTGCCGTGGTCCTGCGCCGCGAGCGCGAGGGTGCCGACGCCGTCGCCGACCTGGACTGCCTCGTCCAGGTGGACGTGGACGAGCGCGCCGACGAGGACCGCCCCGAGGGGATCGGTCCGCGCGGCGGGGCCCCGCTGGACCGGGTCGACGCCGTGGCGGCGCGCCTGGCCGCGGCGGAGGGGCTGCGCCTGCGCGGCCTGATGTGCGTGGCCCCGCGCGGCGTGGAGCCGGCCGACGCGTTCGCCCGCCTGGCCGCGCTCGGGGCGCGGCTGCGCGCCGAGCACCCGGACGCGGACGTCCTCTCCATGGGCATGTCCGCCGACCTCGAGGCCGCGGTGGCCGCGGGGGCGACACACGTGCGGATCGGCTCGGACATCCTGGGGGCCCGCGGCGGCGTGGGATAGCGTGGACCAGCGCGCCCCCGTCGGGGGCGCCCGACCCGACGACGAACGACGGAGGGTCCCGACCGCGGGACCCCGACGACGCGGAGGAAGCACATGGCCGGCGGCCTGAAGAAGACGATGATCTACCTCGGCCTGGCCGACGGCGACGAGTACGAGGAGCAGCAGCGGGTCGAGCCCCGCGAGGCCGCGCCCCGGCGGGACGTCGTGGAGGCCCGCCGGGTGACCGAGGAGGCCCCGGAGCCCTCGGCCCCGGAGCCCGCCCCCGCCGTCCCGTCGACCGGCGCCGGCTCCTCCGCCGTGGAGCCCGCGCCGCGCCGGGCCGTCCGACCGGAGCCCGAGCCGGCCCCCGAGGCCGCCGACCAGGGGTATCGTGCCCCGGTCACCCCCATCAAGCGAGCTGCCGCGTCGTCGGCCGAAGGAGACTCCGTGCGCACCCTGTCCACCGTCCACCCGCGCTCCTACAACGACGCGAAGAGCATCGGCGAGGCGTTCCGCTCCGGCATGCCCGTGATCATGAACGTGACCGACCTGGGCGAGAACGAGGCCAAGCGCCTCGTGGACTTCGCCGCCGGCCTCGTGTTCGGCCTGCACGGGTCCATCTCCCGCATCACGAGCAAGGTCTTCCTGCTGACCCCCTCCACCGTCGAGGTGGTGGGGGAGGACTCCCCGGCTCCGCGCGACGCGGACGCCCCGTACGACAACGACTGACCGTGCAGCTGCTCCTCGCCCTCGCGTACCTCGTCCTGACCGTCGCGCTGGCCGCCCTGACGGTGCGGATCGTCCTGGACGTCACCCGCTCGTTCGCGCGGCAGTGGCGGCCGACCGGCCCCGCCCTCGTGGCGGCCAGCGCCGTGTACGCGGTGACCGACCCGCCCCTGGACGCCCTGCGTCGGAGGATCCCCCCGCTCAACCTGGGCGGGGTGGGCCTGGATCTGGCCTTCCTGGTCCTGTTCCTCGCCGTGGTGCTGCTGCGCACCCTGGTGCTCGTCCTGGCCTGACGGACCGGCCCGGGGCGACCGCCCCCTCCCCGCCCTCCGGGCCGGGGAGGGGGGCGGTGGTATCGTCGGCGGACGACAGTCCGGCGTCCGGCGGCCGCCCGCCGTGACCGCGCATCCCCGTCCCGGCCGCCGTGCGAGAGAGAGGGTGGCCCGCCGATGGCACTGTCCTGGGAAGACGTGGTCAACAAGGAGTTCCAGCTCACCAAGTTCCGCGAGGGCTACGACCGCGAGGAGGTCGAGGACTTCCTCGACGAGGTGGTCGAGGAGCTCAAGCGCCTCACCGAGGCCAACGCCCGCCTGACCGCCGAGCTCGAGCAGTGCCGCGCTGGGGCCCCCGCCGCCGCGCCGGAGTCCGCGCAGGCCGCCCCCGCCATCGCGGACCCGACCCCGGTCCAGGCCGCGTCCGTCCAGCAGCCCGCCGCCGACTCCGCGAGCTCCGCCGCCGGCGTGCTGGCCATGGCCCAGCGCCTGCACGACGAGTACGTCGCCGAGGGCGAGCAGCGCCGCGATCAGATCATTGCCGAGGCCGAGACCACCGCCACCACTGTGGTCCGTGAGGCCGAGGAGACCCGCACCCGCACCCTCACCGAGCTCGAGACCCGGCGCAAGGGCCTCGAGCACGACGTCGAGCGGCTCCGGGCCTTCGAGACCGACTACCGCGCCCGCCTCACCTCCTACATCGAGGGGCAGTTGCGCGAGATCACCTCCCAGGAGCGGGTCGAGCCCGCCCAGGGGACCGCGTGAGCACTGCCGCCGACCCGTCCGGGGACGCCGGACGCCGCGCCCCGGCCCCCCGCGGGGCCGGCGCGCGGCGCGTGGTCGTGACCGGTCTTGCCCTGGCGGTCCTGGCCTACGCGCTGGACCAGGGCACCAAGCTGTGGGTCGAGCGGACCATGGAGCTGGGCCAGTCGATCGTGGTCGTGCCGGGGCTGCTGCGCTGGTACTACATCCTGAACCCCGGTGCGGCGTTCTCGATCGGCACGGACGTCACGTGGGTGTTCACGATCGTGCAGGCGGTCGTCGCCGTCGTGGCCCTCGTCACGCTGCTGCGCGCCCGCTCGTGGGCGTGGGGCCTCGCCCTGGGCGGCCTGCTGGGCGGCGTCCTGGGCAACCTGACGGACCGCCTGTTCCGGCCGCCGTCGTTCGGGCAGGGCCACGTCGTGGACATGATCTCCGTGCCGAACTTCGCCGTGTTCAACGTGGCGGACTCCTTCATCGTGTGCTCGATCGTCGGCCTGTGCCTGCTGATGGTGACCGGCCGCGGGCTGGACGGCACCCGCGACGGCGCCGACGGGCGGGGCTGACCCGTGGGGCTGCGACCGGGCGTGACCGAGCGCCTCGAGGTGGACGACGCTGCGGCCGGCCGTCGGGCCGACGCCGTGCTCGCCGAGGCCTTCGGGGTCTCGCGCGCCTCCCTGGCCGACCTGTTCGCCCGCGGCCTGGTCCGCGCCGAGTCCCGCACGGGCCGCCGCGACCGCGTGCTGGCCAAGTCGGCGAAGGCGGTGGCGGGGGAGAGCCTCGTCGTCGACGTGCCGGACGACCCCGACCCCCTGGAAGTGAGGGCAGAGACCGTGGAGGCCATGACGATCCTCTACGAGGACGAGCACATGCTGGCGGTGGACAAGCCGACCGGCGTGGCCGCCCACCCCTCCCCGGGGTGGTTCGGCCCCACCGTGGTCGGCGGGCTCGCCGCCCTCGGCCACGACATCTCCACCTCCGGCGCCCCGGAGCGCCAGGGCATCGTGCACCGGCTCGACGTCGGCACCACCGGCGTGATGGCGGTGGCCAAGACGGAGCGGGCCTACACGGCCCTGAAGGACCAGTTCCGCGACCGCGTGCCGGAGAAGGTCTACCACGCCGTGGTGCAGGGCATGCCGGACCCGCTCGCCGGCACGATCGACGCGCCCATCGGCCGGGACCCCGGCCACCACTGGCGCTTCGCGGTGCTCGAGGGGGGCCGGCCCTCCGTGACCCACTACGAGACCCTCGAGGCGTTCGGGCGGGCCACGCTGCTGGAGATCCACCTTGAGACCGGCCGCACCCACCAGATCCGCGTGCACACCTCCGCCCTGCGCCACCCGTGCGCCGGGGACCTCACCTACGGGGCCGACCCCGTGCTGGCGGCCGAGCTCGGCCTGACCCGCCAGTGGCTGCACGCCCACCGCCTCGTGCTGCCGCATCCGGTCACCGGCGAGACCCTGCGGATCGAGTCCCCGCACCCGCACGACCTCGCCCGGGCCCTGGAGGTCCTGCGCGGCGGGTGAGCCCGGTCCCGCCCGCCGCGCCCGGGCGCGTGGCCCCCTAGACTGGTCCGGTCCCGCACCCCGCCGTCCGCCCGGTCGGCGGACCGTCCCCGCGGGGCGTCAGGGAGGATGGACGCGCCATGACCGTGCAGCAGGAGACCACCGCCGAGGCCACGAGGGACGGCGGCTTCGTCCATCTGCACACGCACACCGAGTACTCGATGCTGGACGGCGCCGCGAAGCTCGACGAGCTGTTCGCCGAGGCCAACCGCCTGGGCATGGACTCGCTGGCCATCACAGACCACGGCTACCTCTTCGGCGCGTTCGACTTCTGGAACAAGGCCCGCCAGGCGGGGGTCAAGCCGATCATCGGCCTCGAGGCGTACCTGACGCCCGGCACCCAGCACCGCACGGACAAGGCCAAGACCCGCTGGGGCGAGCCGCACCAGCGCGGCGACGACGTCTCCGGCGGCGGCGCGTACACCCACATGACGCTGCTGTCCGAGGACAACACCGGCATGCACAACCTGTTCAAGATGGGCTCGATCGCCTCGCTCGACTCGGTGTACGCGAAGTGGCCCCGTATCGACCGCGAGCTGCTGAGCCGGTACTCGAAGGGCCTGATCGCCACCACGGGCTGCCCGTCCGGGGAGATCCAGACCCGCCTGCGCCTGGGCCACTACCGCGAGGCGATGCAGGCCGCGTCGGACTTCCGCGACATCTTCGGCAAGGACAACTTCTTCTGCGAGGTCATGCACCACGGCCTCGACATCGAGCGCCGCGTGATGGAGGACCTGCGCCGCCTGGCCAAGGACCTGGGCCTGCCGTTCGTGGCCACCAACGACCTGCACTACACGCACGAGCACGACGCGAAGGCCCACGAGGCGCTGCTGGCCATCCAGTCCGGCTCCAAGCTCAACGAGCCCACCTACGACCAGGGCGGCTCCCGCTTCGCCTTCTCCGGCACGGAGTACTACCTGAAGTCCCCGCGGCAGATGCGGGAGCTGTTCCGGGAGCTGCCCGAGGCGTGCGACAACACGCTCCTGATCGCCGAGCGCTGCGAGGTGTCCTTCGACACCGACGCCAACTACATGCCGCTGTTCCCCACCCCCGAGGGGGAGGACGAGACCAGCTGGCTCGTCAAGGAGGTCGCCAAGGGCCTCGACTACCGCTATCCCGACGGCGTCCCGGACCACGTGCGCAAGCAGGCGGACTACGAGCTGGACGTCATCATCTCGATGGGCTTCCCCGGCTACTTCCTCGTGGTGGCCGACTTCATCAACTGGGCCAAGGACAACGGCATCCGCGTGGGTCCCGGGCGCGGCTCGGGCGCCGGCTCGATGGTGGCGTACGCGCTGCGCATCACGGACCTGGACCCGCTCAAGCACGGTCTGATCTTCGAGCGGTTCCTGAACCCGGACCGCGTGTCCATGCCCGACTTCGACGTCGACTTCGACGACCGCCGCCGCTCCGAGGTGATCGACTACGTCACCCGCAAGTACGGCGACGAGCGCGTCACCATGATCGTCACGTACGGCACCATCAAGACCAAGCAGGCGCTGAAGGACTCCGCCCGCGTGATGGACCAGCCGTTCTCCATGGGCGAGGCGCTCACCAAGGCGCTGCCACCGGCGGTGATGGCGAAGGACATCCCGCTCAAGGACATCGAGGACCCCGAGGCCAAGCGCTACGCCGAGGCCGGGGACTTCCGCCAGCTGGTGGCCACGGACCCGGTGGCCAAGGAGGTCTTCGAGACCGCCAAGGGCATCGAGGGCCTGAAGCGCCAGTGGGGCGTGCACGCCGCCGGCGTCATCATGTCCTCGCACCCGGTGATCGACGTCATCCCGATCATGCGCCGGCTGCAGGACGGCCAGGTCATCACGCAGTTCGACTACCCCACCGCCGAGGGGCTCGGGCTGATCAAGATGGACTTCCTGGGGCTGCGCAACCTCACGATCATCTCGGACGCGCTCGAGAACGTGAAGGACAACAAGGGGATCGAGATCGACCTCGAGACCCTCGACGTGGAGGACCGGGCCTCGTACGAGCTGCTGGCCCGCGGCGACACCCTGGGGGTGTTCCAGCTCGACGGGGGGCCCATGCGCTCGCTGCTGAAGATGATGCGCCCGGACAACTTCGAGGACATCTCGGCGACCATCGCGCTCTACCGCCCGGGCCCCATGGGCGCGAACTCGCACACGAACTACGCGCTGCGCAAGAACGGGCAGCAGGAGATCACCCCGATCCACCCGGAGCTCGAGGAGCCGCTGAAGGACATCCTCGACACGACCTACGGCCTGATCGTGTACCAGGAGCAGGTCATGGCGATCGCCCAGAAGGTGGCCGGGTACACCCTCGGCCAGGCGGACATCCTGCGCCGCGCGATGGGCAAGAAGAAGAAGTCCGAGCTGGACAAGCAGTACGCCGCCTTCCAGCAGGGCATGCTGGACCGCGGCTACTCGCAGGCGGCGATCACGGCGCTGTGGGACATCCTCCTGCCGTTCTCGGACTACGCGTTCAACAAGGCGCACTCGGCCGCGTATGGGCTGGTCTCCTACTGGACGGCCTACCTCAAGGCCCACCACCCGGCCGAGTACATGGCGGCGCTGCTCACCTCGGTGGGCGATGACAAGGACAAGCTCGCCATGTACCTCAACGAGTGCCGCCACATGGGCATCACGGTGCTCCCGCCGGACGTGAACGAGTCGTTCCAGAACTTCACCCCGGTGGGCACGGACATCCGCTTCGGCATGGGCGCGGTGCGCAACGTGGGCACGAACGTGGTCAAGGGCATGGTGCAGGCCCGCGAGGACAAGGGCGCCTTCACGGGCTTCGGGGACTTCCTCGCCAAGGTCCCGCTCGTGGTCTGCAACAAGCGCACGATCGAGTCCATGATCAAGGCCGGCGCCTTCGACTCGCTCGGCTACGCGCGCCGCGCACTGCTGGCCGTCCACGAGGAGGCGGTGGACGCCACGGTGCAGCAGAAGCGCAAGGAGGACCACGGCGAGTTCACCTTCGACCTGTTCGCCCTCGGGGGCGCGAGCGAGGAGGACGACTCCGACGCCTCCGACGGCGTCGCCGTGCCCGACCTGCCCGAGTGGCCCAAGAAGGAGAAGCTCACGTTCGAGCGCGAGATGCTCGGCCTCTACGTCTCCGACCACCCGCTCCAGGGCCTCGACGCGGTCCTGAGCCAGTTCGCGGACACCCCGATCACGCGCGTGCTCGACGACGACGGGCCCGCCGACGGCGCGCACGTCACCATCGCCGGGCTCATCACCACGCTCGAGCGGCGCATCGCCAAGAGCTCCGGCAACGCGTACGCCCGCTGCGAGATCGAGGACCTCGGCGGCTCGATGGACGTGATGTTCTTCGGCCAGGTCTACGCGCCCATCGCGATGATGCTGCAGGAGGACCTCGTCGTCGCCGTGAAGGGACGGGTGCAGCGCCGGGACGACGGCTCCGTGGTGCTCTCCGCCATGGAGATGGCCATCCCCGAGCTGACGGACCCCACCGGCGGGCCGGTGCGGATCACGATGCCCGCGTTCAAGGCGACGGAGCGCGTGGTGGGCCAGCTCGCGGACGTGCTGCGCACCCACGAGGGCTCCTCCGAGGTGCGCCTGACCCTGGCCGGCCAGCGCGGCGTGCAGGAGTTCGCCCTCGGCCCGCAGTTCCGGGTGGCGCCCACCCCCGCGCTGTTCGGGGACCTGAAGATCCTGCTGGGCCCCACCTGCCTGGCCTGAGCCGACCGAGAGGACCCGCACCGTGCACTGCCCCTACTGCCGCCACGAGGACTCGCGCGTGGTGGACTCCCGCTCGCTCGAGGACGGCTCGGCCATCCGCCGGCGCCGCCAGTGCCGTGCGTGCGGCAAGCGCTTCACCACCATGGAGACGACCTCGCTGACGGTGGTCAAGCGCTCCGGCGTGGCCGAGCCCTTCGACCGCTCCAAGGTCATCAACGGCGTGCGCAAGGCCTGCCAGGGGCGGCCCGTCTCGAGCGACGACCTCGCGGTGCTGGCCCAGGAGGTGGAGGAGGCCGTGCGCGCCTCGGGCAACGCCGAGGTGGACGCCCACGCCGTCGGATTGGCGATCCTGGGGCCGCTGCGCCGTCTCGACCAGGTGGCCTACCTGCGGTTCGCCTCCGTCTACCAGGACTTCGAGTCCCTCGACGACTTCGCCGACGCGATCGCCGAGCTGCGGACCCAGGAGGCCGCCGCGCGGGGCCGGACCGCGGTGCAGCCGCGCCTGCCCAGGCGCTAGAGTGTCCGTCGTGGCCGCCGCAGGCGGCCCGTGGACGCCGAGGGCGGTTCCGGAGGGGAAGCCGGAACCGCCCTCGGTGCGTCCGGGGCCGGACGGGACGGCCCCGCGGGCCGGCGCGGTCAGCGCGCGGTGCGGTCCGCCGGGTCCGCGTGGGCCGCGAGCGCGGCGCCCACGATGCCCGCGTTGTTCCTCAGCTGTGCGGGCACGATCGGGGTGTCCAGCGTGAGCAGGGGCAGGTAGTCGTCGGGTCGCTTGGAGATGCCGCCGCCCACGATGAACAGGTCGGGGGAGAGGATCCGCTCCACGTGGGAGAAGAACCGCTGCAGGCGGGTGGCGTACTCGGGCCAGGAGAGGTCCTCGCGCTCGCGGGCCTTGGCGGAGGCGCGGGTCTCGGCCATCACGCCGTCCAGCTCGAGGGAGCCGACCTCGAAGTTCGGGATCAGGACCCCGTCGTGGATCATCGCGCCGCCGATGCCGGTGCCCAGGGTGATGACCAGCACGAGCCCGTCCACGCCGCGGCCGGCGCCGTAGCGGGCCTCGGCCAGGCCGGCGGCGTCGGCGTCGTTGACCACGTGCACGGGGCGCTGGAGGGCGTCCTCGAACGTCTCCTGCAGGCTCACGCCGATCCAGGAGGGGTCGATGTTGTTGGCCGAGCGGCACACGCCGTGCTGCACGATCGAGGGGAAGCACACGCCCACCGGGGTGTCCGGGTGGGGCGCCTTGCGGCGGGTGTCCAGCTCGGACACGATCTGGGTGAGCGTGCGCGCCATCGTCTCCGGCAGGGCCGGCTGGGGGGTGGGCAGCCGGAAGCGGTCGCCACGGAGGGTCCCGGACTTGGGCCCGGCGCCGAGGCGGACGATCCCGCCCTTCATGCCGGTGCCGCCGATGTCGACTCCGAGGACGGCGGGGTGCGTGGACGGGGACGGGGGCAGGTGGGGGATCACACCGGTGTTCGGGAAGCTCACGGCCGCCAGTCTACGGACCCGGGCGTCTCAGGGCAGGGTGAGGACCTCGGCGCCGTCCTCGGTGACCACGAGCGTGTGCTCGAACTGCGCGGTGCGCCTCCGGTCCCGGGTGACCACGGTCCAGCCGTCGTCCCACTGGTCCCACTCGATCGTGCCGAGGGTGATCATCGGCTCGATGGTGAACACCATGCCGGGCACCATCACCCGGTTGTGGGCGGGGGCGGCGTCGTAGTGGGGGATCACCAGGCCGGAGTGGAACTCCACGCCCACGCCGTGGCCGATGAAGTCGCGGACCACACCGTAGCCGAAGCGCTTGGCGTAGGACTCGATGGCGCGGCCGATCACGTTGACCTCGCGCCCCGGCTTGACGGCCTTGATGCCGCGGCGCAGGGCCTCCTCGGTGCGCTCCACGAGCAGGCGGGATTCCTCGTCCACGTCGCCGACGAGGTAGGTGCGGTTGTGGTCGCCGTGGACGCCGTCCTTGTAGGCGGTGATGTCCAGGTTGACGATGTCCCCGTCCTCCAGGACGGTGGAGTCCGGGATGCCGTGGCAGATGACCTCGTTGACCGAGGTGCAGATGGACCGGGGGAAGCCGCGGTAGCCGAGGCAGGACGGGTAGGCGCCCGCGGACACGAGGAACTCGTGGGCGATCCGGTCCAGCTCGTCGGTGGTGACGCCGGGGCGGATGTGCGCGGCGGTGTGCTCCATGACCTGCGCCGCGATCCGGCCGGCGGCGCGGATGCGGGCGATCCCCTCGGCGTCGTACACGTCCGAGGCGTTGCCCTCGTCCGCGGTGGCCCGGCCGACGTACTCCGGGCGGGGGATCGACGCCGGCACGGGCGGGGCGGGCGACGTCGCACCGGGGACCAGCCGGCCGACGGGCGCGAGCGATCCCGGCTCCGGGGCGGGCGGGCCCTCCGGGCGGGGGCCGTTGTGGCTGGCGGGGGCGGGGGAGGTCTGCGCGGACATGCCCCCCAGCGTATCGGGGGCGCCCGGTCCGGCTGTCCGCACCCGCCGGGGCCGGTCTAGGGTGTGGGCCATGACTGAGACGCACGAGGCCGGCAGCGGCTACTGGTTCAACATCCGCACCCACCAGGTGGAGGAGGGTCCGCAGTCCGACTGGAAGGACCTGCTCGGCCCCTACGGCTCCCGGGCCGAG
The DNA here is from genome assembly GCF_030523875.1 of Micrococcus sp. Classification (GTDB taxonomy): domain Bacteria; phylum Actinomycetota; class Actinomycetes; order Actinomycetales; family Micrococcaceae; genus Micrococcus. The sequence goes on along the minus strand of NZ_JAUNHR010000048.1, from coordinate 6,668 downwards.
GCCGAGGGCGCCCTGGCGAAGGTCCAGGCCCGCAACGAGGCCGCGGACCGCGCCGACGACGCCGACGACGACTGGGACGCCAACCCCTTCAACGACAAGTCCTGACCCGCGCCCCGCCCCCGGGCGCGGCGGCCGGGGCCGTCAGGCCTCGAAGCCGTGCTCGGGCGAGGGGAAGGACCCGTCCAGGACCTCGGAGCGGTAGGCCCGCACCGCCTCGCCGACCACCTCGTGCAGGCGGGCGTACTGCTTCACGAACCGGGGGGTGCGCCCGGCGCGCAGCCCGAGCATGTCCTGCCACACGAGGACCTGCCCCGTGGTGTGCGGGCCGGCGCCGATGCCCACGGTGGGCACCCGGACCGCGGCGTCGACGGCGGCGGCGACGTCGGAGGGGACCATCTCCATCAGGACGGCGAACGCCCCGGCCTCCTCGAGCGCGCGGGCGGAGGCGACCATGCGCTCGGCTGCGCCCTCCCCGCGCCCCTGCACGCGGTACCCGCCGAGGACGTGCTCGGACTGCGGGGTGAAGCCGAGGTGCGCCATCACGGGCACGCCAGCGGCCGTCATGGCGGCCACGTGCGGGGCGAACCTCTCGTCCCCCTCGGCCTTGACGGCGTGCACGCCGGCCTCCTTCATCAGGCGCACCCCCGCCGCCACCGCCTGCTCGGGGGAGGCCTCGTAGGAGCCGAAGGGCAGGTCCGCCACCACGAGCGCGCGGGAGGCCCCGCGGACCACGGCCGCGGAGAACAGCACCATCTGGTCCAGGGTCACCGGCAGCGTGGAGGAGTGGCCCAGCACGGTGTTGCCCACCGAGTCGCCCACCAGGAGCACCTCCACGCCGGCCTCGTCGAACAGGGCGGCCGTCATCGCGTCGTACGTCGTGAGCATCGCGAACCGGCGCCCCTCGTCCTTGGCCCGCCGCAGGTGGACCGTGCGCACGCGGGCGGGGGCGGCCGGCGTCGTCGCGGGCCCGGCCGGGGCGGCGGGGGAGGCGTAGGGGGCGGCGGTCTCGGCGCCGGCGGCGTCGGGCGCGGGGGTCTGGCTCATGGGCCGCAGTCTACGGGCGGGCCCAGCCGGTGCGGCCGGCGGGACGACCCGCACGGCCGCGGCGGGCGGCGGGCGTCTAGAGTGGCCGCATGGACCGTCAGCAGGATTTCGTGCTCCGCACCATCGAGGACCGGGACGTGCGCTTCGTGCGCCTGTGGTTCACGGACGTCATCGGCACCCTCAAGTCCGTCGCCCTCGCCCCCGCCGAGGTGGAGTCGGCGTTCTCCGAGGGCCTGGGCTTCGACGGCTCGTCGATCGACGGCTACACGCGCATCTCCGAGTCGGACATGCTGCTGCAGCCGGACCCCTCCACCTTCCAGATCCTGCCGTGGCGCGGCGAGGCCGGGAACTCCTCCCGCATGTACTGCGACGTGCTCACCCCGGACGGCCGGCCGTCCCCCGCGGACCCCCGCAACGTGCTGCGCCGCGTCCTGGACCGCGCCTCGGCCATGGGCTTCAGCTGCTACACGCACCCCGAGATCGAGTTCTACCTGCTGGCCTCGGACCGGCCCGGCCCGGACGGCGAGCCCGTGCCCGTGGACTCCGCCGGCTACTTCGACCACGTCCCCGGCGGCGCCGCCCAGGACTTCCGCCGCGACGCGGTGATGATGCTCGAGAACATGGGCATCTCCGTGGAGTTCAGCCACCACGAGAACGGCCCCGGCCAGAACGAGATCGACCTGCGCGCCGCGGACGCCCTCACCACGGCGGACAACGTGCAGACGTTCCGCACGATCATGAAGGAGGTGGCCGCCCACCAGGGGATCTACGCCACCTTCATGCCCAAGCCCTTCGGCCGTCACCCCGGCTCCGGGATGCACACCCACTTCTCCCTCTTCGAGGGGGACGCCAACGCCTTCTACGATCCCGCCGACGAGTTCCGCCTCTCCGTCACCGGGCGTCGGTTCATCGCGGGCCTGCTGCGCCACTCCGTGGAGATCAGCCTGGTCACGCACCAGTTCGTGAACTCCTACAAGCGCCTGTGGGGCGCGGACGAGGCCCCCTCCTACGTCTCCTGGGGCCACAACAACCGCTCCGCCCTCGTGCGCGTGCCCCTGTACAAGCCGGACAAGGCCGGCTCGGCCCGCATCGAGTATCGCGGCCTGGACGCCTCCGCCAATCCGTACCTGGCCTACGCACTCCTGCTGGCCGCGGGCCTGCGGGGCATCGAGGAGGGCTACGAGCTCCCCGAGCCCGCCTCGGAGGACGTCGGCGCCCTCACCCCGCAGGAGCGCCGGGTGCTCGGCCACGAGTCCCTGCCCGGCACCCTGCACGACGCCGTCCGCGCCGCCGAGGACTCCGAGTTCATGGCCGAGGTGCTCGGCGAGCACGTCTACCAGGCCCTGCTGCGGAACAAGCGCCAGGAGTGGGACGACTACCGCGTGGAGATCACCCCCTACGAGCTGCGCCGCTACCTCACAGGGCTCTGATCCCGTGAGCGCCCTGCCTCCGCCCCCCGCCGCCCCCGGGGGCGTGCGCCGCAGCCTCGGCCACGCCGGGGTCGTTGACCCCGCCCGGGCCGAGCGCCTGCTGGACTCGCCCGAGCTGGCCGGCCAGGACCGGGACGCCCTCCTGGCGGCCCTGACGTACGCCGCGGATGCGGACCGCGCCCTGCTGCTGTACATCCGCCTGGCCGAGCGCGAGCCCGGCGTGCACCGCGTCCTGGGCGACGCCGGCCGTGCCGCGGCCCTGCTGCGCCTGCTGGGCGCCTCCGAGGCGCTCGGCGAGTTCCTCATCCGCCGCCCCGAGCACCTGGACCTCGTCCTGGACCCCGCGGCCGCCGCCGCCACCGCCCCCGCCCTCGCCCAGCCGGACCCGGCCACGGGCGCCGCGTGGTCGGACGAGCCCGCCGCCCTGCGCGCCCTGCTGCTGGAGTCCGTCGGCGCCGACCCGCGCTCGCCCCGGCCCGTGGCCTCCCGCACCGGAGCGGACGCCGCCGTGCTCCTGCGCCGCGCCTACCGGCGCCAGCTCGCCGCCGTCGCCCTCGCCGACCTGGGCTCGCAGGACCCCACGGCCGTCCTGCCCGGCGTCGGCCGCTGGCTCGCCGACCTGGCCGGGGCCGCGGTCGAGGCCGCGCTCGCGGTCTCCCGCGCCGAGCTCGCCGACCGCGAGGGCGCGGCGGTGGACCACCTGGACCTCGCCGTGATCGGCATGGGCAAGTGCGGCGCCCGCGAGCTCAACTACATCTCCGACGTGGACGTGTTGTTCGTCCACGAGGTGGACGACCCCACCGCCGAGGGTGCACCGGACGACGCGACGGCCTCCCGCCTCGCCGCGGACCTCGCCGCCGGCATCTCCCGCGTCCTCACCGGCCCGGCGCCGGAGCCCGGCCTGTGGGAGGTCGACGCCAACCTGCGCCCCGAGGGCAAGGACGGGGCGCTCTCCCGCACCCTGCCCTCCCACGTGGAGTACTACCGCCGCTGGGCGCACGGCTGGGAGTTCCAGGCCCTGCTCAAGGCCCGTCCGCTGGCGGGCGGGGCGGACCTGGGGCGCCGGTACGTCGAGGCCGTGTGGCCCCGCGTGTGGGAGTCCTCCGCGCGCGAGGGCTTCGTGGACAACGTCCGGCGCATGCGCACCCGCGTGATCGACACGATCGCCCGCGGCGAGCGGGACCGGGAGATCAAGCTGGGTCCGGGCGGCCTGCGCGACGTCGAGTTCACCGCCCAGCTGCTGCAGCTGGTCCACGGCCGCGCCGACGAGAGCGTGCGCGTGCGCGCCACGCTCGACGCGCTCGAGGCCCTGAACCGGGCCTCCTACATCTCCACGGCGGACACGCGGCGCTTCGGCGACCACTACCGGTGGCTGCGGGCCCTCGAGCACCGCATCCAGCTGGTCCACCTGCGCCGCACCCATCTGATGCCCGCCAAGGAGGCGGCCCAGCGCGTGGTGGCCAGGGCCCTGCGCGGGGCCGGGGACACGGCCCCCGTGGCGGCCGAGGACCTCGTGTCCCGCTTCGAGACGGTCCGCCGGGAGGTCCGCTCCCTGCACGAGACGGTGTTCTACCGGCCCCTGCTGTCCACCACGGCGGCCCTGTCCGAGGACGAGGTCCGCCTCACCGCGGACGCCGTCAAGGCGCGCCTGTCCGCCCTGGGCTACCGGGACCCGCGCTCGGCTCTGGGCCACATCGAGGCCCTCACCCGCGGCGTGTCCCGCCGCGCGGCCGTCCAGCGCCAGCTGCTGCCGGTCATGCTCGGCTGGTTCGCGGAGGGCCCGGACCCCGACGCCGGCCTGCTGGCCTTCCGCCGGCTCTCCGAGTCCCTGGGGGCCACCGCGTGGTTCCTGCGCATGCTGCGCGACTCCTCGGACGCCGCGCACCGGCTGTGCCTGGTGCTGGCCAGCTCCCGCCGGGTGGGAGACCTGCTCGAGCACTCGCCGGAGTCGGTCGCCTGGGTGGGGGACGCCCGTGAGCTCGAGCCCCGCTCCCTCGAGACGCTGTGGGGGGAGGTGCAGGCCCGCCTGGACCGCCGCGGCGACGACGAGGACGCGGCGCAGGTCATCCGGCACGTGCGCCAGATCCGCCAGCGTGAGACCCTGCGGATCGCCCTCGCCGACATGACGGGGCTGTGCTCCCTGGAGCGGGTGGGGGCGGCGCTCGCCGACGTCGACCAGGCCGCCGTGCTCGGCGCCCTGCGGGTGGCGCTGCACGCCACGGTGGGGGACGGCGAGCAGCTGACGGACCTGCTGGTGGTGGCCATGGGCCGCCAGGGCGGCCGGGAGATCACCTACGGCTCGGACCTGGACGCGATGGTGGTCCACCGCCCCCGGGCGGGCGCCGACGCCTCCGCGGCCGCGCAGCAGGCCGAGGCGGTGGCCCGTCAGCTCATCGCCCTGCTGCGCCGGCCCGCGCAGCCGCCGCTGCCCAGCGAGCACCCGCTGGAGGTGGACCTGGACCTGCGCCCGGAGGGCAGGCAGGGCCCGCTCGTGCGCACCCTGGACTCGTACCAGGAGTACTACGCCCGGTGGGCGGAGGTGTGGGAGCGCCAGGCGCTGCTGCGCGCCCGACCCGTGGCCGGCGACGACGACCTCGCCGCGGCCTTCGTGCGCTGGGCGGACGGGGTCCGCCACGGCACCGACCTCACCGCCGCGGACGCCCGGGAGATCCGGCGCATCAAGGCCCGTGTGGAGGCCGAGCGGCTGCCGCGCGGCGCCGACCCGTCCCGGCACGTCAAGCTCGGCCGCGGCGGCCTGTCGGACGTGGAATGGCTCGTCCAGTCCCTGCAGCTGCGCCACGCCCACGAGGTCGAGGACCTGCGGGTCACGGGCACGCTCCCGGCGCTGCGGGCCCTGGCCCGCCACGAGCTGCTGGGCGCCTCCGAGGCAGCCCTCCTCGAGGAGGCCTGGCTGCTGGCCACCCGCGTCCGCGCCTCGCTGGTGCTGTGGACCGGCAAGGGCTCGGACGTGCTGCCCACCAATGCCCGTGACCTGGGCGCCCTCGCCCACCTGGCCGGCGGGCACGACGACGGCGCGGCCTTCGAGGAGCGGTACCTGCGGGTGACCCGTCAGGCCCGGCAGGTGTTCGAGCAGCGGTTCTACGGCCTCTGAGCCGCGCCGTCGGGGCCCTGCGCCGGCGGCGCCGAGCGCCCCGACACGACGGGTCAGCCGCGGACCACGTGCTCGCCGAGCAGCTCCAGGGTGCGCACCCGTGCGGCCTGGTCCGGGGCCGCCGTCGTGACGATCAGCTCGTCGGCCTGGACCCGCTCCGCGAAGTCGTGCAGCCAGGTCTGGACCTCGGGGCCGGTGCCCACCGCGGAGCACTCGAGCATGCCGAGCACCTGCTGGCCCGCGGGGGAGTCGAGGAGCATGTCCACCTCGTCCTCCGTGAGGCTGCGGCCGCGGCCGAGCATCATGCGGATCCGCTCGCGGCGGGTGAGCTCCCACTGCTCGTGCGCCTCGTCCTCCGAGTCCGCGGCGATCACGTTGGCGGCGGCGATGAAGTGGGGGCGGTCCAGGGCCTCGGAGGGCTCGAAGTGCTCGCGGTAGAGGCGGGCGGCGTGCTCGAGCATCTGCGGGGCGAAGTGGCTGGCGAACGCGTAGCCGAGGCCCAGGCGCGCGGCGAGCTGGGCGCCGAACGCCGAGGACCCCAGGATGTAGAGGGGCACGTCCGTGCCGGAGCCGGGGTGGGCGGCGATGCCCGGGATGCGGGACTCGCCCCGGAGGTAGCCCTGCAGCTCGAGGACGTCCTGCGGGAAGCGTTCGGCGGCCTCGGGGGAGCGGCGCAACGCCTGCAGGGTGCGCTGGTCCGTGCCGGGCGCGCGGCCCAGACCGAGATCGATCCGGCCGGGATGCAGCTCGGCGAGCGTGCCGAACTGCTCGGCGACCACCAGAGGGGAGTGGTTGGGGAGCATGACGCCGCCCGAGCCGACCCGGATGGTGCTGGTCTGCGAGGCCACATGGGCGATGAGCACCGCGGTGGCGGAGGAGGCGATGCGCTCCATGTTGTGGTGCTCGGCGTACCAGACGCGGTGCAGGCCCTGGGCCTCCGCCACCCGGGCCAGCTCCACGGACTGGGCGATCGCCTCGCCCACGCCCTGGCCGGTGCGCACGGTCGCCAGGTCCAGCAGGGACAGCAGCGGACCGGGGGCGCCGTCGGCGTCGGGGGAGGGCTGGTCGGGGGAGGCGGTGGT
>NZ_JAUNHR010000047.1:5325-18186 GCF_030523875.1 Micrococcus sp. | reverse complement strand
GCCGCCGTGTACTTCGCGATCGTGCTGCCCATGAACAAGATGATCGAGCGCCGCAACCGCCGCCTCGGCATCGAGCCGGAGCCCGAGCCCGTGGCGGAGGACGTCGCGCTCCTCACCGAGATCCGCGACCTGCTCTCCGCCCAGCGGGGCGGCACGGGGACCGTGACCAACGGCCCGGTGCCGGGCGGCCCGACCGCCCGCTGACCCCGGCGGCACGCGCCGCCCCACCGCACAGGGCCCCGGTCCGCCTCGCTTCGAGGCGGGCCGGGGCCCTTCGTCCGTCCGGGGGCTCAGTCCGCCCGCGGCCCGTCCTGCTCGACGGCCAGGCACGGCAGCCAGTCGGCCCCGGTGGCCTCCCGCTCGCAGGTGGACGCCTGGACCGCGACCAACGTGACCGTCCAGAGCACCGCCATCGCCGCCGCGAGCGCCGCCAGCAGGGGCCAGCGCCGCGGTCCGGGAGCCGGGGAGGAGGGCACGCCGGCCTCAGTCGTGCAGCCGCATCTCGCGCTGGACGACCTCGGCGAGGGCCTCGGCCTCCCGGCGGGCGGTCTCCTCGTCCGGGGCCTCCACCATGACGCGCACGACGGGCTCGGTGCCCGAGGGGCGGAGGAGCACACGTCCGGTCTCCCCGAGGCGCTGCTCGGCCAGGAGCACGGCGGCCTGCACCTCGGCGTCCTCCCCGGCGCGGGACTTGTCCACACCGCGCACGTTGACCAGCACCTGGGGCAGGCGCTGCATGACGGCCGCCAGGCCCGACAGCGGCGTCCCGGTCTGCGCGACGCGGGCCGCCAGCTGGAGGCCTGTGAGGACGCCGTCGCCGGTGGTGGCGTGGTCCGCGAAGATCACGTGGCCGGACTGCTCCCCGCCGAGGGAGTAGTCGCCGAGCTTCATGCCGGCCAGCACGTAGCGGTCGCCCACCTGGGTCTCCATCAGGCGCACTCCCTCGCGCTGCATGGCCAGCTTCAGACCGAGGTTGGACATCACGGTGACCACCAGGGTGTCCTCGCGCAGCGCGCCGCGGTCCTTGAGGGCGAGCGCCATGATGCCCATGATCTGGTCGCCGTCCACGACGTCGCCGTTCTCGTCCACCGCGAGGCAGCGGTCGGCGTCGCCGTCATGGGCGATGCCCAGGTCCGCGCCGTGGGCGCGCACGGCCTCCTGGAGGCGGTCCAGGTGCGTGGAGCCGCAGCCCTCGTTGATGTTCAGCCCGTCCGGCTCGGCGCCGATGACCACCACGGAGGCGCCGGCGTCGCGGAACGCGTCGGGCGAGCAGCCGGAGGCCGCGCCATGGGCGCAGTCCAGCACCACGGTGAGGCCGTCCAGGCGGTGCGGCAGGGACTGGAGCAGGTGCACCACGTAGCGGTCCTCGGCATCGGAGAAGACGCGCACGCGGCCGACATCCGCCCCGGTGGGGCGCAGCGGGCGCTCCCCCTCGAGGTGCTGGATGATCTCGTCCTCCTGCTCGTCGGTCAGCTTCTGGCCGCCGCGGGCGAGGAACTTGATGCCGTTGTCCGGCGCCGGGTTGTGGGAGGCGGAGATCATGACGCCGAAGTCCGCGCCGAGGTCACCCACCAGGAAGGCGGCGGCCGGGGTGGGCAGGACGCCCGCATCCCAGACGTCCACGCCCGAGGAGGCCAGCCCCGCGAGCACCGCGGCGCTGATGAACTGTCCGCTGATGCGGGGGTCGCGCGCCACCACGGCCACGGGCCGACGGCCGGCCGCGAACGCGTCCGCCCCGAGGACCGGCGCGGCCGCCTGGGCCAGCTGGACGGACAACTCCACTGTGAGGGTCTCGTTGGCCAGGCCACGGACGCCATCGGTTCCGAACAATCTCGACATGATGTCCGAGTCTACGATCCGGCGCCCGCTCCGGCACCAGCGCCACGGCCCACGAGCCCCCCGGCGAGGTCACGACCCGGCATCGGGACCGGTAGAGTCTCCTCGGTGGCGACCGTCCCGCGGTCCCGTCACCCCCTCGCGGGCCGCGCCCGCGGCTCCGATCTGAAGGACCCCTCGCATGCCCGATCATCCGATCCCCTCCCCGCGGTGGCCCCGCCGCGCCGTCCTCGGCGGCGCCGGCCTCGCGATCGCCGGCGTCGTGTCCGGCTGCGCCGACGGCGGCGACGAGTCCGCCGCCCAGGCCGCCGACCGGGAGGGCGGCTCCGCCGCCCCGGGGCCGCGCCTGGAGGCGCCCGAGATCCTCTCCACGATCGACTGGGGCGCCCGCATCCCGGAGGGACACCAGCAGACCCTCTACGAGCGTCCCTCGTACCTCGTCATCCACCACACCGCCACGCCGAACGTGACGGACGGCTCCCGCCAGGCCGCGGTGGACATCGCCCAGCGCGTGCAGAGCCAGCACATCAACCAGCAGTGGGGCGACTCCGGCCAGCACTTCACGATGTCCCGCGGCGGCTACCCGCTGGAGGGCCGCCACGGCTCCCTGTACACCCTCCAGGGCGGCCAGAACTTCATGCTCGGCGTGCACGCCCTGGGCTTCAACGCCTACGCCCTGGGGATCGAGTGCGAGGGCTTCTACATGCTCAACCCCCCGCCCCAGAGCCTCTACGCCGGCCTTGTGAAGCTGGCCTCCTACATCTGCCAGCAGTACGGCCTGCCGCCCTCGCGCATCATCGGCCACCGCGACATCGTGAGGACCAGCTGCTGCGGCGACGCGTTCTACGCGAAGCTGCCCGTGCTGCGTGAGGACGTCCGCCTCTCCCTCGAGTCCGGCGAGTACCACGTCACCGAGGGCTTCGGCGCGGACAACCTCTTCGAGGACTCGGAGATCGACTCCGAGAACTACAAGGAGTACCGCGCTCGCGCCGACGGCTGACCGGTCCCGGCCACCGACGACGGCGCCCCTCCCCCCTGCGGGGAGGGGCGCCGTCGTCCGTGGCGGGCACGCCCGCGGGCGGGTCAGCGCACGCGGGGGAAGGAGCCGCCCTCGGTCTCGTCGACCTCGGAGAGGACGTCCGCCGGGGCGCAGATGCGCGGATCCGGGGCGTGCACGATCCGCTCGTCCTTGTTCGGGTACGGGAGGGTGTGCAGGACGTGGCGCATCGCCTCGAGACGGGCCCGCTTCTTGTCGTTCGACTTCACCACGGTCCACGGCGCGTCGGCCGTGTGCGTGTAGAAGAACATGGCCTCCTTCGCGTTGGTGTAGTCGTCCCACTTGTCCAGCGAGGCCAGGTCCGTGGGCGAGAGCTTCCAGCGGCGCACGGGATCGGTCTCGCGTGCGGCGAACCGGTTGAGCTGCTCGTTCCGGGACACGGAGAACCAGAACTTGATGATGTGGGTGCCCGAGTTGGACAGCATGCGCTCCAGCTCCGGGGTCTCGCGCATGAACTCGAGGTACTGCTGGGGCGTGCAGTAGCCCATCACGCGCTCCACGCCGGCGCGGTTGTACCAGGAGCGGTCGAACATCACGATCTCCCCGCCCGAGGGCAGGTGCTGGATGTACCGCTGGAAGTACCACTGGGAGGCCTCGGCGTCCGTGGGCTTCTCGAGGGCGACGGTGCGGGCGCCGCGGGGGTTGAGGTGCTCGTTGAAGCGCTTGATGGCGCCGCCCTTGCCGGCGGCGTCGCGGCCCTCGAAGATGATCAGCACCTTCTGGCCGGTCTCCTTGACCCAGAGCTGCATCTTCAGCAGCTCGATCTGCAGCTCGCGCTTGCGGCGCTCGTAGTCCTTGCGGCGGAGCTTGGACTTGTACGGGTAGCCCTCACGCCAGGCCTGGGGGTCCGGGGTCGGCAGGGCCTTGTCCCCGCTCAGCTTGCGGCCGAGCTCGCGGATCTCGTCCACCTCGGCGGCGTAGTCCTCGGTGACGGCGAAGGGACGTGCGGCGGCGGCGTCCTCCAGCTCGTGCTCGGGCAGGGTGGGGGCGTCGGGGGTCTGCTCCGCCATCGGGCCTCCTCTGGGTCTCCTGTCCGGACCACGTCGTCCGGACCTCCGATCCTACCGCCGGAGACGGCCGTGGCCGGCCGCCCCGGGTGGGGGCGGCCGGCCACGGGAGGGACGGACGGGCGGACGCCGCGCGGGCGGCGGTCCGGCCGACGCCGTCGCGGGTCAGCGCTTCGAGAACTGCGAGGCCTTGCGGGCCTTCTTGAGACCGGCCTTCTTGCGCTCGATGACGCGGGCGTCGCGGGTGAGGAAGCCGGCCTTCTTGAGCGCCGGGCGGTTGTGCTCGCGGTCGATCTCGTTCAGGGCGCGGGAGATGCCCAGGCGCAGCGCACCGGCCTGGCCGGAGGGGCCGCCGCCGTGGATGCGGGCGATGACGTCGTAGGCGCCGTTGAGCTCCAGCAGCGTGAAGGGGTCGTTGACCTCCTGCTGGTGCAGCTTGTTCGGGAAGTAGTTCTCCAGGGTGCGGCCGTTGAGGGTCCACTGGCCGGAGCCGGGGACGACGCGCACGCGGGCCACGGCCTCCTTGCGGCGGCCCACGGCGGAGCCGGCCACGGTCAGGGCGGGGCGCTCGGACACGCCGGCGGCCTCCGGAGCGGCGGTGGACTCGGAGGTGTAGCTCGTCAGCTCCACGTCGTCGTTCTGGTTGATGCTCATGATTCTCCTTGGAAGAGGTCTGCTCAGGCGACCGCGAGGGTCACTGGGCGACCTGGCCGATCTCGAAGGTGGCGGGCTTCTGGGCGGCGTGCGGGTGCTCGGCACCGCGGTACACCTTCAGCTTGGTCAACTGCTGGGCCGCCAGCGAGTTCTTCGGGAGCATGCCCTTGACGGCCTTCTCCACGGCGCGCACCGGGTTCTTCTCCAGGAGCTCCGCGTAGGACTCGGACTTCAGGCCGCCCGGGTAGCCCGAGTGGCGGTAGGCGCGCTTCTTCTCGAGCTTGGAGCCGGTGAGGGCCACCTTCTCGGCGTTGACGATGATGACGTAGTCGCCCATGTCCATGTGGGGGGCGAAAGTCGGCTTGTGCTTGCCGCGCAGGAGGTCGGCGGTGTGGGTGGCCAGGCGGCCGAGGACGACGTCGGTGGCATCGATGATCAGCCACTGGCGGTCGGCGTCACCAGGCTTGGGAGTGTACGTACGCACGTTGTCTGCCTTCAGGGTCGGTTCGGTCACAGCCGCCGACGCCGGGTCGTGAGTCCGGAGGGGCGTGCTGTTCAGTTCTCCGTGCGCGCCGGTCCCCCAGGTGAGGGCTGGAAGGCGTCCGGGCCCGAGAGCCCCGGGGGTGCGGCGCGGGATGACGGCCATGCAACTGAGCCTCTCGCGGCACGACGCATCCGGGTGCGGGCATGCGCAACGTCCGCCCATGCTACCCGGTCGGCGCGCGCGGGACAAAAACGCGGCGGCCGCGCTCAGCCCCCGGCCGGCGGGGCATCCCGACGCGCGCGAGTGCCCTCGACCCGGGCGGCGAGTGCGGCGGGGTCGTCCGGGTAGGCCACCTCCATGAGCGTGAGGCCACGGGCCGGTGCCAGTCGCACCTCGGAGTCCCGGGCGGGGGCCGCCAGACGGGCCGCCGTCCACCCCGGGGCGCGTCGCCCCTCCCCCACCTGCAGCAGCGCGCCCACGATCGAGCGGACCATCGAGTGGCAGAACGCGTCGGCTCGCAGGCGCACCGTCACGAGGCCGTCCGCGTCCCGCGCCACCCGCGCGTCGAGCACCTCGCGGACGGTGGTGGCGCCCTCCCGCGGCCGGCAGAAGGAGAGGAAGTCGTGCAGGCCCAGCAGGACGTCCGCCTCGGTCTGCATCAGGTCCGTGTCCACCGCGGCGCCGTGCCAGTGCACGCCGCGCCGGGCCAGCGGATCGCGGGTGCCCGGCCGGTCGCTGATCCGGTACTCATAGGAGCGCCACAGGGCGCCGAAGCGGGCGTCGAACCCCTCGGGCGCGCGCCGCGCACCGTGAACCACGACGGCCCCCTCCCACGCGCTCAGGACGCCGCCCAGGCGGCGCAGCAGGGCGTCCGCCGGATCGAGGCCGGGCCGCCCCCGGGAGAGCCCCTCCCACTCCGCCGCCGTGAGGTCGGCGTGGACCACCTGCCCCCGGGCATGGACGCCGGCGTCGGTGCGGCCGGCCACCACCGTCCGGACGGGGCGCCGGACGATCCGCTCGAGCGCCTCCTCGAGGGCCCCCTGGACCGTGGGCAGGCCCGGCTGGGCGGCCCACCCGCGGAAGCCCGAGCCGTCGTAGGCGAGGTCGAGGCGGAGGCGGACGTCGTCGCGGGAGGGCTCGGGCATGCCTCCCATCGTAGGAGGACGCCGGTCCCCGGACGCAGACGGGCGGGCCGCCACCCGTGTGGGGTGACGGCCCGCCCTGGAGAGCCCGCCGCGGGGGGGGCGGTGGGCCCGGGCGCCCGGAGGCGCCGGGACGCCGGATCAGTCGGCCATCTTCTGGGCGGCCTCGCCGCCGGCGGGCTCGAAGCCCGCGGCCTTGGCCTCCTCGACGGTGGAGAACCAGACCTCGGCGGTGGTCTGGTCGTACCAGCGCGAGCCGGGCACGTGGTACTTCTTCGAGCTGGAGTTGCCCTTGATGGACGCGCCCTCGGGGGCGGAGCCGTCCTCGTTGGTGGGCTGCGCGGCCGGGATCTCGGCCGCGGCCGCCTGGGACTCCTCCACGGTGACGTCCTCGGTGGCGGCCGGGTCCACGGTCTCGACCGGGGTCGAGTCCTGCACCGGAGCGGACTCCTGCGCGGGGGCGGACGCGGCGGCGCGCTCGGCCTCGGCCACGACGGCCTGCCGGCCGGAGACCGGCTCCATCACGAGCTCGATGACGGCCATGGGGGCGTTGTCGCCGTGGCGGTTGCCGATCTTGGTGATGCGGGTGTAACCGCCGTTGCGCTGGGCCATCGCCGGGGCGATCACGGTGAACAGCTCGTGCACGATCGACTTGTTCGTGCGCGACTTCGCCGCGATGATGCCCTGCACCTTGCGGCGCGCGGGCAGGTCGCCCTTCTTGGCGATGGTGATCAGGCGCTCGGCGTGGGGACGCAGGCGCTTGGCGCGGGTGAGCGTCGTGGTGATCGACTTGTGCTCGAACAGCTGGGCGGACATGTTCGCCAGCATGATGCGCTCGTGGGCCGGGCTGCCGCCCAGGCGCGGACCCTTGGTGGGGGTGGGCATGGTGTTACTCCTCGGGTGGGACCCTGCGCCGCGAGGGGCGCCGGGTCTGAGATGTCAGGGGTGCGGTTCGGCTCAGAAGTCCGAGAACGGGTCGTCGTCCTGGTGCGCGTGCGCCTGGGGGTCGAAGCCGGCCGGCGAGTCCTTGAGGGACAGGCCGAGCTCGTACAGCTTCTCCTTGACCTCGTCGATGGACTTCGCGCCGAAGTTGCGGATGTCCATCAGGTCGGCCTCCGAGCGGGCCACGAGCTCACCCACGGTGTGGATGCCCTCGCGCTTGAGGCAGTTGTACGAGCGCACGGTCAGCTCGAGGTCCTCGATCGGCTGGGCGAGATCGGCCGACGTCTCCGCCTGCGCGGGCTCGTCGCCCAGGTCGATGCCCTCGGCGTCCTCGTTGAGCGCCTTGGCCAGGCCGAACAGCTCGACGAGCGTCGAGCCCGCGGAGGCCACGGCGTCGCGCGGGAGCATGGACTCCTTGGTCTCGACGTCGAGGACCAGCCGGTCGAAGTCCGTGCGCTGCTCCACGCGGGTCGCCTCGACCTTGAAGGTCACCTTCAGCACCGGCGAGTAGATGGAGTCGACCGGGATGCGGCCGATCTCCTGGTCCGCGGACTTGTTCTGGGCGGCGGTCACGTAGCCGCGGCCGCGCTCGACGGTCAGCTCCATGTCGAACTTGCCCTTCGCGTTCAGCGTCGCGATGTGCAGGTCCGGGTTGTGGATCTCGACGCCGGCCGGCGCGGTGATGTCCGCGGCCGTCACGACGCCGGCGCCCTGCTTGCGCAGGTACGCGACCACGGGCTCGTCGTTCTCCGAGGAGACGGAGAGCTTCTTGATGTTGAGGATGATCTCGGTGACATCCTCCTTCACGCCGTTGACCGTGCTGAACTCGTGGAGCACGCCGTCCACGCGGATGCTGGTCACGGAGGCCCCGGGGATCGAGGACAGCAGGGTGCGGCGCAGGGAGTTGCCGAGGGTGTAGCCGAAGCCGGGCTCCAGGGGCTCGATGACGAACCGGGAGCGACGGTCGGAGACGACCTCTTCGGTCAGCGTGGGGCGCTGTGCAATGAGCACGGACATTTCCTTTCGGCGAGCGTCCGCCATATGACGCACGCGGTGGGTGGAAACGAGGACGGGGGTGGGATCAGGTCGACGACCTGTCCGCACCCGCCCCACGCGGGGCGGATGCGGACACAGCGCTCAGATCAGACGCGGCGGCGCTTCGCGGGGCGAGCGCCGTTGTGGGCCTGCGGGGTGACGTCCTGGATGGACCCCACCTCGAGGCCGGCGGCCTGGAGGGAGCGGATGGCGGTCTCGCGGCCCGAGCCCGGGCCCTTCACGAAGACGTCCACCTTCTTCATGCCGTGCTCCTGCGCACGCTTGGCGGCCTGCTCGGCGGCCATCTGTGCGGCGTACGGGGTCGACTTGCGCGAGCCCTTGAAGCCCACCTCGCCGGACGAGGCCCAGGAGATGACGGCGCCCGTCGTGTCCGTGATCGACACGATGGTGTTGTTGAACGTGCTCTTGATGTGGGCCTGGCCCACGGTGATGTTCTTCTTGTCCTTGCGACGCGGCTTGCGGACCGCAGAACGGGTCTTGGGGGGCATGGGGTTCTCCTTGCGGGAAAGCTGCTGGTGAGAGTGCTGGCGTCGCGGGCCGGCCGGCAGGGGCCAGGGTCACCGCGGACGGCAGGTCACTTCTTCTTGCCGGCGACCGTCTTCTTCGGGCCCTTGCGGGTACGGGCGTTGGTCTTCGTGCGCTGGCCGCGCACCGGCAGGCCGCGACGGTGGCGCAGGCCCTCGTAGGAGCCGATCTCCACCTTGCGGCGGATGTCGGCGGCCACCTCGCGGCGGAGGTCGCCCTCCACCTTGTAGCTGCCCTCGATGTGATCGCGCAGCTGCACCAGCTGATCGTCGGAGAGGTCCTTCACGCGGATGTCCCGGTCGATGCCGGTGGCCGCGAGGGTCTCCTCAGCGCGGGTCTTGCCCACACCGTAGATGTACGTGAGTGCGATGATCACGCGCTTCTCGCGCGGAATGTCAACGCCTGCAAGACGAGCCATGGGCCGTCCTCCTGATTCCTTCTGCAGCAGGGGTCTGCACCAGCGACGTCCCGACGACGCGGCCGCGGGCGGCCCGGCGAGCCCCGCGCGGCACCGGCGAAGTGTCCGGTGGTGCTCCGCGGCGTCGGCGTCGCCGTCATCGGTCCCCGGCCCCTGCGGCCGGAGGTCTCGTAGCCCCGTCGGGGCTGCGCTGTCTCTGATGTCCGGCCCTCGTGGGCCGGTCTGTGGTGTGGTCAACGCACGGCGTCGCCCCCCGGGTCTCCCGGGGACGCGATCAGCCCTGGCGCTGCTTGTGGCGCGGGTTCGAGCAGATCACCAGCACGCGGCCCTTACGGCGCACGACCTGGCACTTGTCGCAAATCCGCTTCACGCTCGGCTGAACCTTCACGGCTCCTCCTCCTGCGTTCGCTTGGACGGGGGTTCTTACTTGTAGCGGTAGACGATGCGACCCCGGTTGAGGTCGTAGGGGCTAAGCTCCACCACCACGCGGTCCTCGGGGAGGATGCGGATGTAGTGCTGACGCATCTTTCCGGAGATCGTGGCGAGCACGACATGCTCGTTCTGCAGACGGACTCGGAACATCGCGTTCGGCAACGCCTCCGAGACCGTGCCCTCGACCTCGATGACACCTTCCTTCTTAGCCATGTCCTCCACAATCGTCATGCCGCACGGCGCACACGGGGCGGCCGCACGACGGGAACGGGGTGGACCGCGCCGGATCGCCGGACTGGCAGTGGGCACGGTCAACGTTCGATGGTACCCCATCCGGAGCGGCCGGGCCACCGCGCCGCCAGGGGGACGGCGGCGGAGCGGCCCACGTCACGGCGCGGCCCCCCGGGGTCACTCCCCCGGAGGCACCGGGACGACGCCGTGGCGCGCCAGCTCGGCGGCCCCGCCGTCGGGGGCGGAGAGGACCCAGAGGCCGCCGGCGTGGCGGCACACCGTGTGCTCCCACTGACTGGCTCGCGCGCCGTCCGTGGTCACCACGGTCCACTCGTCCTCGAGGGTGCGGGTGTCGATGCCCCCGCGCACGAGCATGGGCTCGATGGCCAGGGCCAGGCCGGGGCGCACCTTCGGCCCCTGGTGTCCCGTGCGGTAGTTGAACACGTCGGGGGGCAGGTGCATGGCGGAGCCGATGCCGTGCCCCACGTACTCCTCGAGGATGCCCAGCGGGGCGCCGGGCTGCTCGGTGACGAAGTCGTCGATGGCGTCGCCGATCTCGCCGACGTGCTTCGCGGAGGCGAAGGCCGCGATGCCCACCCAGAGGGCCTCACGGGTGATCTCGGAGAGGCGCTCGTCCTCCGGGTCGGCGGTGCCGGCCTCGGACGAGCCCAGGATCACCGTGCGGGCGGAGTCGGAGTGCCATCCGTCCACGACCGCCCCGCCGTCGATCTTCAGGACGTCGCCCTGCTGCAGCACGCGCTCCCCCGGGATGCCGTGGACGACCTCGTCGTTGACGGAGGCGCAGATGGAGGCGGGGAAGCCGTGGTAGCCGAGGAAGTTGGAGGTCGCCCCGTGCTCGGCGAGGACGTCCGCGAACACGGCGTCCACCTCCGCGGTGGTGACCCCGGGCGCCGCCGCGGCGATCGCTGCGTCCAGGGCCGAGGACAGGACCACCCCCGCACGCTGCATGGTCTGCAGCTGGGGGGTGGTCTTCAGCTCCAGGGAGCGGCGGCCGACCACGCGGTCAGGCCTGCTGGTCCGGGGACACGACCGGCACGGTGCCGGTGGCCACGCGCACGGAGTACACGGCCTGGAGCACGCGCTCGGTGACGTCGTCGATCTGTCCCGTGCCGTCCACGCGGGCCACGATGCCGCGGTCCGCGTAGGACTCGATCACGGACTCGGTCTCCCGGTGGTAGAGGTCCAGGCGGTGCTGGATGACCTCCTCGGTGTCGTCGGCGCGGCCCTCGATCTCGGCGCGCTTGAGGAGGCGCTGGACGAGCTCGGCGTCCTCGACCTCGAGCTCCACGACGGCGGACAGCGCCTGGCCGGCCTCCCGCAGCATCGCGTCGAGGGCCTCGACCTGGCCCGCGGTGCGCGGGTAGCCGTCCAGCAGGAAGCCGCCGGCGGCGTCGGGCTGGGCGATCCGGTCGGCGACCATGCGGTTGGTCACCTCGTCCGGGACGAAGTCGCCGGCGTCCATGTAGCGCTTGGCCTCCTGCCCCAGCTCCGTCATGTTCTTGACGTTGTGGCGGAAGATGTCGCCGGTCGAGATCGCGACGATGCCGAGCTTGTCGGCGATCCGGGTGGCCTGGGTGCCCTTGCCGGAGCCGGGGGGTCCCATCAGCAGCATGCGGGTCATCGTGTGGTCCTCACTGTCGGGGTGGACGGGCGGGGGGCCGCGCTCAGCGCAGCAGGCCCTCGTAGTGGCGCTGCTCCATCTGAGCGCTGATCTGCTTCACCGTCTGCAGGCCCACGCCGACCATGATGAGGATCGAGGTGCCTCCGAACGGGAAGTTCTGGTTCGCGCCGATCAGCACGAAGGCGATCAGCGGGATCATGGCCACGATACCCAGGTAGAGGGCGCCCGGGAGCGTGATGCGGCTGATGACGTACTGCAGGTAGCGCTCGGTGGGCCGGCCGGCGCGCACTCCCGGGATGAAGCCGCCGTAGCGCTTCATGTTGTCCGAGATCTCCTGCGGGTTGAACGTGATGGACACGTAGAAGTACGTGAAGCCGATGATCATGGCCAGGTACAGGGCCATGTAGACCGGGTGGTCGCCGCCCTGGAAGTAGGTGCTCAGGAAGCTCACCCACGCGGGCGGGGCCGAGCCGTCCTGGGGGGTGTTGAACTGGATGAGGATGCCCGGGAGCATCAGCACCGAGGACGCGAAGATCACCGGGATCACGTTGGCCATGTTGACCTTGATCGGGATGAAGGTGCTGGAGCCGCCCACGGTCCGCGTGCCGATCTGGCGCTTGGCGTACTGCACGGGGATCCGGCGCTGCGACTCCTCCACGAACACGATCGCCAGCATCGTCAGCAGTCCGATGAGCATCACGATCGCGAACACCCGCCAGCCCTGGGTCTGGAGGACCTGGGCGATGCCCGAGGGGAACGAGGCGGCGATGGAGGAGAAGATCAGCAGGGACATGCCGTTGCCCACGCCGTGCTCGGTGATCCGCTCGCCGAGCCACATGACGATCACGCAGCCCGTGACCAGGACGAGGACCACCATGAGCACGGCGGCGAGGGAGTCGTCCCGCAGCAGCGGCAGCTGGCAGTTCAGGAGGGCGCCGGTGCGGGCGAGGGAGGCCATGGTGGTGCCCTGCAGCACGGCCAGGGCGATCGTCAGGTAGCGCGTGTACTGGGTGAGCTTGGCCTGCCCCTGCGGCCCCTCCTGGTGGAGCTGCTCGAACCGCGGGATCACCACGCGCAGCAGCTGCACGATGATCGAGGCGGTGATGTAGGGCATGATCCCCAGCGCGAACACGGACACCTGCAGCAGCGCGCCGCCGGAGAACATGTTGACGAAGGAGTACAGGCCGCCCGAGGTGGAGCCGGCGGCGAGGCAGGTCTGCACCGCGGCGTAGTCCACGCCCGGGGACGGGACGAAGGCGCCGAGCCGGTAGACGGCCACCAGCCCGAGCGTGAAGAGGATCTTCCGCAGCAGGTCGGGCGTCCGGAGGATCCGGGCGATGGCCTTGAACACGTGTCCTCCTGCAGGGGTGTGGTTGCTGGAACGCTCCCCCGCGCACGGAGGAGGACCGACGTCCCTGCGATGAGGGGCCGGCCC
>NZ_JAUNHR010000047.1:0-5225 GCF_030523875.1 Micrococcus sp. | reverse complement strand
GGCCCTCGTGCTGCTGCTCAGCCGGTCAGACGGTCTCGGTGGAGCCGCCCGCGGCCTGGATCTTCTCCACGGCGGAGGCGGAGAAGGCGTGCGCCCTCACCTGCACCGCGGAGGTGATCTCGCCGGTGCCGAGGACCTTCACGGGCTGGCCCTTGCGGACCAGGCCCTTGGCCACGAGGGCGTCCACGGACACCTCGCCGCCCTCGGGGAACTGCGCCGAGAGCTTGTCCAGGTTGACCACCTGGTACTCGGTGCGGAACGGGTTCTTGAAGCCGCGCAGCTTGGGCAGGCGCATGTGCAGGGGCAGCTGGCCGCCCTCGAAGCCCGCGCGGACCTGGTAGCGGGCCTGGGTGCCCTTGGTGCCGCGACCGGCGGTCTTGCCCTTGGAGGCCTCGCCGCGACCCACACGGGTCTTGGCGGTCTTGGCACCCGGGGCCGGACGCAGGTCGTGGACCTTGATGGCGTCGTTCTCAGCCATTGTTGACCTCCTCCACGGACACCAGGTGCGGCACGGTGTTGACCATGCCCACGGTCACCGCGTCGGCCGTGCGGGTGACCGAGTGGCCGATCCGCTTGAGGCCGAGCGAGCGCAGGGTGTCGCGATGGTTCTGCTTGGAGCCCGTGACGCCGCGGGTCTGGGTGATCACCAGGGTGGCGTCGGAGGGCTGGATGTTCTTGCGGGTGGGCTCAGCCATGATCAGGCACCTGCCTTCTGCGCGCTCTTCTGGGCACGATCGTTCTCCATGGTGCGCAGCATCGCATGGGGGGCGATCTCGTCGAGGGCCTTGCCGCGGCGGGCGGCCACGGCCTGGGGCTCCTCGAGACGCTTGAGGGCGTCCACGGTGCCGCGCACGATGTTGATCGCGTTCACGGAGCCCATGGACTTCGACAGCACGTCGTGGATGCCCGCGCACTCGAGGACGGCGCGCACCGGACCGCCGGCGATCACGCCGGTGCCCGGGGAGGCCGGACGCAGGAGGACGACGCCGGCGGCGTCCTCGCCCTGCACGAGGTGCGGGATGGTGGAGCCGACGCGCGGCACGCGGAAGAAGGACTTCTTGGCCTCCTCCACGGCCTTCTGGATCGCGGCGGGCACCTCCTTGGCCTTGCCGTAGCCCACGCCGACGGTGCCGTCGCCGTCACCCACCACCACGAGGGCGGTGAAGGAGAACCGGCGGCCGCCCTTGACGACCTTGGACACGCGGTTGATGGCCACGACGCGCTCGAGGAACTGGTCCTTCTCGTCGTCCTGGGCGCCGCGCCGGTTGCGGTCGTCACGGCGACCGCCGCGACGGTCGCCGTCACCGCCACCACCGCCGCGGCCGCCCGCGCTGCGCTCGGTGGACTGGCCGGCCGAGCCCGCGGAGGTCTCGGACACGGTGGTCTCGGTGGTCTCGCTCACCTGGGTGTCCTTCTCGTTGTTGGTCTCGGTCACAGCTTCAGCCCTCCCTCTCGGGCGCCGTCGGCCACCGCGGCCACACGGCCGTGGTACTTGTTGCCGCCGCGGTCGAACACGACGGCCTCGATGCCGGCGGCCTTCGCACGCTCGGCGACGAGCTCGCCCACGCGCTTGGCCTTGGCGGTCTTGTCGCCCTCCAGGCCGCGCACGTCCGCCTCCATGGTGGAGGCGTACGCCAGGGTGCGGCCCTGGGTGTCGTCCACGACCTGCACGAACATGTGGCGCGCGGAGCGGTTGATGACGAGACGGGGACGGACGGTGGTGCCGGAGATCCGCTTGCGCACCCGGAGGTGGCGGCGGGTGCGGGCGTTGAACTTGCCCTTGCCCTTCACCTTCAGAGTAGACATCACTTACCTGCCTTTCCGGCCTTGCGGCGGATCTGCTCGCCCGCGTAGCGCACGCCCTTGCCCTTGTACGGGTCGGGCTTGCGCAGCTTGCGGATGTTGGCGGCGGTCTCGCCGACCTTCTGCTTGTCGATACCGGAGACGGTGACCTTGTTGCCCTCCACGGCGAAGGTGATGCCCTCCGGGCACTTCACCGGGACCGGGTGGGAGTAGCCCAGGGCGAACTCGAGGTCCTGGCCCTTGGCCTGCACGCGGTAGCCGGTGCCGACGACCTCGAGGGCCTTGGAGAAGCCCTCGGTCACGCCCAGCACCATGTTGTTGATCAGGGTGCGGGAGAGGCCGTGCAGGGAGCGGGACTCACGCTCGTCGTCGGGGCGGGCCACGATGACCTGCCCCTCCTCGAGGGTGGCCGTGATGGGGGTGGGCAGCGTGTGCTCCAGCTGGCCCTTGGGGCCCTTCACGGAGACGCGGGCGCCGTCGATGGTCACATCGACGCCGCTGGGAACGGTGATCGGGAGACGTCCGATTCGCGACATGTCAGTTCAGCCTTTCTTCTGTCTCGTCCGTCACCAGACGTAGGCGAGGACTTCTCCGCCCACGCCCTTCTGGGACGCCTGACGGTCCGTGAGCAGACCGGAGGAGGTGGACAGGATGGCGATGCCGAGGCCGCCCAGCACGTGGGGCAGGTTCGTGGACTTCGCGTACACGCGCAGACCCGGCTTGGAGATGCGGCGCAGGCCGGCGATCGCACGCTCACGCTGCGGGCCGAACTTGAGGTCGATGGTCAGCGTCTTGCCGACCTCCGCGGCCTCCTCGCGCCAGTCCTGGATGTAGCCCTCGGCCTTCAGGATCTCCGCGAGGCGGACCTTCAGCTTGGAGGACGGCATGGACACGGTGTCGTGGTAGGCCGAATTGGCGTTGCGCAGACGGGTCAGCATGTCTGCGACGGGATCGGTCATGGTCATGTGGGCTTCCGCCCTTTCTCGCCGTGGTTTCCCGCACCGGTTCACCGGTGGGGGACCTGTGGCGTGGAGGTCTTACTTGTCGGTCTTGAACGGGAAGCCCAGCGCCTTCAGCAGCGCGCGGCCCTCGTCGTCGTTCTTGGCGGTCGTCACCACGGTGATGTCCATGCCGCGCACGCGATCGATCTTGTCCTGGTCGATCTCGTGGAACACGGTCTGCTCGGACAGGCCGAAGGTGTAGTTGCCGTTGCCGTCGAACTGGCGGTCGGACAGGCCGCGGAAGTCACGGATGCGCGGCAGCGCGAGCGTGACCAGGCGGTCCAGGAATTCCCACATGCGGTCGCCACGGAGGGTGGCGTGCGTGCCGATCGGCATGCCCTCGCGCAGCTTGAACTGCGCGATGGACTTGCGGGCCTTCGTGACCATCGGCTTCTGGCCGGTGATCGCGGTGAGGTCCGCGACGGCGCCGTCGATGATCTTCGAGTCCTTCGCGGCCTCGCCGACGCCCATGTTGACGACGACCTTCACGAGGCCCGGCACCTGCATGACGTTCCCGTACTGGAACTGCTCCTGCAGGGACGCGCGGATCTCCTCGCGGTACTTGTCCTTCAGACGGGGCGTGACCTTCTCGGTCTGCTGCACCTCGGTCATCACAGCTCCTTCCCCGAGGCCTTGGCGAAGCGCACCTTCACGGTGGTCTGCTCGCCGTTCTTCTCGACGGTCTCGAAGCGGTAGCCCACACGGGTCGGCTTCTTGGTCTCGGGGTCCACCACGGCCACGTTCGAGATGTGGATCGGGGCCTCGGCGACCTGCAGGCCGCCCTCGGTGGAGCCGTTGTTGTTCTGGCCGGCGCGCAGGTGGCGGGTCACGCGGTTCACGCCCTCGACGAGCACGCGCTCATCGGCCGGGAACACGCGCAGGACCTTGCCCTGCTTGCCCTTGTCCTTGCCCGAGATGACCTGCACCAGGTCGTCCTTCTTGATCTTGGCCATGGGTCAGATCACCTCCGGGGCGAGCGACACGATCTTCATGAACTTCTTGTCGCGCAGCTCGCGGCCCACCGGGCCGAAGATGCGCGTGCCACGGGGCTCGCCCTCGTTCTTGAGGATGACGGCCGCGTTCTCGTCGAAGCGGATGTACGAGCCGTCGGGTCGGCGGGACTGCTTGCGGGTGCGGACCACCACGGCCTTGACGACGTCGCCCTTCTTGACGTTGCCGCCGGGGATGGCGTCCTTGACGGTGGCGACGATGGTGTCGCCGATGCCTGCGTAACGGCGTCCGGAACCACCGAGAACACGGATGGTCAGGATCTCCTTCGCACCGGTGTTGTCGGCGACCTTGAGCCGCGACTCCTGCTGGATCACTTGTATCTCCTTGCGTCGCGCCGGTTCTCACCCCCGATGGGCGAGCCTTGCGGAACGGTTGAAACGGTCATCCCGGGGACGCTTACCCCTCCCCCATCGCGCGCTCCTCCACGCGGGCTCGCCGGCCCCGCATGTTCAGACAGCGGGGGGCTCACGCGGCGGACGGGCGCACAGGGCAGGGCCGAGGCGGATCCGGGACGGTCGTGCGTCACCCCTCGGCACGCAGGATGGATGGTCCTGCCAACAAAGAGCGCACGAATACACCATGGTAGCGCAGAAGGCCACCCCGTGCCAGTGCACGGGGCGGCCTCCGACGGTCCCGGGTCAGGCCCGGGGACGGATCACTTGGCGCGCTCGACGATCTCGACGAGGCGGAAGTGCTTGTCCGCGGACAGCGGACGGGTCTCGGCGATCCGGACGCGATCGCCCACGCCGGCGGTGTTGTCCTCGTCGTGCGCCTTGACGCGCTTCGAGGTCTTGAGCACCTTGCCGTAGAGCGAGTGCTTCTTGCGGTCCTCGACCTCGACGACGATGGTCTTGTCCATCTTGTCGGAGACGACGACGCCGCGCAGCGCCTTGCGGTAGTTGCGCTCCTCGACGGGAGCGGCGGTCTGCTCGGTCACTTGGCAGCCTCCTCGTTCTTCTCGGCGCCGGCCGCCTCGACATCCCCACGGATGCCGAGCTCGCGCTCGCGCAGGATCGTGTAGATGCGCGCGATGTCGCGCTTGACGGCCTTCAGCCGGCTGGAGTCCTCCAGCTGGCCGGTGGCGGCCTGGAAGCGCAGGTTGAACAGCTCCTCCTTGGAGGACTTCAGCGCCTCCAGCAGGCGGGCGTTGTCCATCCCGTCCAGGGACTCGACGTTCAGATCCTTGGTACCGATGGCCATGGGATCACTCACCACCCTCTCGACGGATGACTCGGGCCTTGAGCGGCAGCTTGTGGATGGCGAGGCGCAGGGCCTCGCGGGCGACCTCGTCGGACACGCCCGAGAGCTCGAAGAGCACGCGGCCGGGCTTGACGTTGGCGACCCACCACTCCGGCGAGCCCTTGCCGGAGCCCATGCGGGTCTCGGCGGGCTTCTTGGTCAGCGGGCGGT
>NZ_JAUNHR010000046.1 GCF_030523875.1 Micrococcus sp. | reverse complement strand
CGGCGCCGGAGCGCCCTCCGCGGAGGCGGGAGCCGGT
The DNA here is from genome assembly GCF_030523875.1 of Micrococcus sp. GTDB lineage: Bacteria > Actinomycetota > Actinomycetes > Actinomycetales > Micrococcaceae > Micrococcus. The sequence continues at coordinate 18,254 of NZ_JAUNHR010000046.1, read as the reverse complement.
GCACCGGCCTCGCCGTTCACCGCGTCGTCCGCGGCCGTGGCGCGGCGCAGGGCCTCGTTGAGGCGGTCCTGCTGCTCGCCGTAGCCGGCCCAGTCGCCCTCGGCCAGGCGCTCCTGGCCCTGGGTGAGGGCGTCCTGCGCCTCCTGGAGCGCGGCGCGCAGCTCCTGCTCGGCGGTGCCCGGCGGCTGCTCCGCGGGCTCGCCGCCCTCCCCGGCCTGGCCCTCCTCCGGGGTCACGGCGCCCGAGTCGCCGTCGAAGACCTGGTCCAGGGCGCCCTGCAGGGTGTCGGCGAAGCCGACCTTGTCGCCGAAGGACACGAGGACCTTGCGCAGCGTCGGGTAGGTGGTGCCGCCCGAGGAGCGGACGTACACCGGCTGCACGTAGAGGATGCCGCCCGCCACGGGCAGGGTGATCATGTTGCCGTTGAGCACCTCGGAGGCGCCCTGGCGCAGCAGGTTCAGCTCCTGCGAGACGGTGGCGTTCGAGTCGAAGTTCGCCTGCGCCTGGCCGGGGCCGGGCACCGTGGTGGACCGCGGCAGCTCGAGCAGCCGGAGTGTGCCGTAGTCCTCGGCCTTCACGCCGTCCTCGCCCGTGCCGGCGTCGCCGGCGGCGGACAGGAAGCCGTAGAGCACGTTGCGCTGCTGGGCGTTCTGCGTGATCTGCGGGATGTAGCTGCTGGTCAGGGAGAAGGCGGGCTCCTCCTGGCCGGGCATGCGCAGGGTCATGTAGTACGGGGGCTGCTTGACGTCGTCGTCGCGCGTGGGGTCCGAGGGAACGGACCACGCGTCGTTGTTCTCGTAGAAGTCGTCCGGGTCGGTCACGTGGTACCGGCCCAGCAGCTCCCGCTGCACCTTGAACATGTCCTCGGGGTAGCGGACGTGGTCCATGAGCGCGGCGCTCATCTCCGAGTACGGCCTCAGGGAGCTCGGGTAGACCTCCTGCCACGCCTTCAGCAGCGGGTCCTCGGTGTCCCACGCGTACAGGTCCACGGAGCCGTCGTAGGCGTCCACGGTCGCCTTCACGGAGTTGCGGATGTAGTTCACCCGGCCCTGCAGCGCGGCGTCCGGCCCCTGGCTCAGCGCGTCCAGGGTGGCCTCGCCGAGCTGCTCGGCCGTGGAGTACGGGAACTGGTCCGAGGTGGTGTAGGCGTCCACGATCCACTTCACGCGGCCGTCCACGATGGCCGGGTAGGCCGAGGTGTCCACCGTCAGGTACGGGGCCACCTTGCGCACGCGCTCCATGGGGTCGCGGTCGTAGAGGATCTGCGACTCGGCGTTCACGTCCGAGGACAGCACGAGCTCCGGGGCGCCGAACTTCACCGCGTACGCCAGCCGGTTGAACAGGCCGCCCACGGAGGGGCCGCCGTCGCCCTGGAACGTGTACGCCGTGTCGTCTTCGGAGTCCGCGGTCTGCGGGCGGTCGCGCTCCACCGGCGGGGCGCCCTCGGGCGCGCCCACCACGGAGTAGGACGGCGAGTTCTGGCCGAAGTAGATGCGCGGCTCGTAGTCCGCGTCCGAGGCCAGGGGCCCGCGCGTCGGGATCTCGGAGAGCAGCCACTGCGGGCGCCCGCCCGCGGCGACCTCGGAGGCGTCCGCCACCACCATGCCGTAGCCGTGCGTGTAGATGGTGTGGCGGTTGACCCAGGACTGGGAGTCGTCCACGTTCACGTCGCGGGCAGCCAGGATGGTGTCCCGGGTCTGGCCGTCCACCTCGTAGCGGTCCACGTGCAGGGTGCCGGGAAAGGCGTAGTAGGGGCGGAACTGCTGGAGCTGGCCGAAGGTCTGGGAGATGAGGTTGGGGTCCATGAGGCGCACGTTGGCCGTGTTCGCCTCCTCGCCCGCCAGGGCGCCGGCCTCGGTCTCCGTGACGCCCTCGTAGTTGGACACCTGGACGGCGTCCAGGCCGTAGGCCTCCCGGGTCATCTCGATGTTGCGGGCGATGTACTCGGACTCCAGGGTCCGCTCGGAGGGCTTCACCTGGTACTGCTGCACGATGTACGGGTACGCGGCGCCGACCACGAGGGCCGTGATGACCAGCACCGCGGTGCCCACCAGGGGCAGCCGGAAGCGGCCGGTGAAGGCGGCCCACACGAACAGGGCGGCCACGAGCGCCGCCGTCACGGCGAGGATCGCCGACGTGGGGATCACCGCGTTGACGTCCGTGTACATGGCGCCGGCCCAGCCGCCGGACTGCGACTGCAGGGTGCGGTACCGGTTGAGCCAGAAGGTGACCGCCTGGAGCAGCAGGAACAGGCCCACGGTCACGGCCACGTGGATGCGTGCGGCACGGGAGACGTGCAGCCTGCCGTCCTCCCGCACGCCCACCGAGCCGTAGAGGTAGTGCACCGCCAGGCCCGCCAGGCCCGCGATGAGGACCACGGAGATCAGGTAGCCGACCACCATGGTGAGGAACGGCAGCGTGGCCATGAAGAACATCAGGTCCAGGCCGAACTCGGGGTCCGTGCGCCCGTACGGGACCTGGTGCAGGAACAGCTGCACGGTCTGCCAGCCGTTCATGGCGGCGGAGCCGGCGAACAGGCCCAGCACGATCGGGGCGGCCACGAACACGAGGCGGCGCATCGGCTCGAGCTGGCGCTGGGCGCGGCTCAGGGAGTCCCGCGCGTCGGGTCCGGCCTCGTGGGAGCGGTGCCGCCACGCCAGGCGGATGGCCAGCCACACGGCCAGCGCCATGAGGGCGCCGGCCGCCAGGAACAGCGCCGCCTTGGTGAGGACCTCGGTCCAGAACACCTCGGTGAAGCCGAGCTGGTCGAACCAGAGGACCTCGGTGTACACGCGGGTGAACAGCACGAACAGCGCCGTCAGCACCGCCACCGAGATCACGGTGAGCAGCAGGGCGCTGGGCCGGCCCGGTCCGCGCGGGGCGGTGCGCGCCGCGGAGGACCCGCCGCCCGCGCCGCCGCCGGAGGCGCCGTCCCCGCCGTCCGGGGCTCCGCCCCAGGGGCCGAACCCGCCGAACGGGCCGCCGGGGCCCTGGTCTCGTGGCGGCCCCCCGAAGGGACCGCCCGTCTGTCCGAAGCTCACTGTGTCTCCTCGTTCTCCCCCGCGGACGGGGGTGCGGTGCGGAGCCGGATGGTCTCCGCGTCGGGGGTCCGTGGGGTCACGGACCGCTGGGTCTGCCGGGCCGGGCCGCGAGGGCGGGCCGGCCTCATCCGCACGGCGGCACGCCGTCGGGGGTCTGTCCTCGCCCGAGCTCCTCGAGGGCGCGGCGGGCGGTGTCGAGGGTGTCCACCGCGTACACGTCGATGCCCTCCGGCACGCGGCCGGCGAGCTCGGCGCAGTTCTCCGCGGGGGCCAGGAAGGCGGTGGCGCCGGCGTCGGCCGCCCCGCGCACCTTCTGGGCGATGCCGCCGATCGCGCCCACCCGCCCGTCGGCCGTGACGGTGCCGGTCACGGCCACGTGCGCGCCGCCGGTGAGGGCGCCGGGGGTGAGCCGCTCGATCACGGCGAGCGCGAACACCGTGCCGGCCGACGGCCCGCCCACGTCCTCGAGGGCGAAGTCCACCTCCACGGGCACCTCGAACCGCTCGTCCATCAGCACGCCGATCTGCCACGGGCGCTCCGAGCCGGGCGGAGCGGAGGCCACGGGCACCGCGACGTCGGTCTCGGCGCCGTCGCGGCGCACGGTCACGGTGACCGGCCCGGGGGCGGCGGCCTCGACGGCGGAGCGCACGTCCTCGACGTCCTGCACCGGCTCGCCGCCCGCGCGCAGCACGACGTCGCCCTCGCGCAGGACCCCGGCCGCGGGGCTGTCCGGGGTGAGCCCCTGGACCGTCAGCTCGCCGGGCACGTCCCGGCCGAGCGAGCGCAGCGCCGCCACGGTGGCGACGTCCTGGGACCCGGTCATGGCGGCCTCGTTGGCCCGGCCGACCTCCTCCGCGCTGACCCCGGTGGGGTGCACGAGCTCGCGGGGCACCGCGTCCGTGGTCGGGTCGACGAGCGCGGCGACCAGCTCGGTCGCGGTGGTGGTCCCGCCGGGCGGGCCGGAGACGAGCACGGTGGTCATGTCCAGGCGCCCCTCGCCGGAGTCCTCGGCGCCGCCCTCGACGGAGATCACCGGGCGGCCGTCGTGCTCGCCGAGGACGTCGATCGCCGGGCCGGGGCCCTCGAGGATGTAGGGGGTGGGCAGCAGCAGGGCCGCGGCGGCGGAGCCGGCGGCGAGCCATCCGGAGACGGGCACGCTCGTGCGGCGCTGGGACACACGGGGCACTGCGCGCACGCGACACCGACTTTCCTGCTGTGGTCCTGGTCCGGGGCCGTGCCCGCGGCGCGCGGGCGCGAGAGCACGGGCGCGGCGGGTCGACCCAGTCTAGCGGGGGCGCTCCCGGCGCGGGCGGGGAGGGTCGGCCGTGCGCCGAGGGCGAACCCGGCCCGCGCGCGGGACGCCCGACCCGCGCGGCCCCGCCCGTGCGCCGATACGCTGGGGCGCATGACTGACGACCCGCGCACCAACGGTCCCGACGACGGCCGCGACCCGCTCGAGGAGATGCTCCGCCAGATGTTCGGCGGGCAGGCCCCGGACGCGGACGAGATCCGCAAGGCCATGGAGGGCATGGGCGCCCCCGGGGGGATGGGCGGCATGCCCGGCATGGCGGGGATGGGCTTCGACCCCTCCCGCCTGGACCCGGCGATGATGCAGCAGGCCATGGCCCAGTTCCAGGCCATGATGAACCCCGGCCCCGGCTCCGACGGCCCCGTGAACTGGACCCTGGCCAAGCAGGCCGCCCGCCAGGCCGTGGCCGGCGAGGACCCCTCGGTCGGCTCGTTCGCCCGCAGGGAGGTGGACGAGGCCCTGCGCCTGGCCGAGCTGTGGCTCGACGGCGTCACCGAGACCGAGTCCACCGGCGCCGTGGGCCAGGCGTGGTCCCGCGCCGAGTGGGTGGAGGCCACCGCCGACGCCTGGCGCCGCGTGACCGAGCCCGTGGCCACGTCCCTGTCCCGGGCGATGTCCGCCGCGATCGAGCAGCAGCTGCCCGGCCAGCTCCCCGAGGGCATGGACGCCTCCCTGCTCGGCGGCCTGCAGCCGATGCTCCAGAACATGGGCGGCACCCTGTTCGGGCTGCAGCTCGGCGGCGCCGTCGGCACCCTGGGCAAGGAGGTGCTCTCCGGCACGGACATCGGCCTGCCGATGGCCGGCCACCGCCCGGCCATGATCCCGGTGAACGTGGAGGAGTTCGGGGACGGGCTCTCGGTCCCGGACGACCAGCTGCGCCTCTACCTCGCCCTGCGCGAGGTCGCCCGGCTGCGCCTGTTCCTGCACTCGCCGTGGCTCGAGCGGGACCTGTTCGCCGCGATCGAGCAGTACGCCGCGGGCATCCGCCTGGACACCGAGGGCATCGAGCGCGCCGCTGCGTCCGTGGACCCCATGGACCCGGAGTCCATGCAGGCCGTGTTCGACGGCTCCTCCTTCATCGCCGAGCCGGACGCCACCCAGCGCGCCGCCCTGGACCAGCTCGAGCTGCTGATCGCGCTCGTGGAGGGCTGGGTCGACGTCGTGGTGGCCGAGGCGGCGAAGCCGCTGGAGTCCGCCGCGGCCCTGCGCGAGACCATCAACCGCCGCCGCGCCTCGGGCGGCCCCGCCGAGGAGGCCTTCGCCGCCCTCGTGGGCCTCGAGCTGCGCCCCCGCCGGCTGCGCGAGGCCGCCGCCTTCTGGGAGCACGTCACCGCCGAGCACGGCACGGCGTACCGCGAGGAGATCTGGTCCTCCCCCGAGCGCCAGCCCACCGCCGAGGACCTGGACGACCCCTCGGGCTACGCCGCCCGCCGCTCCGCCGCCGAGGCCTCCACGGACGCCCTCGACGACGAGCTGCGCCGCCTGCTCGACGGCGGCTACGGGGACGCGCCCCAGGAGTCCTGAGCCCCCTCTCACCCCGCGACGACGTCGTCGTCCCCGTCCGGCCACCCGCCGGCGGGGGCGGCGACGTCGCCGTCTGCGGGGTCCGGCGCGGCGGTCAGGCCCCGAGAGGTGGCGTGGGTGACGCCGGCCAGGAACGCCATGGCCTCGCGGTAGCGGGGCAGCCGGTCCACGAGCGCCTGGAAGCGGGGCCCGTGGCCGGACTCCACGAGGTGCGCCAGCTCATGGCCCAGGACGGCGTCCACCACCCAGTCCGGCATGCCCCGCAGCTGCGCGGAGAGCCGGATCGTGCCGCGGGCGGGCGTGCAGGACCCCCACCGGTGGCGCTGACGCGCGGACCACGTGACGGAGGCCGGGCGCGGCAGCCGCCCGCCGGGGACGGTGGCGTCCAGGTGCGCGGCCGCGAGGCGCTCGGCCCGTGCCGCCAGCGCCGGATCGGCCCCGCCCCGGGGCGCGGACGGACCGCCGGGGCCGGTTCCTCCCCCGACCGGGGCGGGCTCGCCGTCGGGCGACGTCGCGTCCGGGGCGGCCGGGGCCCGCTGGACCATGCGGGCGATCCACCGCCGCTCCTCCGCCCGGGACAGGCGCGCGGGGACGCTGACCTGCAGGCGGCCGTCCCGCCACACCGCGGAGACCGTCCGCGTCCGGCGGGCGGAGCGCACGAGCCGCACGGGCGTGCCCTCCCAGTCGAGGTCGAGGACGGTGCGCGTGGGGGCCATCCGGCCATTGTCCCGGACGCGCCGGACCGGCCGGATCCGCGGGGGCTGTGGACGGCGCCCCCGCCCCGGCCGCGGTCGTGTGACCGTGGGCCGGGGCGCACGGCCCCGCGCGCCGGCGGGCGCGGACCGACGAGCACGGAGGGGACGCAGATGATGGAGGCGGGGTCGACGGGGACGGACACGACGACGCCGGGGCGGCCGGGTCCGTGGCCGCGGCGGCTCCAGGTGGCCGGGCTGGGACGCGCGGGGGCGGCGGTGGCCGGGCTGGCGGCGGCCGGGGTCGACGCCCTGGCCCTGTGGGACCCCGCGCCGGTGACCGCGCGGGACCTGGGCACCGGGCTGCTGGCGGCGGACCTGGGACGGGAGCGGGCACGGGCCCTCGAGGCGCGGCTGGGCCAGCTGTGGCCGGGCCTGCACGTCTACGCGGACCGGGCCGGCCGGCCCACGCCGTTGGGCGAGGCGACCGTGGCGGTGGACGTGCCGGACCTGGCCGGGCTCGCCGCGCGCGCCCGCGCCGCCGACCACCCGCTGCTGCCCGTCCGCCTCGAGGCGGACGGGGTCCGGGTGGGTCCGTGGACGGGCGTGCCGGTGCCGGGGTGCGTGCTGTGCGAGCCCCCGGCCGTCGACGCGGGCGCCTCGGCGGACGCGGCCACGGCGTCGGCCGACCCCGTGGCCGCGCTGCGGGCGGCGGTGCTCGTGGCGGACGTGCTCCGCGGCCTCCAGGACGCCCACGGGGCGGTCCTGACGGTGGACGCCGCCGGGCGCCTCACCCGGCGGGCGGTGGCCCCTCGACAGGGGTGCGCGTGCGGGGTGGAGGCGCTGCCGTGGCCGGCCGCCGGGTGAGGCGGAGGGTGGGGCGGCGGGCGCTCAGGCCGTGGGGGTGCCGTGCAGCAGCTCGAGCACCTCGGGTCCGTAGCGGTCCAGCTTGGTCTTGCCGACACCCTTGACCTTGATCAGCTCGAGCGGGGTGGCGGGCATGGTCTCGGCGATGACCTCGAGGGTGGCGTCCGTGAAGATCACGAACGCCGGCACCTTCTCGGCCTTCGCCGTGGTGCTGCGCCAGTCCTTGAGGGAGTCCAGCACGGCCTCGTCGTACTGCGCGGGGCAGTCCACGCACCGGCCCACCTTGCGCTCGGCCCCCGTCTCGAGAGCCTTGCCGCACGAGCGGCACGTGGCCACCGTGGCCCCGCGCCGCGGCCGGCGGGCGGCCGGCGTCGTCGTGGGGGCGTGCTCGCGGGTGCCGCCGAGGGTGGGGTCGATGGCGCGGAGGAAGCGTGAGGGGCGGCGGTGCGCCCGTCCGCCGCCGGCACGGGCCAGTGTCCAGGTCAGGTGCAGGTGCTGCCGGGCGCGGGTGATGCCCACGTAGAGCAGGCGCCGCTCCTCGTCCACCTCCGCGGGGGTGTCGGCGAAGGAGATGGGCATGAGCCCCTCGGACAGGCCCACGAGGAACACCGCGTCCCACTCCAGGCCCTTGGCCGAGTGCAGGGAGGCCAGGGTGACGCCCTGCACGGTGGGGGCGTGCTGGGCCTGCGCGCGCTCGTCCAGCTCGGCCACGAGGTCCGTGAGCGTGAAGTCCTCCCGCGTGCCGGCCAGCTGGTCCGCGAGGTTCACGAGCGCGTGCAGGGACTCCCACCGCTCCCGCGCCGCCCCCGACGCCGACGGCGGCTCGGCCGCGTAGCCCAGGGAGGAGAGCACGTCCCGCGCGCGCTGGACGACCTCCTCGCCGGTCAGGTCCTGGGCCGCACGGGCGGCGGCGCGCAGCTGCAGGATGCCGTCGCGCACCTCGCGGCGGGAGAAGAACCGCTCGCCGCCGCGCAGCTGGTAGCCGATCCCCGCGGCGGACAGGGCCGTCTCGAAGGCCTCCGACTGGCCGTTGGTGCGGAACAGCACGGCGATCTCCGCGGGCTCCACCCCCTCGGCCACGAGCTCGCCGATCCGCTGCGCCACCCAGCCGGCCTCGGCCTCGTCGTCCTGGCACTCCCCGAACACCACGTCCGGCCCGGACGGGCGCTGCGAGGTCAGCTGCAGCGGCTCCGGCCAGTGCGGCAGGGTCCGGTCCCGCAGGCCCGCCTGCGTGCGGTCGGAGAGCAGCCGGTTGGCGGCCTCCACGATCTGCGGGCTCGAGCGGTAGTCCCGGACCAGCCTGACCACGGTGGCCTCCGGGTGGCGCTCGCGGAAGCCCGTGAGGAACCGGGAGGTGGCGCCCGTGAAGGAGTAGATGGTCTGCGATGAGTCGCCCACCACGCACAGGTCGGCGCGGTCGCCCAGCCACAGGTCCAGCAGGCGGTGCTGCAGCGGGGAGACGTCCTGGTACTCGTCCACCACGAACACGCGGTACTGGTCCCGCACGGTCGCGGCGATCCGCGGCTCCGAGGTCAGCACGCCCACGAGGATCAGCAGGACGTCCTCGAAGTCGATCATGTTGCGCGCCGTCTTGGCCTCCTCGTAGCCCGCGTAGAGGCGGGCGACGGTGGTGGCGGTCCAGCCGACGGGCATCTCCCGCTCGGCGGCGGCCTCGGCGTAGCCCTCGGGCGCGTGGAGCGACACCTTGGCCCACTCGATCTCCCCGGCGAGGTCGCGCAGGCCGGCCCGGTCCACGGTCATGCGCATGCGCTGGGCCACCTCGGTGAGCAGGCGGACCTTGTTCTCGATCAGCGATGGCATGGGCCCGCCGACGGCCTGCGGCCAGAAGTACTGCAGCTGGCGCAGGGCGGCGGAGTGGAACGTGCGCGCCTGCACGCCGTCCACGCCGAGGTCCCGCAGGCGGGTGCGCATCTCCGCGGCCGCGCGCGCGGTGAAGGTCAGGGCGAGCGTGCGGTGCGGGTCGAACACGCCCGAGGCCACCCCGTAGGCGATCCGGTGGGTGATGGCGCGGGTCTTGCCGGTGCCGGCGCCCGCGAGGATGCAGACCGGCCCGTGCAGGGCGGTGGCGGCCTGACGCTGTTCGGCGTCGAGTCCGCGGAGGATCTCGTCCGGAGTGCTCATGGGGCGTGCACCCCTCCTCTCACGAGATCAGCGTGGTCTCATCCGGCAGCGTCCCACCGTACCAATCCTCGATCAGCGCCCGCGCGATGGACACGGCGCCCGGCAGGGTCACCTCCCCCTCCCGGACGGCGGCCACCAGCTCCGCCCGGCTGAACCAGCGCAGCGAGCGGATCTCGACGCCGTCGGCCCGCTCCGCCTGCCCCCGCGGGGCGCGGGCGCGGAAGCCCACCATGAGCGAGCGCGGGAACGGCCACGGCTGGGAGCCCCGGTACACCGGGTCGACGACGGCGATGCCCGCCTCCTCGCCGACCTCCCGGACCACCGCGTGCTCGAGGGACTCCCCAGGCTCCACGAACCCGGCCAGGCATGAGTGCCGGCCCGCGGGCCAGGCCGCGTTGGAGCCGAGGAGGAGGCGGTCGTCGTCGTCCGTGACGGCCATGATCACGGCCGGGTCCGTGCGGGGGAAGTGCTGCGCCGAGCACGCGGTGCAGCGGCGCACCCAGCCGGCGGACTCCACCGCGGTGGGCCCGCCGCAGCGGGGGCAGAACCCGTGGGAGGCGTGCCAGTGGGTGACGGAGACCGCGGCCGTGAAGAGCCCGGCGTCCGCGTCGGACAGGCCCGCGGCCACGTCTCGCAGGCCCACCCAGGCCGCGTCGGCGAGCCCGCCGTCCGGGGCGGAGGCGTCGTCGGGACCTGCGCCGTCCTCGTGCGCCACGAGCACGACCGCCGCGCCGGCGTCGGGGGCCTGACGCCGGCCGAGGAAGACCGCCCCGGACGGCAGGGCCCCGGACGGGGGCACGGTCACCAGGGCGCCGTCCCGGACGGGGGCACGACCGCCGCGCAGGTGCAGCACGCCGGTGCCCGTCTCCGCCCACAGGCGCGCCAGCAGGTCGGGCGCCTCGCGCTCCAGGCCCGCGCGGTCCACGGCCTCCCGGGCGAGCGGCAGCGGCAGCGGGGCCGCGGGGACGGCGTCGGAGGCGGCGCGCGGGTCAGGGTGGGGCTCGGGGCGGGGCTGGTCGGGCACGCCCCCCACGCTAGGCGCATCGGCGGACGCGCGGCAGGGGCGTCCGCCGTGGGCGTCGGCGCGCCCACCGACGCGGTCACGGCCGGGAACCCCTGGGCCCGCAGGGCCGGACGCGTCGGTGAGCCCCCGGGCGTCCGCGGGGTTCGACGCCTAGGGTGGGACCGTGCACCGTCAGCCCCTCCACCTCGCCGCCCTCGCCGCCGCCGCCGTGCCCGGACTGTCTCCCGCCGCCGTGGAGCCCAGCCCGGACGACACGGCCGACTTCGCCACCGCCGTCGTGGTGGACACGGCCGGCGAGCGCTGGCGCGTGCGCTCCCCGCGCACGGCCGAGGCCGGGATCCGCCTGGAGACCGAGGTGCAGGTGCTGGCCGGGTTCGACGCCCACCTGCGCGCCGGGCTGCCGTTCCGCGTGCCGTCCGTGGCGGGCGCCGTGCGGGTGGACGGGCTGCGCACCTTCGTCCACCAGGACCTGCCGGGCTCCCCCGTGCCGCTCGAGGAGATCGTGGGCCTCGGCGAGCCGGCCGTGCAGGACCTCGGCCGCATCCTTGCGGCGATCCACACGCTGCCGATGACCGTGGTGGAGCAGGCGGACCTGCCCGTGTACACGGCGGACCACGTGCGCGAGCGGCACCTGTCCGGCCTGGACGCGGCCGCCGCCACGGGCAAGGTGCCGCCGGTGCTTTTGCGCCGCTGGGAGGAGGCGCTCGAGGAGGACGGGCTGTGGGAGTTCACCCCGGTGCCCGTCCACGGCGACCTCCACGAGGACTCGCTCCTGGTGGAGCGCGGCCGCGTGGTGGGCGTGGCCGTCTGGACCGACCTGCACGTCGGCGACCCGGCCACGGACTTCGCCTGGCTCGCCGCCGCCGAGGACCCCGACTTCCCGGAGCGGGTGCTGGACGCCTACCTCGCCCGCCGCGTGGCGGAGGGTGCCGCCGACGACGGCGACGCCCACCTGCTGCGCCGGGCCTCCCTGCTCGCGGAGTTCGCGATCGGCCAGTGGCTGCTGCGCGGGGTGGAGCGGGGGGATGCGGACATGGTGGCCGACGCGCAGGGCCTGCTCGCCGAGCTCGCCGACGCCGTGCGGGCGGCCGAGTCCCCCGCGCCGAGCGCGCTGCGGACCGGCGTGGACCCCGACGACGACGGCTGGGACGACGACTGGCAGGACGTCGACCGCGACGTTGTCGAGACGGACGTGCAGGACCCGGACGACGACGACCCGGAGGACGGCCGGGAGACGACGACACTCACCGTGGTCCGCCCCCGGGACTGACCCGGTCCGGGGGCGGAGGGAGCGACGCCGATCGGCGACGTGCCGGAGCCCGCCCCCTGCCCCCGCGCTCACTCGCGGGCGAGGGCGTCGGCGACGATCGCCTCGAGCTCCTCCTCCCCCGGCAGGTCGTCGAAGGTGCGCTCCTGCCCCTCGGCCACATAGACGAAGCTCGCGGTGATCCGATCGAGCGGGATCCCGTGCAGCCGGGACCAGGCCAGCCGGTACACGGCCAGCTGCAGCGCCTTGCGCTCCAGCTCCCGCCCGCGCGGCACCCGGCCGGTCTTCCAGTCCACGAGCTCCCACCGCGCCTCGGGGTCGAACGGCATCCCGTCCCGGGCGCCGGAGCGGAAGACGGCGTCGATGCGCCCACGCAGGGTGATGCCCGCGACGGTGGTCTCCACCGCGGTCTCCACGAACGCGGGCGCGCGGTCCGCCCACCGGGAGGCCAGGAACCACTCCTGCATCCCGCCCAGGTCCAGGGCGTCGTCCACCCAGCGGTCCGCGGCGTCGTCGGGATCGTCGACGTCCAGCAGGCCCGTGGCGTCGAAGCGCTCCTCGAGCCACGCGTGGAAGGCGGTGCCGCGGCGCGCGGCGTGCGCCGGGGGCCGCGGCATGGGCCGGCGCAGCTGGTCGGCCACGGCCTGCGGGTCCGCCGCGAGCTCCCCGTACAGGGACACGGACAGGTGCTCGGGCAGGGCGACCCCGGGGCCGCTGCCGGCCACGTCCCGGCGGCGCAGGAGCACCCAGTCCACCTCGCGGGCCAGGTCGGGGTCCTCGGCCAGCGCGGCGGGGTCCGCCGTGCGCACCTGGCGGGCGGCCGACTCCACGCGGGCGCGGCGGGGCCGGGTGCGGGCGGGCACGGGCCGCCACGCCTCCTCGTCCTCCGGGTCCTCGGGGTCCACCTCCACGACCTCGGGACCGTCGAGGGGGTCGAAGGGCCACCACGCGGCGAGGGTGCGGCCGGCCACGGGGTTGGCCTCGCCCAGCTCCTCCGCCGCCGGGGCGTGGCCGAGCACGACGCCCGGCACCGCGTCCGCCAGGGCCGCGGCCTCCTCCAGGAACGGCGAGGGGTCCACGGGCTTCACGGCCGTCCCCTTCCAGTGGGAGGTGCTCAGCCAGAGGCGGCTGCGGGCGCGGGTGAACGCGACGTAGGCCAGGCGCCGCTCCTCACGTCCCGCGTGGTCCTCCACCGCCTCCCGGTAGGGCGCGGGGTTGGACTCGATGGCCGCCTTGCTGCTGTATCCGGAGCCGGCGGACTGCACCCAGTCCCGGCGGTTCTGCGCCCAGTCCGCCTCCCACTGGGGCAGCGAGTCGCGGTCGCCGCGCAGGGGCCAGGGCAGCATGCCGGTGCCGCCGCCCGTCCAGCGGTCCGCCCGGGTGGACGGGAAGGTGCCGACCTGCAGGCCCGGCACCGCGACGACGTCCCACTCGAGCCCCTTGGACGCGTGGGCGGTGAGCACCTGGACGACGCCGGGCACCGGGTCGGGGGACTCGATCCCCAGGCCCTTCTCGTGCTCCTCCACGGACGCGGTCCAGGCCAGGAACGCCGGCAGGTCGGAGGCCGCGCCCTCGCCGGCCGCGAAGCCGCGGGCGGCGTCCTGGAACGCGTCCAGGTGGCGGCGGGCGGATACGGCCGAGGGCCCGGGGCGCAGCGTCACCTCCACGTCCAGCCCGATCTCCCGGACCACCTCGGCGATCAGGACGGCGGGATCGAGCGCCGCCCGCGTGGACAAGCGGCGCAGCTGGGCGTTGGCCTCCCGCAGGCGCCGCAGCCCCTCGGCGGAGAAGGGCCGGCCGTGGGAGCCGGTCCACACGGTGTCCCGGCCCGGCAGGGCGTCGAGCGCCTCGAGCAGGGCGGGGGCGTCCGCGTCCTCCTCGGCGCTGACGGGGTCCGCGTCCGCGAGCGCGGCGTCGGAGGGCCCGGGCAGGGGCTGGTGCGCGGCGGCCCGGCGGCGCAGGCGGCTGACGAAGCGGGCGCGCTCGTGGAGCAGCTCCAGGTCCGCCGCGCCGATCCGGAATCGTGGGCCGGTGAGCATCCGCACCAGGTGGTCGTTGCGGCCGGGGTCGGCGAGCACGTGCAGGACCGCCAGCACCTCCGCGACCTCGGGCAGCGCGAGCAGTCCGGAGAGGCCGAGAACCTCGTAGGGCAGGCCGGCGGCGTCGAGGGCGTCGAGGACGGGGCCGAACTGGGATCGGGCCCGGCACAGGACGGCGCGGCTGAGCCCGGCCGCGTCGGGGTCCTCCCCCAGCTCCGCCAGACGGGCCACGAGGGCCTCGGCCTCGTCCTCCGCGGTCACATGCCGGTCCACCCGCACCTCGCCGGTCCCCGCCCCGGGGCGGGTGCGCAGGGGGCGCAGCTCCACCGGCCGCCCCGACTCGGCCGCGTGGGCGTTGAGCGGCTCCACCACACGGTTGGCGAGCGCCAGGATCGCCGCGTCGTTGCGCCAGGCCACGGTGAGGTGGGAGACGTCCGCGTTGACCCGGCCGGGACGGCCGTCCTCGAGCGTGCCCTGCCGGGGGAATGCGTTCGGGAAGGAGAACAGCTGGCCGGCGGAGGCGCCGCGGAAGCCGTAGATGGACTGGTGCGGGTCGCCCACGGCGGTGACGCAGTGGCCCAGCCCCTCGGCGTCGGGCGAGGCGTCCGCGGGGCCGAACAGGCCGGCGAAGATCTCCATCTGGGCGTAGGAGGTGTCCTGGAACTCGTCCAGCAGGACCACGGGGAAGCGCTCGCGCTCGATCCGGCCCGCGGCGGGGACGGTGCGGGCCACGCGGGCGGCGTGGCGCAGCAGGTCGCCGAAGTCCATGACCTCCCGCTCGGCCTTGGCCTCGGTGTACCGCTCCACGAGGTCGGCCATGAGGATGCGGTCCTGAAGGCCCGTGAAGAACGCGTCGATCTCCGCGCTGGGCTCGGTCATGCGCGGCGGCAGCTCGAGGGACTCCCCCACGGCGATCCGCTCGCGCAGCCACCTCCGGACCTGCCCGGGCTCGACGAGGTGCTCGGCGAGGTCCCCGGCCAGCCGCAGGGCGGCGGAGACGAGCGTGCCGGGGCTGACCCCGAGCCGGTCGGCCACGATCGGGTGCGACCCGGCCACCCGGGCCATGAGCCGGTGGGCGTCCGCCTCGCCGATCAGGGCGGCCTCCGGCTCGACGCCCACCCGCAGGCCGTGGTCCCGCACGAGGGCCTGCGCGTACGCGTGGTACGTGGACACCGACGCGCGCCCGAGGTCCTCGGGCTGGCCGTCGAAGCCGGGGATCGGCAGCCCCGAGCGCAGGAGCGCATCCACCTTGGCGTTGATGCGGTGGGCGAGCTCGCCCGCGGCCTTGCGCGTGAACGTCACCCCGAGCACCTGGTCCGGGCGGACGAAGCCGTTGGCCACGAGCCACACGACCCGGTCGGACATGGTGGCGGTCTTGCCGGAGCCCGCGCCGGCGACCACGAGCCGCGGGGTGAGCGGCGCGGCGATCACCTCCGCCTGCTCGGGGGTGGGCGGGAACGCGCCCAGGCGCGCGGCGATGTCCTCCGGCGCGTGCACGGCAGCGGACACGTCCACGGCGGAGGCGTCCACCTCGGGCAGGGCGGGGACGGGGACCTCGGAGCTCAGCGATGCCACTCGGTGACCTGCCTTCCTTCGGAGCAGAGGGGGCACACGGACGGGAGCGCGCACCGCGTCCGGGGGTCGTGGACGGCGAGGAAGCGGGGCCCCACGGTGCGGCGGGCGGCGGCGAACACGTCCTGCAGCGCCCAGGTGTCCTCGTCCGCGAGCGCCGGCTGCTCCTGGACCTTGGTGCGCTTCGTCCCGGACCCGAGCTGCACGAGCGCCGCCCCGCCCGGGGAGGCCGGCCGGGCCAGCTGCTCGAGGGCCTCCCGCAGGCCGGGGTCCGTGTCCTCGGCCTCGAGGAGCCGGACGAGCCCTTCCGCGCGCAGGGCCACCTGGTAGGCGGCCAGCTGGGGCAGGCGCAGCAGCTCCTCCTGGGTGGGGGCGCGGCGGCCGGTCTTGAGGTCGACGACGTACGGCCGCCCCTCGGCGTCCACCTCGAGGCGGTCGATGACGCCCGAGATTTCCACCTCCAGGCCGTCCCAGTGCAGGGAGGCGTGGACCACGACCTCCTGGGCCAGCGGGCGGCGGCCGGCCGCCCGCATCTGCGACCAGTACCCGATGTAGGCCTCCACCAGCCGGCGGGCACGGGCGTGCTCGACGTCGGCGGCCCAGCCCTCGGGCAGGCCCAGCTCAGGCAGGCGTCGCTCCAGCTCGGCCCGGACCGCCTCCGGCTCGCCCTCGGGATGGTGCTCGGCCACGGAGTGCACGAGCGTGCCCACCGACTGCGCGAGCGTCCCGCCGGCCTGGGAGCCCACGTGGTACAGCAGCCAGTTCAGGGGGTTCTCGAGCGCCGTCTGGGCGCGGGAGGGCGAGAGGCGCACCGCCTCCGTGGCCGTGTCCGTCAGCGGGGCGTCGGTGGACGGCGCCGCCAGGCCCCACCAGCGCGCGGGGTCGGCGGGGCCCACCCCGTCCGCGGCGAGGGCGGCCAGGCCCGCGGCGGCGGCGGGGTCCTCGAGGCCCACCAGGGCGGCGGGCTCGTCGGGGACCTCGAGCCGGCGCCGCAGCCGGGCCACGAGGGCCGGGGCGGTCAACGGCGGCGGGACGGGGGTGAGGGGGCGCCCGGCGACGGGGTCCACCAGGTCGAGGAAGTCGGAGGGCGACTCGTCCTCGTTCCGCACGGCGGTGGCGACCACCCGGTGCCGCGCCCGGGACACCGCGGCAGCGAGCATGCGCAGCTCGTCCTGCCGGACCTCGGCGAGGCGGGTGCGGTGGTCGGTGGGCCAGGCGGCGGCCTCGGGCGCGGTGAGCAGGTCCGCCAGGTCCGTGGCGCCGAGCAGCTGGCCGCGCAGGGTGGTGTTGGGCCACTGCCCCTCCTGCAGCCCCACCACGATCACGGTGTGCCACTGGCGTCCGGCGGCGGCGGCGGGCGTGCGCACGTGGACGGCGTCGGCCCCCTCCGCGCGGCGGGCCAGGGTGTCCATCGGCAGGTCCTGGGACTGCATGTACGCGGCGAAGTCCGACGGGGCCGCGCCGGGGAACTGGTCCACGAACCGCTCGGCCACGCGGAACAGCGCGACGACGGCGTCCAGGTCCGCGTCCGCCTGACGGGCCTCGCGGCGGGTGGCGGCGCCCTCCACCTGGCCCAGGGCCGTGGCGCGCCAGCGGTCGGCGCGGCCGGAGGCGTCCCACGCCGCCCAGAGCACGGTCTCGGCCGTGGCACCGGGCTCCCGCGCCGCCGCGAGCCCGGCGCGGTGCATCCAGGCGATGCGGCGCAGGGCACGGTGGCGGTCCCGCTCCTCGCCCGCCAGGGAGGGATCCCCCAGGGCCGCCACGAGCAGCTCGTCCGAGGGGCGCGCCCCGCCGCGGGCGCGCTCGGCGGCCAGCAGGTCCTGACGCAGGCGGCGCACGTGCAGCGCGGTGGCCATCCCGTACCGGCCGCGCAGCAGCGCGACGGCCTCGTCCGGATCCAGGGCGACGGCGTCCTCGGGGTCCTCCGCCTGCGCGGAGACCGCCCGCAGCAGCGTCAGCAGCGGCGCGACGGCGGGCTCGTCCTTGAGCACCGCGCCCGCGGCGTCCTGCACCACGGGCACGCCCTCGGCCTCGAGGTACCGTGCGGTGGCCGCCACACGGGCCCCCGAGCGGGCCACCACGAGGATCTGGTCCAGCGGGACCGACTCCTCGTGGTGCACGCGCAGGATCCGCTCGAGCACCAGCTGGTCCTCGTGGGCGCGGGAGGGCACGAGGCAGGCCTGCACCCGGCCCCCGTCCCCAGCGGGCACGGTGGCGGTGCGGGTGCGCTCGACACCGACGGTGCGCTGGCGCACGCGGCGCGCCAGGCGGAGGTAGCCCTCCTGGACCTCGGCCGTCATCCGGTGCCCCCGGGTGAGCACGTGGATGCGCTCGTCCGGGGCGGGACCCCGCGCGGCCCCGGGAACGGGGTCCGGGTCCAGCACAGCCGGGTACCGGGACACCAGGTCCGGCCGGGCCCCGCGGAAGCCCTCCACGGCGGTGTCCGGGGAGGCGGTCAGCAGCGTGTCCGTCCCCCGGGCCAGGCGGCGCAGCAGGTCGTGCACGGCCGGGGTGGCCTCCTGGAGGTCGTCCACCACCACGAGCGCCAGACGGGCGCGCTCGGCGTCCGCGAAGGCCACTGCGGCGGCGTCCCGCTCGGGGTCCTCGGGGAAGCGCTCGGTCAGCAGGCGCACGGCCGCGGAGATCAGGCCCGCGGGGTCGAACGCCTCCGCCATGCCCAGGTCCAGGCGGTCGCGGTAGTCCTGCACGAGCTCGGCGGCCGCCGCCCACTCGGGCCGGCCGTGGCACCGCCCCAGCTCCTGCAGGTGGCCGGGCTC
>NZ_JAUNHR010000045.1 GCF_030523875.1 Micrococcus sp. | reverse complement strand
CGCAGGGGGGCAGGGAAGCAGGGGGAAGTCCGCGACGCGCGGCGAGGACCCCGCCGCCGGGCCGGACGCCACGCCTCTGCTAGGCTTGACCGCTGTCTGGCAGGCGCTGCGCCACCGGACGGATCCCCCCGATCTCACGCAGGCCTCCTGCGCCGGGCACGCGTGTGCCCGTGGTCGGGGAGCGCAGCGCATCAGTGGATGACGGGCGGCGGCACGCCCCTCAGCTCTCCGATGGAACCGCGGAGGCCAGGTGACACGCCCCTCGACGAGGGCCGCGTCGACAAACCCGAACCGTGCCGCACGTCGAGAAGAAAGCGAGATCCACCATGAGTGGCAACCTCCGCACCCGCCGCACCGTGCGGCACTCCCGCGCCCTGGGCATCGCCCTGACCCCCAAGGCCGAGAAGTACATGGAGCGCCGTCCGTACGGCCCCGGCCAGCACGGCCGCGCCCGCCGCAAGCAGGACTCCGACTACGCGGTGCGCCTGAAGGAGAAGCAGCGCCTTCGCGCCCAGTACAACATCCGCGAGGCCCAGATGCGCCGCTACTTCGAGGAGGCCAAGCGCACCGCCGGCCTGACCGGTGAGAACCTGGTCGAGCTCCTCGAGATGCGCCTCGACGCCCTCGTGCTGCGCGCCGGCTTCGCCCGCACCATCCAGCAGGCCCGCCAGCTCGTCGTGCACCGCCACATCATGGTGGACGGCAAGCGCGTGGACATCCCCTCGTTCCGCGTGAAGGAGGGCCAGATGATCCACGTGCACGAGCGCTCCGAGAAGATGGTGCCCTTCCAGCTGGCCGCCGCCGGCGCCCACCAGCAGGTCCTGCCCGCCACCCCGGGCTACCTGACCGTGGAGATCGAGAAGCTGCGCGCCACCCTCTCCCGCCGCCCCAAGCGCTCCGAGGTCCCCGTGACCTGCGAGGAGCAGCTCGTGGTCGAGTACTACGCCCGCTGATCCGTCCGCTCCCGGCTGCGTGCCGGGGACGACGCCGACGCGTGCGTCCCGCAGGCCCGGTCACCTCTTCCGAGGTGGCCGGGCCTGCGGCCTGTCCGGCACGCGCCCAGCCCGGGGCCGGGGCGCCCGCGCCGGTACAGTGGAGCCCGTGCGCCCGCCGGGGCGCCCATGTCAGGAGGACACCGTGATCCGTTCGCTGCTGCTGCTCGGCACCGGCACCGCCGCCGGATGGCTCGCCCACCGCGCGACCGAGACGGGCCGCCGTGCCGCCGAGCAGGAGGCCGGCCGCCGCGTCCGCGAGACCCTGGACCCCACCCGCCTGGGCCGCTCCGCCGGCCAGGCCGTGGGGGACGCCGCCGCCGAGGCCGTCGCCCAGAGCGCCCAGGCGTTCACCGAGCGCCTGCGCGCCGATGCCCCGCCGTGGGTGTCCCAGCTGCTCGGCCCGGCCGTCACCATCGTCCCGGGTGAGACCGCCCCCGGCCCCGGGGAGGCGCGCCACCCGGGGGAGCGCACGCGCCCGTCGCCGTCCGCCCGCATGACCATCCCCGGCGAGGCCGTCGACGCCCCCGCCGCCCCGACCACCCCGAAGGACCCGAACGCATGAAGTCCCACGAGATCGCCCGCCGCTGGACGGCCTACTTCGAGAAGCAGGGCCACCGGGCCGTGCCCTCGGCCTCCCTGGTCTCGCCGGACCCCTCGCTGCTGTTCACGGTGGCCGGCATGGTCCCGTTCATCCCCTACTTCCTGGGCGAGCAGACCCCGCCCTCGCCGCGGGCCGTGTCCGTGCAGAAGTGCATCCGCACCGCGGACATCGAGGAGGTCGGCAAGACCGTCCGCCACGGCACCTTCTTCCAGATGTGCGGCAACTTCTCCTTCGGCGACTACTTCAAGGAGAGGGCCATCCCCATGGCCTGGGAGCTGCTGACCACCCCGGTGGGCGAGGGCGGCTTCGGCCTGGACCCCGAGCGCCTGTGGGTCACGGTGTACGAGGAGGACGACGAGGCCGCGCGCATCTGGCGCGAGGACGTCGGCGTGCCCGCCGAGCGCATCCAGCGGATGGGCACCGCGGACAACTACTGGAACACCGGCCAGCCCGGCCCCGGCGGCCCCTGCTCCGAGATCTTCTACGACCGCGGCCCCGCGTACGGCGTGGAGGGCGGACCGGAGGCGGACGACACCCGCTACATCGAGATCTGGAACCTCGTGTTCATGCAGTACCGCCTCTCCGCGGTGCGCTCCAAGGACGACTTCGACGTCGCCGGCGAGCTGCAGAACAAGAACATCGACACGGGCCTGGGCCTGGAGCGCCTCGCGATGATCCTGCAGGGCGTGGAGAACATGTACGAGACGGACCAGGTCCGTCCCGTCCTCGACCGTGCCGCCGCACTGGCCGGCCGCGAGTACACCTCCACCGAGGACCCGGCCGACCCGCACTACGAGGACGACGTGCGCCTGCGCATGGTGGCCGACCACGTGCGCTCGGCGCTCATGCTGATCGGCGACGGCGTCCGCCCCGGCAACGAGGGCCGCGGCTACGTGCTGCGCCGCCTGATCCGCCGCGTGGTGCGCGCCCTGCGCCTGATGGGCGTCACCGACCCGGTGTTCCCGGAGCTGCTGCCGGTCTCCCGCGACGCGATGGCCGGGGCCTACCCGGTGGTGGCGGACGAGTTCGAGCGCATCTCCCGCATCGCGTACGCCGAGGAGAAGGCGTTCCTGCGCACGATCGCCGCGGGCACCGCCCGCCTGGACGCAGCCCTCGCCCAGGCCCGCACCGCGGGCGCCGGCGTGGGCGGCGCGGACGCCTTCGAGCTGCACGACACCTACGGCTTCCCGATCGAGCTGACCCTCGAGATCGCCGAGGAGGCCGGCGTCGCCGTGGACCAGGAGGGCTTCCGCACCCTGATGGCCGAGCAGCGGAACCGCGCCCGCGCGGACGCCAAGGCCAAGAAGTCCGGCCACGGGGACACCGCCGTGTACCAGCGGCTGCGCTCCGAGGGGCAGACCCACTTCACCGGCTACACCGAGCACACCACCGAGTCCGTGGTGCGCGGCCTGCTGGCCGGCGGCGAGGAGGTCCCCTCCGCCGGGGCCGGCCAGGAGGTCGAGCTCGTCCTGGACGCCACCCCGTTCTACGCCGAGTCCGGCGGCCAGGCCGCGGACACCGGCCTGATCACGGGCGACGGCTTCACCCTCGAGGTGCTCGACGTCCAGGCCCCGGTCAAGGGCCTGTCCGTGCACAAGGTGCGCGTGGCCGAGGGCGAGGTGCCCGTGGGCGCGGACGCCGTCGGCCGGATCGACCTGCAGCGCCGCCTGGACGGCGAGAAGGCGCACTCCGGCACGCACCTGGTGCACGCCGCGCTGCACCAGATCCTCGGCCCGGAGGCCACGCAGTCCGGCTCCTTCAACAAGGAGGGCTACCTGCGCTTCGACTTCCGCTGGGCGGAGTCCGTGTCCGCCATGGCGCGCTCGGAGATCGAGGACGTGGTGAACATCGCCATCCGCGACGACCACCAGGTGCTCACCCAGGAGATGTCCCTGGACGAGGCCCGGAGGATGGGCGCCATGTCCCTCTTCGGCGAGAAGTACGGGGACCGCGTGCGCGTCGTGGAGATCGACGGCGCCTGGTCCCGCGAGCTGTGCGGCGGCACCCACGTGGGCCGCACCGCGCAGATCGGCTCCCTGACCCTGCTGGGCGAGCAGTCCGTGGGCTCGGGCAACCGCCGCGTCGAGGCCCTCGTGGGCCTGGACTCGTTCCGCCACCTGGCCGCCGAGCGCACCCTCGTCTCCGACCTGTCCGAGATGTTCAAGGCGCCCGCCGACCAGCTCAAGGACCGCATCTCCGCCACCATGGACCGACTCAAGGCCGCCGAGAAGCAGGTGGCCGACCTCCAGGCCAGGGCCCTCCAGGCCCAGGCCGGCACCCTGGCCGCCCAGGCCCAGGACGTCACGACGGCGTCCGGCGCCTCCGTCAGGGTCCTCGCCCACCACGTGGGCGAGGTGGCCGGCGACCAGCTGCGCTCCCTCGTGCTCGACCTGCGCTCCCGTCTCGAGAACGCCGCCGGCAACGCCGCGGGCACCCCGGTGCTCGTCGCCCTGACCGGCGAGGCCAAGGGCCGCCCGCTCGTCGTGGTGGCCACCAACGAGGCCGCCCGCTCCGCCGGGCTCAAGGCCGGCGCCATGGTCAAGACCGCCACCGGCGTGCTCGGCGGCGGGGGCGGCGGCAAGGACGACGTCGCCCAGGGCGGCGGCCAGGACGCCTCCGCCGTGGAGCAGGCCCTGGACGCGGTGCGCGCCGCCGTCCAGGACGCCTGAGGCCCGCCCCCGTGGACGCCGCCGCCGCGCCGCAGGCCCCCGACCCGACCTCCGGGCCGGGGGCGGACGCCGTGGTCCGCGGCCGCGTGCTCGCCGTCGACGTGGGCCGGGCCCGCGTGGGCCTCGCGTCCTCCGACCCGGACGGGCTCATGGCCACCCCCGTGGCCACGCTGCGCCGGGACGCCAGGCGCCTGCGCGACCTCGACGAGCTCGCCGCCCACGCGGAGGAGCTGGACGTCGTCGCCGTGGTGGTGGGGCTGCCGCGCAACCTGCGCGGGGAGCACACCCCGTCCACCGAGGACGCCCTCGCCTACGCGGCCGCCGTCCGCGAGCGCCTGGCCCGGGAGGGCCGCCATGTGCCCGTGAGGCTCGTGGACGAGCGGCTGAGCACGGTCACGGCCCAGGCGGGCCTGCACCGGGCCGGGCGCCGGGTGAAGGACAGCCGTGACGTGATCGACCAGGCCGCCGCGGTGGCCATCCTGCAGTCCGCGCTCGACGAGCAGCGGCGCACCGGCATGTGGGCGGGGACGCCCGCCGAGGAGGAGACCGACCGATGAGCATCCCGCCCGAGACGCCGCAGGGGCACGAGGAGGACCCGGACGACGACCTGGACGTCTTCTCCTTCGTGGACCGCGGCGAGGACGACAGCGACGACGCCGATCCCGCAGCCCGGGACGCGGCGGGTCGCCTCACCTCGGGTCGCCTGGCGCCGGGTCGTGCCCGGGCCGCCGGCGCCGTGCCCGTGGCGGGCCGCGGTGCCCACGCGCGGGGCGGCCGGTCAGGGCAGGGTCTGCGCACGGCGCTCGTGCTGGGTGCGGTGGCCCTCGCCGTCGTCCTGGGGGCGGCGTGGCTGACGCGCGGCCTGTTCGAGCCGGCGGACCGCCCGGAGGCCTCGGGGGAGGACGTCACGTTCACGGTGCGCCCGGGCGAGGACCTGGGCTCGATCGCCGCCCGGCTGGACGAGCGCGGCATCGTCGCCTCGGACCGGGCCGTGCTCGAGGCCGCGGAGGAGGCCGGCCAGTCCTCGGTGGGCGCCGGCGACTACGTGCTGCGCGAGCGGATGCCCGCGGCGGACGCGCTGGCGGTCCTGCAGGGCCGCTCCGACGGCGCCGCCCACTACGTGGTGATCGGCCGCGGCCAGTGGCTGGACGAGGCGCTCGACGCGGTGGCCGAGTCCACCGGCATCCCGCGGGCCGAGTTCGACGCCGCCGCGGCGGACCCCACGGCGTACGGGGTGCCGGCCGAGGCGCCGAGCCTCGAGGGCTGGCTGGACCCGGGCGAGCACTACCCGCCGGTGGACGCCGACGCGGAGGACATCCTGGCCGAGCTCGTCAAGCCCCGCCTGGCCTTCCTCGTCCAGCACGGCGTCACCGACCCGGCGCAGCAGCAGCGGGTCGTCACGATGGCCTCCATCCTCGAGGCCGAGGCCCTGCCGAAGGACTACGCCCGCGTGGCCGGCATCATCGAGAACCGCCTGGCGGACGTGGACGCGGAGACCCGCGGCCTGCTCCAGGTGGACTCCACCGTGAACTACGGCCTGGGCCGCCGCAACCTGCAGTTCACCGCCGCCCAGCGGGCGGACGAGTCCAACCCCTACAACACGTACCAGCACCGGGGCCTGCCGCCGGGGCCGATCGGCATGCCCTCGGACGCCGCGGTGGAGGGCGCCCTCGCGCCGGTGCCCTCCGACGACCTCTACTGGGTCACCGTGGACATCGCCACCGGGCGCACGGAGTTCTCGAAGACCTACGAGCAGCACCGGGCCTATCAGGAGGAGTTCCGCACGTACTGCGCCCAGAACCCGGAGATCTGCTCGTGAGCGCGGCGGGCGCCCCCCGCCTGCGCGCGGCCGTCCTGGGTCGTCCCGTGGCCCACTCGCTCTCCCCGGTCCTGCACGGCGCCGCGTGCGCGGTGCTCGGCCTGGACGTCGAGTACACGCGGGAGGACCTCGGCGAGGATCAGGTGCACGCGTTCCTGGCGCACCGGCTGGGCGTGCCGGGGGAGGTCGGCGCGCCCGCCGCGCTCACGGCGGGGGAGGACTGGCTCGGCTGCTCGGTCACCATGCCGCTGAAGTCCGCCGTCGTGGCCGCCGCGGACGAGCTCACCGACCGGGTGCGCGCCCTCGGCGTGGCCAACACGCTCGTGCGCGACCACCCCGAGCACCCGGGCCGCGTCCTCGCGCACAACACGGACGTGGACGGGATCGTCCGCGCCCTCGCCGACGGCGGCCTGGACACGTCCGTCCGCGGCGGCACGGTGGGCGTGCTGGGCAACGGGGGCACCGCCTCCGCCGCGGTGGCCGCGGCCCACGCCCTCGGCGCGGACGCCGTCCGCTTCGGGGTGCGCGACGCCGGCCGGGCCGTGGACGTCCTCGGCCTCGCCCGCGATCTCGGCCTGGCGGCCGCGACGTGCCCGCAGGAGGCACTGGTGGCCGCGGCGGGCGGGCTGAGGGCCGTGGTGTCCACCCTGCCGCCGCGCGCGGCGGACCCGCTGGCCGCCGTCGTCGCCCCGGGGGAGCTGCCGCCCCTGCTGGACGCCGCGTACGACCCCTGGCCCTCCGTGCTGGCCCGGGCGTGGTCCGACGCCGGCGGGACGGTGGTCTCGGGCGTCGCGATGCTCCTGCACCAGGGGGTGGAGCAGGTGCGCCTGTTCACCGAGCGCCCCCGACGCACGCTCGGCACGCCCGAGCCGGACTGGTCGGCCGTCACCCGCGCCGCCGCCGAGGCCCTGGGCCCCGCCGCCCTGCCGCGCTGAGCCGCCGGGGGAGGACCGTCCGGCGGGGTCACACGGGGCCGGAGGAGGCGGCGCCCGTGAGAGACTCGGGCGCATGGTGCGCTGGTTGACAGCGGGCGAGTCTCATGGCCCCGCGCTCACAGGAATCGTCGAAGGACTGCCCGCCGGGATCCCGGTGACGACGCAGGACGTGCAGGACGCGCTCGCGCGCCGTCGTCTCGGCTACGGCCGCGGCGCCCGGATGAAGTTCGAGCAGGACGCCGTGACGATCCTCGGCGGCGTGCGGCACGGCCGCACCCTCGGCTCCCCGGTGGCCATCCAGGTGGGCAACACCGAGTGGCCGAAGTGGGAGAAGGTCATGTCCGCCGACCCGGTGCCCGAGGAGGAGCTGGCCGGCCTGGCCCGCTCCCAGCCGCTGACGCGCCCGCGCCCCGGGCACGCGGACCTCACGGGCATGCAGAAGTACGGCTTCGACGAGGCCCGTCCGCTGCTCGAGCGCGCCTCGGCCCGCGAGACCGCCGCGCGCGTGGCCCTCGGCACCGTGGCCCGCTCGTTCCTCGCCGAGCTCGGCGTGCGGATCGTCTCCCACACGGTGTCCTTCGGCGCCGTGGCCCTGCCCGAGGACCACGCCTTCCCGCGGCCCGAGGACCAGGACCGGCTCGACGCCGACCCCGTGCGCTGCCTCGACCCGGAGGTGTCCGCGGCGATGGTCGCCGAGGTGGACGACGCCCACAAGGCGGGGGAGACCCTGGGCGGCGTCGTGGAGGTCCTGGCCTACGGGGTGCCCGTGGGCCTGGGCTCGCACGTGCACTGGGACCGCCGCCTCGACGCGCGCCTGGCCGGCGCCCTCATGGGCATCCAGGCCATCAAGGGCGTGCAGGTGGGCGACGGGTTCGCCACCGCCTCCCGCCGCGGCTCCGACGCCCACGACGGCATCACCCGCGGCGAGGACGGCCGCCCGCGCCGCATGACCGAGCGCGCCGGCGGGATCGAGGCCGGCATGTCCACCGGCGAGGTGCTGCGCGTGTCCGCCGCCATGAAGCCGATCGCCACCGTTCCCCGGGCGCTGCCCACCGTGGACGTCGCCACCGGGGCGGAGACCACCGCGCACCACCAGCGCTCCGACGTCGCCGCCGTGCCCGCCGCCGGGATCGTCGCCGAGGCCATGGTGGCCCTCGTGCTGGCCGACGCGGTGCTCGAGAAGTTCGGCGGCGACTCGGTCGCCGAGACCCGCCGCAACATGACGGCGTTCGCGCAGTCCCTGCCCGTCCTGCCGGACGCCCCGGCCGAGGGCGGGGGCGAGGGGCCCATGGGCGACCCCCTCTCATGACGGACGCGCCCTCGCCCGCGGACCTCGCCCCCTCCTGGGAGGCCATGGTCCGCGGGCTGGACGCCCGCCTGGCCGGCGCCCGCGCCCGCCGCGACGCCGGCGCCGCCGCACCGCAGCCCCCGGCCGGCGTCGTCCTCGTCGGCCCCATGGGCGCGGGCAAGACCACGGTCGGCCGCCACGTGGCCGAGCGGCTGTGCCTGGCGTTCGTGGACGCCGACGACCTGTTCGTGCGCGCCCACGGCCCCATCCCGGCGTTCTTCGCCGAGCACGGCGAGCCGGCGTTCCGACGGGAGGAGGAGCGCGTCGTCGGCCACGTCCTCGCCCTGCCCGAGCCCTGCGTGCTCGCGTGCGGGGGCGGCGCCGTGCTGAGCGCGGCCACCCGGTCCCGGCTGACGGCGTCCCCGGCCCTCGTGGTGAGCCTCACGGTGGCGGAGGAGGAGGCCCTGCGCCGCGTGGGCGGCGGGGCCGGGCGGCCCGTCCTGGCGGGGGATCCGGCGGGCATGTGGCGGCGCATCCTCGCCGAGCGGGCGCCGCTGTACCGGGCGGCGTCGGACGTCGAGGTGGACGGCACCGGCCTGTCCCCGGCCGAGGCGGCCTCGCGTATCGTGGACCTGATCCCCCCGACCCCGAGGAGTCGAACGCGCCCATGACGGACATCCAGCCGGACCCGATCGAGACCGCCCCGCCCGCCGAGGCCCCGCCCGCCGCGGACGCGTCGGACGTCACCGTGATCCCCGTGTCCGGCGGCTCCGCCGCGGCGGCCTCCGGCGGCTACGACGTGGTGGTGGGCCGCGGCCTGCTCGCCCGCCTGCCCGCGATGCTGGGCCCCCACGTGCGCCGCGTCCTCGTGATCCACCCCCGGGCGCTGCGCGCCACCGGCGACGTGGTGAAGAACGACCTCGAGGCCGCCGGCCTGACCTCCCTCACCGCGGAGATCCCGGACGCGGAGGAGGGCAAGCACCTGCAGGTGGCCGGCTTCTGCTGGCAGGTCCTGGGCCAGAACGACTTCACGCGCTCGGACGCGATCGTGTCCGTGGGCGGCGGCGCCGTCTCGGACCTCGCCGGCTTCGTGGCCGCCACGTGGCTGCGCGGGGTGCGGGTGATCCACATGCCCACCACCCTGCTGGGCATGGTGGACGCCGCCGTGGGCGGCAAGACCGGCATCAACACCTCCGAGGGCAAGAACCTCGTGGGCGCCTTCCACCCGCCGGCCGGCGTGCTGGCGGACCTCGACACGCTGCTCACCCTGCCCGCCAACGAGCTGGTCTCCGGACTCGCCGAGGTGGTCAAGTGCGGCTTCATCGCGGACCCGCGGATCCTGGACCTGATCGAGGCGGACCCGGCCCAGGCGCAGAACCCGCACTCGGCCGTGCTGCGCGAGCTGATCGAGCGCTCCATCGCCGTCAAGGCCCGGGTGGTCTCCGAGGACCTGCGCGAGGCCGGACCCCGCGAGTCCCTCAACTACGGCCACACCCTGGGCCACGCGATCGAGCTGGCCGAGCGGTACCAGTGGCGCCACGGCGCCGCGGTCTCGGTGGGCCTGGTCTTCGCCGCCGAGCTCGCCCGCTCCCTGGGCCGGCTCGACGACGCCACCGCGGACCGCCACTGGTCCGTCCTGCAGTCCCTGGGCCTGCCCGTGTCCTACCGCGGGGACCGCTGGCAGTCCCTGCTGGACGGCATCCGGCGGGACAAGAAGAACCGCGGCGACCAGCTGCGCTTCGTCCTGCTGGATGGGCCGGGCCGCCCGGTCACCGTGGACATCCCGGACGCGTCCCTGCTGTTCGCGGCCTACCAGGAGATCGCCGAATGAGCCTCGCCAGTACACTGGCAGGCGCACACTGACAGACAAGGACGCGGGCCCGGCGAGGTCCGCAGGAGATCGGGAGAGACCACGTGGCGACCACCAACGACATCAAGAACGGCTCCGTGCTGAACCTGGAGGGCCAGCTCTGGAACGTCATCGAGTTCCAGCACGTCAAGCCGGGCAAGGGCGGTGCGTTCGTGCGCACCAAGATGAAGAACATCACCACCGGCAAGGTCGTGGACAAGACCTTCAACGCCGGCACCAAGGTGGAGTTCGCCACGGTGGACCGCTCGGACTACCAGTACCTGTACCAGGACGGCGAGGACTACGTCTTCATGGACGTCAAGGACTACGACCAGATCACGGTGCCCGCCGCCGTCGTGGGCGACGCCGCCAAGTTCATGCTGGAGAACACCCAGGTGGTCATCGCCCTCAACGAGGGCACCCCGCTGTACCTCGAGATGCCGGCGTCCGTGGTCCTGGAGATCACCTACACCGAGCCGGGCCTGCAGGGCGACCGCTCCTCGGCCGGCACCAAGCCCGCCACCGTGGAGACCGGCGCGGAGATCCAGGTGCCGCTGTTCGTGGAGCAGGGTACCCGCGTCAAGGTGGACACCCGCTCCGGCGACTACCTGGGCCGCGTGAATGACTGACAGCGCCTCCCCGTCCGCCGCGAAGCGGGGGACCACGGCGCGCAGCCGCTCCCGGCAGCGCGCCGTGGAGATCCTGTTCGAGGCCGAGGCCCGCGGGAGCAGCGTCCTCGAGGGCATCCGCACGCGGCGTGAGAGCACGGACCTGAAGGTCAACGAGTACACCCAGCGGCTCGTCGAGGGCGTGATCGCGGACCAGGAGCGCCTGGACGAGGCCCTGACCTCCTACTCGCGCGGCTGGTCCCTGGACCGCATGCCCGCCGTGGACCGCGCCATCCTGCGCGTGGGCGCGTGGGAGCTGCTGTTCCAGGACGACGTGCCGGACGGCGTCGCCGTCTCGGAGGCCGTGGCACTGGCCGCGGCCCTGTCCACGGACGACTCGCCCGAGTTCGTCAACGGCCTGCTCGGCCGGCTGCAGCAGGTCAAGCCCACGCTGCTGGCCTGAGCCCGTCCCCTCCCGTCCGGGGGCCGGGGGCGGGGGCGCCGCCGACCCCCCCCCCCCGCGGCCCGGGGGGCGGGGGCGGGCGCCCCCGCCCCCCCCCCCCGGGCGGGCCTGCGCCCGCCCCCCCCGGCCCGGGGCCGGGGGCAGGCGTCCCCGGCTCCGCCGCCCCGGGGCCGCGCTGGTACTCTCGAGGCGCGCCCGTCGGCCCCCGCGGGGACCGTGAGCGCGCACCGCATCCTTTAACGACCGTCCTGTGAGGCGGGGAAGGAGGCGCCGCCATGGGCCAGACCCCGGCCGCACCTCGTGCTGCACGCACCGTCCTGACGTCCCCCGAGATCGACCGCGCGCTCACGCGCGTCGCCCACGAGATCCTCGAGGCCAACAAGGGCCCGGCGGGCCTGGTCCTGATGGGCATCCCGCGCCGCGGCGTGCCCCTGGCCCGCCGCCTGGGCGCCGTCCTGCACCGCATCGACCCTGCGTTCGACGCCGACGCGTCCGTGGGGGAGGTGGACGTCACCCTCTACCGCGCCGACCTGCGCCGCGGCGCCGCGCGCACGCCCGCGCCGACCCGCCTGCCGCGCACTCCGATCGACGGCGCCGTGGTGGTGCTCGTGGACGACGTCCTGTTCTCCGGCCGCACCGTCCGCGCCGCCCTCGACGCGCTGGCCGACCTCGGCCGGCCCGCCGCGGTGCGCCTGGCGGTCCTCGTGGACCGCGGGCACCGCGAGCTGCCGATCCGCGCGGACTTCGTGGGTAAGAACCTGCCCACCTCCACCGCCGAACGGGTCCAGGTCCGCCTCGTCGAGGTGGACGGGCCCGACGCCGGCGGACGGGACGCCGAGGACGCCGTGCGCATCGCCGACGCCCCCGCCGAGACCCCCCGGGAGGGCTGAGCCGTGCGCCACCTGCTCGACACCGCCGACCTGACCCGCACCGAGGCCCTCGCGATCCTCGACACGGCCGAGGAGATGGCCGCCGTCAACGACCGCGAGGTCAAGAAGCTGCCGGCCCTGCGCGGGCGCACCGTGGTCAACCTCTTCCTCGAGGACTCCACCCGCACCCGCATCTCCTTCGAGGCCGCCGCCAAGCGGCTGTCCGCGGACGTGATCAACTTCTCCGCCAAGGGCTCCTCGGTCTCCAAGGGGGAGTCCCTCAAGGACACCGTGCAGACCCTCGAGGCCATCGGCGCGGACGCGATCGTGATGCGCCACTGGTCCTCGGGCGCGGCCCGCCAGCTGGCCGACTCCGGCTGGGTGCGCTCCGCCGTCGTCAACGCCGGCGACGGCACCCACGCGCACCCCACCCAGGCGCTGCTGGACGCGTTCACGCTGCGCCGCCACCTCGCCGCCGAGGCCGGACGCCGCCCCGAGGGCACGGACCTGGCCGGGATGCACGTGGTGATCGTCGGCGACATCCTCCACTCCCGGGTGGCCCGCTCCAACGTGTGGCTGCTGACCCTGCTCGGCGCCCGCGTGACCCTCGCCGCCCCGCCCACCCTGCTGCCCGTGGGCGTGGGCGCCTGGCCGGCCCGGGTGACCTACTCGCTGGACGAGGTCCTCGAGGACGCCCCGGACGCCGTCATGATGCTGCGCGTGCAGGGCGAGCGCATGGGCGGGGCCTTCTTCCCCTCCGCGGGGGAGTACACCCGCACGTGGGGCCTCACCCCGGACCGCTTCGCCCGTCTGTCCGCCCGCCCCGGCGGCGCCCTCGCCGCCCCGCTGGTGATGCACCCCGGCCCCATGAACCGCGGCCTCGAGATCTGCGACGCCGCCGCCGACTCCCCGCGCAACACCGTCCTGGAGCAGGTGGCCAACGGCGTCTCGGTGCGCATGGCCGTGCTGCACCTCGTGCTGAACCAGGACGCCGCCCCCGCCCCGACCGCCCCCGCCCAGGAGGACCGCCCGTGAGCACCCCCACCACCGACCTCCCCGACCTGCTGTTCCGTGGGGCGACCCTCGCCTCGGGGGACACCGCCGACGTCCTCGTGGCGGAGGGCCGCGTGGCCGCCGTCGGCGCCCTCGACGACGCCCGCGCCCGCGACGCCCGGCGGATCCCGGCCGAGGGCCTCGTGCTGCTGCCGGGCCTCGTGGACCTGCACACCCACCTGCGCCAGCCCGGCAAGGAGGACGCGGAGACCGTCGAGACCGGCACCCGCGCCGCCGCCATGGGCGGCTTCACCGCCGTGCACGCCATGGCCAACTCCACCCCCACCGCGGACACCGCCGGCGTCGTCGAGCAGGTCTGGCGCCTGGGCCGCGAGGCCGGCTGGTGCGACGTCCACCCGGTGGGCGCCGTGACCGTGGGCCTGGCCGGCGAGGCCCTGGCCGACCTCGGCGCGATGGCCGACTCCCAGGCCCGCGTGCGGATGTTCTCCGACGACGGCATGTGCGTGCACGACGCCGTGATCATGCGCCGCGCCCTCGAGTACGTGAAGTCCTTCGACGGGTTCGTCGCCCAGCACGCCCAGGAGCCGAAGCTCACCGCGGGCGCCCAGATGAACGAGTCCGAGCTCTCCGGCGTCCTCGGCCTGGCCGGCTGGCCCGCCGTCGCCGAGGAGGCGATCATCGCCCGCGACGTCCTGCTGGCCCGGCACGTGGACTCCCGCCTGCACGTGTGCCACGTGTCCACCGCCGGCTCCGTCGAGCTCATCCGCTGGGCCAAGGAGCAGGGGGTGCAGGTCACCGCCGAGGTCACCCCCCACCACCTGCTGCTCACCGAGGAGCTCGTGCGCAGCTACGACCCGGTGTACAAGGTGAACCCGCCCCTGCGCCGCGAGTCCGACGTGCTCGCCCTGCGCGCCGCACTCGCCGACGGCACGATCGACACCGTGGGCACGGACCACGCCCCCCACACCGCGGAGGCCAAGCAGTGCGAGTGGACCGTCGCGGCCATGGGCATGACCGGCCTGGAGACCGCGCTGTCCGTGGTGCAGCACGCCATGGTGGACACCGGCCTGATGGACTGGGCCGGCGTCGCCCGCGCGATGTCCGTGGCCCCGGCCCGCATCGGCGGGCTCACCGAGCAGGGCCAGGCGGACGAGGCCGGCGTGCCCACCGTCGGCGCCCCCGCCAACCTCGTCCTCTGGGACCCCGCCGTGCGCCGCGCCGTCGACCCCGAGACCCACGCCACGCGATCGCGGAACAGCCCGTACCGCGGCATGGAGCTGCCCGGCGCCGTCGTGCACACCGTGTACCGCGGCCGGGCCGTGGTCACGGACGGCGCGCTCGCCGAGCCCGTGCGGCACCCGGCCGAGGGGGGCGCGGCGTGATCGCCTCGACCGCGCCGACGATGGCGGCGGCCGCCCTGGCCGGCGTGCGCCCCGTGGCGCCGCAGGCCCCCATGAAGGACTACGGGGACGTGTGGCTGCCGCTGACCCTGGGCACCCTGGCCGTGATCGCGCTGCTGCTCTCCCTGCTGTGGTGGGGCTGGCGCGGCCGGCACCGCCGCCAGGCCGGCATCCCGGCGCCCGCGCCGGTGCCGCCCGAGGTGCTCGAGCTCGAGCCCGCCGAGCGCTCCGAGGGCATGTTCGTGGGCACGGTCTCCGGCCAGGACCGCCTGGACCGCGTGGCCGTGCACGGGCTGGGGCTGCGCTCGGACGCGGTGCTGGAGGTCCACACCGCCGGCGACCGGCCCGGCCTGCTCGTGCTGCGCCCGGAGATGGCCCCCCTGTTCGTGCCCGCCGCGCACCTGGGCGAGGCCGGCCTCTCGGCCGGGATCGCAGGCAAGTTCGTGGAGCCCGGCGGCCTGATCGCGTGGGGCTGGCGCCTCGGCGACGCCGACCTCACCTCGGCCTTCCGCCCCCGCCGACCCGAGGACCGGGCGCGCCTGCTGGCGGCCCTGCAGACCATCATCGACCGCGCGGCCCCCGCCCGCGCAGGACAGGAGGACGCCCGATGAGCACCCCGACCCCCGAGACCGCCGTGCTGGTGCTGGAGGACGGCTCCGTGCACCGCGGTCGTCCCTACGGCGCCCGCGGCACCACCCTGGGCGAGGCCGTCTTCACCACCGGCATGACCGGCTACCAGGAGACCCTCACCGACCCCTCCTACGCCCGCCAGATCGTGGTGCAGACCGCCCCGCACATCGGCAATACCGGCGTCAACGACGAGGACGCCGAGTCCCGGGCGATCTGGGTGGCCGGCTACGTGGTCCGCGACGCCGCGCGGCGCCCGTCGAACTGGCGCTCCGAGCGCACCCTGGACGAGGAGCTCACCGCCCACGGGGTGGTCGGCATCCAGGACGTGGACACCCGGGCGATCACCCGCGCCCTGCGCACCGAGGGCGCCATGAAGGCCGGCATCTTCTCCGGCGAGGACGCCCTCCGCCCCGAGGCGGAGCTGCTCGAGCAGGTCCGCAGCCAGCCCTCCATGGCGGGCGCCCGCCTGGCCGAGACCGTCACGGCGGAGGAGGCCTACGTCGTCGAGCCGGCCGACCACGGGTGGGAGGGCGAGCCGATCGCCACGATCGCCGCCCTGGACCTCGGCATCAAGGCCGCCACCCCGCGGCACCTGGCCGCCCGCGGCATCCGCGTGCACGTGCTGCCCGCGGACGCCGACTTCGCGGCCATCCAGGCCGTCGAGCCGGACGGCGTGTTCCTCTCCAACGGCCCGGGCGACCCCGCCACCGCGGACGAGCAGGTGGCCGTGCTGCGCCAGGTGCTCGACGCCGGGCTGCCGTACTTCGGCATCTGCTTCGGCAACCAGATCTTCGGCCGCGCCCTCGGCTTCGGCACCTACAAGCTGCCGTTCGGCCATCGCGGCCCCAACCAGCCCGTGATGGACAAGGCCACCGGCCGGGTGGAGATCACCTCGCAGAACCACGGCTTCGCCGTCGACGCGCCCCTCGGGGAGGCCGTCGAGGCCCCCGAGGCCCGCTACGGCCGCGTCGAGGTCTCCCACTGGTCCCTCAACGACCAGGTGGTCGAGGGCCTGCGCCTGCTCGACCGCCCCGCCTTCTCCGTCCAGTTCCACCCCGAGGCCGCCGCCGGGCCGCACGACTCGCTCGGCCTGTTCGACCGCTTCGCGCAGGCGCTCGCCGAGCGCCGCGCCGGCACCGCCGCGTCCGCCACCACCGAAGGAGCCTGATCCATGCCCAAGCGCACCGACCTGAAGTCCGTCCTGGTCATCGGCTCCGGCCCCATCGTGATCGGCCAGGCCGCCGAGTTCGACTACTCCGGCACGCAGGCCATCCGCGTGCTCAAGGAGGAGGGCGTCCGCGTCGTCCTGGTGAACTCCAACCCGGCCACGATCATGACCGACCCGGAGCTGGCCGACGCCACCTACGTGGAGCCCATCACCCCCGAGGTGGTCGCCAAGATCATCGAGAAGGAGCGCCCGGACGCCGTCCTGCCGACCCTCGGCGGGCAGACCGCGCTGAACACCGCCATCGCCCTGGACAAGGACGGGGTGCTGGAGGAGTACGGGGTGGAGCTGATCGGCGCGAACATCGCAGCGATCGAGCTGGGCGAGAACCGCGAGAAGTTCAAGGGCGTCGTCGAGCGCTCGGGCGGCGAGTCGGCCCGGTCCCACATCGTGCACACCATGGAGGAGGCCCTCGCCGCCGTCGAGGACCTGAAGTACCCCGTGGTCGTGCGCCCGTCCTTCACGATGGGCGGCCTCGGCTCCGGCATGGCCTACGACGAGGCCGACCTGCGGCGCATCTGCGGCGCCGGCCTGCAGTACTCGCCCACCTCGGAGGTGCTCCTGGAGGAGTCCATCCTCGGGTGGAAGGAGTACGAGCTCGAGATGATGCGGGACAAGAACGACAACGTCGTGGTGGTCTGCTCGATCGAGAACGTGGACCCCGTGGGCGTGCACACCGGCGACTCCATCACCGTGGCCCCGGCCATGACGCTGACGGACCGCGAGTACCAGAAGCTGCGCGACATCTCCATCAACGTCATCCGCGAGGTCGGCGTGGACACCGGCGGCTGCAACATCCAGTTCGCCGTGAACCCGGAGGACGGGCGCGTCGTCGTCATCGAGATGAACCCGCGCGTGTCCCGCTCCTCGGCGCTGGCCTCGAAGGCCACCGGCTTCGCGATCGCCAAGATCGCCACGAAGCTGGCCCTGGGCTACACGATGGACGAGATCCCCAACGACATCACGCAGAAGACCCCGGCCTCCTTCGAGCCGGTGCTCGACTACGTGGTGGTGAAGGTCCCGCGCTTCGCGTTCGAGAAGTTCCCCGCCGCGGACCCCACCCTGACCACCACCATGAAGTCGGTGGGCGAGGCCATGGCGATCGGCCGCAACTTCACCGAGGCCCTGCAGAAGGCCCTGCGCTCGCTCGAGCAGAAGGGCTCGGAGCTGGCCTTCGACCGCGACGCCGACCCGGCCGCCCTGCTCGAGCAGGCGCGCACCGCCACCACGCACCGCCTGGCCCAGACCCAGCAGGCCCTCTACGCGGGCGCCACGCTCGAGGAGGCCCTCGAAGCCACGAAGATCGACCCGTGGTTCCTGGACCAGTTCATGCTGGTCAACGAGATCGCGGACGAGGTCCGCACGGCCCCGCAGCTGGACGAGGCGGTCCTGCGCCGCGCCAAGCGCCACGGCTTCTCGGACGCCCAGATCGGCGCGCTGCGCCACATGGACCCGGCCGTCGTGCGCGGCGTCCGGCACGCGCTCGGCGTGCGGCCCGTCTTCAAGACCGTGGACACGTGCGCCGCCGAGTTCGAGGCGTTCACCCCCTACCGGTACTCCAGCTACGACCTCGAGACCGAGGTCCAGCCGCATGAGAAGGAGTCCGTGGTCATCCTGGGCTCCGGCCCCAACCGGATCGGCCAGGGCATCGAGTTCGACTACTCGTGCGTGCACGCCACCCTCGCCCTGCGCGAGGCCGGCTACGAGACCGTCATGGTCAACTGCAACCCCGAGACCGTCTCCACCGACTACGACACCTCCGACCGGCTCTACTTCGAGCCGCTCACCCTGGAGGACGTGCTCGAGGTGGTGCACGCCGAGCAGCGCTCCGGCGAGGTGGTCGGCGTCATCGTCCAGCTCGGCGGGCAGACCCCGCTCGGTCTGGCGGCCGGCCTGGAGGCCGACGGCGTCCCGATCGTCGGCACCCAGCCCTCGGCGATCCACCTGGCCGAGGAACGCGGCGCCTTCGGGCGGGTGCTGGCCCAGGGCGGCCTGCT
>NZ_JAUNHR010000044.1:18293-18529 GCF_030523875.1 Micrococcus sp. | reverse complement strand
GACGTGGTGTAGGTGGATCCTGATGAGGTGTCGTTGCCGTTGCGGGTGCGGGCCCGGTCGGAGGTGTGGTGGCCGGCGTTCGTGGTGGCGGTGGTGTTGTGGGTGTTGTTCGTGATGATCCTGCTGGGGCTGCCGCCGGTGCTGTTCGAAGATCCCTCTCCGATGCTGGTCCTGTTCCGGTGGCTGGCGGTGGTGGGGTTCATTCCGTTGAGCGTGTACGTGGCGTACACATGGAT
>NZ_JAUNHR010000044.1:0-18283 GCF_030523875.1 Micrococcus sp. | reverse complement strand
GCACCTGATGGTGGATGAGGAGGCGGTGTGGACGGATTCCTGGCGTGTGGCGTGGTCGGATGTGGAGGAGATCTGGCTGAATCCCACGCATGGTGAGGCGCCGGACAAGAAAACGCAGGTGGGGTTCATGGTGCATGAGCGTGCGTGGACGGATGAGCTGCGGCGGGGGAATCGGTGGGATTCGGGGTTCCCGTTCGGGTTGGGCGGGATGAAACCGCGCCACCGGGTCATCCAGACGCAGTTCGCCACGGATCCGCCGATCCAGTCGTTGTTGCCGTTGTTCGAGCGGTTGCGGGCGAGGGCGCATGGGCAGCCTCCGGAGCGAGAGAAGCTGTGGCCGGGGCAGGAGCCGTGGGACGGCTGGGTCGGCCCGTGGAGCTGAGTCTTGGGCGTTTTCTCCTCGAGGTGCCGGATGCCTGGGTGTCGGTGCCTGCAGAAGTCGCGGGGCGGGACGATGTCTTGGTCTTCGACATCAGTCCGGAGACGGCACACCAGGGTCATGAAGTCGTGCATCCGACGGTCGCCCTACGCCATTTCACTGAACCTGCAGACGGCAATGTGGCCTCTGCGTCGTTCCGAGAGGCGTTTCTCGGTGGTCAGGAAGTCGTCGAGGGGTTCCTCCTCCTGTCTTATGAGGCGTTCTTCACTGGCCGTGGCTTGCCCGGACGGCGCCATCATGTGATCGGTTGGGAAGAGGCCCTCGCGTGGCACAGCGTGCGCTGGTACGTGGGATCCGGGGCCGAGATCGTTGAGCTGACGCTGACGGCGGAGGCGGGGGCCGACCTGGAGATCTGGGGCGGGCAGTGTGATCGGATGATCCGCAATGTTGTGTGCCAGGGGGCGCCCGAACCAGCATCGAACATCTGCTGGCCCGAGGTTCCCGCGGATGTGAGAGCTCAGGACTCCTGGGAGGTCGTGACTGAGCAGGGCCTGAACCCACCGTGGCTGGAGAGCCTTCAAGCGGGATACGAGGCGGTCCAGGGTCAGGATCCGTGGTCAGCATGGGCGGCGGAGCCCTCGCCAGAGCAGCGTCGTGTGCTTGAGCAGGAACTTCCCATTCTCAGCGGTGTGGGAGCGAGGTCGGGGCAGGGATTTCGGGTCGAGATGTGTCTGGACGGGCGAGGGGGCGCCGTCGTCGTGGTGGTCCCCGAGGGGGATGGCGATGGAACGAACGTCCGCAGGGGGGTGCGGACGGTGCCGGTCTCTCTGGTGGTGCCGGTGCTCCTCACCTGGGCAGGGCTGCGGGCTGATTGGTTGCGAGACGAGGTGATGGAGGCTCCGGGCGATGTGGCGCCGACGGAGATGGCGGAGCTGTGGCGGGGGCGTTGGGGCGCTGACGGAGTGGGCAGCGAGGCGTCAGCGGATTGGTGGCGGTGGTGGAACCAGGAGGGTGAGGTGGTGGCCGAATGGGTTCAGCCGCTGCACCGGGCACCGCTGGCGGTCTTCCGTGACGAGTCCCGGTGTGTGGGTGTGCCGGTGATGCCCGGAGTGCTCTATTCAGTGTTGCAGGCGACGGTCCAGGAGATCGCTGGCTCCCCTCAGAAGTGACCGGCAGAAGCGCTTCGTGGGGGCCATCGACCAGTCCACGGACAATGATGCGGACTACGACGCGATCGAGCAGACCTGGCTGGATGCCGGTCAGACCGTGAAGGAGCTCGTGGATCGGGCTCGCACGCTGATGGAGGAGAACGACGACATCGCCGCGGGCGCTCACCAGAAGGCCGGCAATCACATTGAGGACTGCTGAACGTGCCGGTGACGCTGTCGAGGCGGTGGTGAAGGACCCCGCCCAGGCGGTTGAGGACCTCGGCAACGCTGTTGCGGACGGAGCGAAGAATGCGGCCTCGACGGTCGCGGGATGGTTTGGAGGGTGATGATGGGGCGTGTGAAGACGATATCGGCGCGGCGGTTCAAGCGGTTGTCGTTGGAGGAGCAGGTGGCGGCGGTGCCGTTCCGGGCGCGGGTCGGGGTGCTGGGGTGGTTGTTGCCGTTGGTCATTGTGGCGGTGTCGGTTGCCGTGATGGTGTACGCGTTGTTCATCAGTGATGCGGGGACGACGCCGACGTTCAGGGTGTACAAGTCGTTGATGTGGATCGCTCTGCCTCTGAGTGTGTTCTGTCTGGTGCCGTTCGTGGTGGGGGTGTTCTATCCGCGGCATCTGACGGTGACAGAGGAGGGGTTGTCGACGCGGTCGTGGCGGGTGCGGTGGGATCAGGTGCTGTCGGTGGGGTATGTGCACGCGCCGGCGCAGTCGGCGGTGAAGGCCTCGTTCCGGGTGCCTGAGGAGGTGTGGGAGTCGGGGTTGCGGGAGGCGAACCGGTGGGATTCGGGGCGTCTGATGGGGGTCGGCGGGCTGACGAGTGATGATCCATGGATCAATACACAGCCGAATGTGCGGCCGTATGTGAGTGATATGTCGGACTTGTTCCAGGTGTTGCATCGGCGGGCGTGGGAGCAGGCTGGGCATACGGGGGGGGTTCGATGAGCGTGGTCCGGTGATGCCCGATGGGCGGCGTGCGGTGGCGCCGAACACGGCGGCGGAGGATGACGCTTCGTGATCGGGGTGTCCGGTGAAGCGCCCTGGGTTTCGTTCCGATCCAACTGAAGGAGAATCGGAACATGCCCAAGAAGTTCAGCCCCGAGCTGCGTGAGCGCGCGATCAGGATGGTCCTGGAACGTCAAGCCACGCAGGGAGGGCCTCGTTCTCACTCGATCCGGGCCATCGCCCGGCAGGTCGGAGTCGGCGAGGAGACGCTGCGGATGTGGTGCCATCGCCACGGCCACGAGGTAGCACCAGTGCCTGCTGGCGAGAGTCCGGCCGAAGAGATCCGCAGGCTCAAGCGAGAGCTTGCCGAGGCCCGGCGGGCGAACGAGATCCTCAAGGCCGCTTCGACTTTTTTCTCCGGGGAACTCGACCGCCCCACGACGAGATGATCCGGTTCATCGACGAACACCGCGATCAGTTCGGGGTCGAGGCCATCTGCCGCACCCTTCGTGCGACAGCGTGTGGGTTCATCACCTCCCGGGCCTACCGTGCCGCGAAGACACGACCCACCTCCGCGCGGGCGCTGCGAGATGCGATCCTCATCGAGGAACTCCGGCGGATCCACGCGGAGAACTACAGCGTCTACGGGGTCCGGAAGATGCACCAGGCGATGGTCCGGGCCGGCTGGGAGATCGGCGGTGACCACAGCGGGCGCCTGATGAAGCTCGCCGTTCTTCAAGGCATGCGCCGTGACCGTAAGCCGGTCACCACGCGTCCTGCCGGTGAACCGGATACCCGCCCGGACCTGGTCGAACGCCGCTTCGCCGCTGAGCGTCCTCACCAGCTGTGGGTCGCTGACATCACCTACGTCAGGATCTTGACCGGGTTCCGCTACGTCGCGTTCATCACCGACGTCTTCACCCGCCGGATCGTGGGGTGGGCCGTGTCAGCCAGTCTGCATCCCCAGGGGCTGCCGCTGCTGGCCCTTGAACATGCTCTCCTGAGCACGGGTGCCGGCCGGGGCCGGGAAGGTCTGATCCACCACTCGGACCGAGGCGCCCAGTACGTCAGCCTGGCCTACTCGGACGCGCTGATCACCGCCTGGGTGAGCGCTTCGGTGGGCACCGTGGGCGACTCCTACGACAACGCCCTCGCGGAGACCGTGAACGGGCTCTACAAGGCCGAGCTCATCCATTCCAAGCGGGTGTGGGAGTCCGTGCAGGCGGTCGAGCTGGCCACCATGGGGTGGGTGCACTGGTGGAACACCTCCCGTCTTCACGAGGCCGTGGGCTATCGCACGCCCGCGGAGGTCGAGGCGGCCTACACTCACGACCGAGACGTAGCGCCCGTTGCGTCCTGACCTCGGAACGAAACCCAGGGCGCTTCATTCTGCGGGAGCGTCGGTCCCAGTCGCCTCGGACAGCGAATCCCGCTGGCCGTCCCCATCCGAGTCGACCAGAGGGACCAACATGGCCACACTGGCCCCCCTCACCCCGCGAAGTGTGGGGGCGACCTCGGGCCAGGAGCCGTCGTCGTGCCGTCAGCGGACGCTGACGCCGCTCAGGCGGCCAGCCAGAGGTCCGGGCCGAAGATCTCGTACCGGATGGAGGTGGCGGGCACGCCGGCGTCGATCAGGGAGGAGCGCGCGGACTGCATGAAGGCCAGCGGGCCACAGAGGATGTACTCGGCGCCGGCGGGCAGCTCCGCCTGGGACGCGTCGATCTGTCCCTCGTGGACGGTGACGCCCTCCGGGGCCTGCTCCAGGGGCACGCCCAGCCAGAGGTCGGCCTGCGCGTCCGGCAGGGCCTGGACGGCCTCGAGGACCTGGTCGCGCAGGGCCACGGAGTCCCAGGACGCGTCGCCGTGCATCAGGCGCACGGTGCGGTCGGAGCGCTGCTCGGCCAGGGCGGAGAGGATCGCGGCGGCCGGGGTGATGCCGATGCCGGCGGTCATGAGCACCAGCGGGGCGGCGGAGTCCTGCAGGGTGATGTCGCCGTAGGGGTTGGACACCTCCACGACGTCGCCGACCTCCACGCTCTGGATGAGCACGGGCGAGACCTCGCCGGCCTCGTCCAGCTTCACCGTGATGAGGCGGTGGTCGGTGGCCGCGGCGTCGCCGGAGAGCGAGTACTGGCGGGCCTGGCGCAGGCCGTCGGCGACCTTGACGCGGACGGACACGTACCCGCCGGGCTGGCCGGGGGTCTGCGGGGTGTCGTCGGCCGGCTCGAGGCGGAACGTGACGGCGGCGTTGCCGGTGGGCTCCTTGGAGGCGACCTTCCAGTCCGTCCACATCTTGTCGTTGGCCTGCTTCGCGTACAGGTCCTTCTCGAGCTTGATGAGGGCGTCCGCCATGAGCCAGTAGACCTCGGTCCAGGCCTCGGCCACCTCGGGGGTGACGGCGTCGCCGAGCACCTGCGCGATGGCCCAGAAGAGGTTCTCGTAGACGATCTGGTACTGGTCCTCGGTGATGCCCAGCGCGGTGTGCTTGTGCGCGATGCGGGCGAGGACCGTCTCGGGGAGGGTGTCCGGGTGCTCGAGCAGGTGCACGGCGAAGTGCACGATCGAGCCGGCCAGGGCCTGGGCCTGCTCGCCGTTGCGCTGGTTGGCGCGGGAGAAGGTGCCGTCCATGAGCTCGGGGTGGGCCTCGAACATGTGGGCGTAGAACTTCGGGGTGATCTCCGGCATGTGCTCGGCGATGACGGCGGCGGTCGCCTCGATCACGGGGCGGGACTTCTCGGACAGCACGGGAACCTCCAGGACGATAGTGGTATATCCGATGTGAGATTACCGGACGTCCAGCGCCGCCGCACCCCGTCGCGGGGCGCCGTCCCGGATGCTCATCCCCGCGAGACCTCCGGCAGCCGCCAGGAGGCCGCGACGCCGGCCAGGCCGAGCGCCGCGAGGAAGGCGAGGGCCCACTCCGGCCCCTGCGCGGCCAGCGCCGTGCTGAGCGCCCCCACCGCCAGCAGGACGACGCCGAGCGCCGTGTTCCCCGCCGCCACGTACACGGTGCGCCGGTCGCCGGAGGCCATGTCCGTGACGTAGGTCTTGCGGCCCACCCGGACGCCCGTGTGGATCAGCGCCACGAGGAAGTAGGTGCCCACGAACAGGGCCTCCGTGCCGACGCCGCCGCCCAGCCCGTCCGGCCCGCCCGCCAGGGCCAGGACGCCGAGCAGGCCCAGCAGGACCACGGAGGCGGCCAGGGCCGCCCACGTCATGAGCAGGCGCGAGGAGCGGTCGGCGAGGCGGCCGGACACCCGTCCGCCCAGCATCGCGGCGGCCCCGGAGGCGAGGATGAACGACCCCAGGCCGGACAGGCCGCCCACGCCCGCCGCGACCGAGAGGGTGATGATGAACGGCGGGCTGAGGGAGGACGCCAGCAGCAGGGACCGCGCCGTCACGAAGCGCCGGAACTCGGGGTCCCGGGTGAACGCGTGCCCGATCCGGCGCAGGACCTCCCCGGGGCCGGCGTCGTCCCCCGCCTCCGGCAGCGGCTCCCGCACTTGGGCGTAGACGACCGCCGCCGCCGCCCACGCGAGGGCGCCGAGGGCCAGGAGCGCGGTGAGCGCGCCGGTGCCGAGGGCGTCGCCCCCGAGCAGGCGGATCCCGAGCCCGAGGGTGAGGGCCACCAGGCCCGCCGCGGTGGTGGACAGGCCCGTGATCTGGCCGCGCTGCCCCTTGGGGACGGCCCGGCCCTGGACGTCCTTGGAGGCCACCGAGCACAGGCACCGCCCGAGCGAGAAGACGGCCAGGGCGGCGAGGACCGCAACGCCCGCGCCGAGCCCCGAGCCGACCGCCGCGGTCAGGGCCATGGCGGCCACGGCCGCGGACTGCACCGCGGCGCCCCCGGCGAACACCAGCCGACGGCGGCGGACCCGGAGGACGAGCGGCGTCAGCAGGGCCTGGGGGAGCATCGAGCCCGACTCGCGGATCGGCACCAGCAGGCCGGTGAGGGCGGGAGGCACCCCGAGGGCGTGGAAGAGCCAGGGCAGCACCGTGGCGGCGTGGACCGTCTGGTCGCCGGCGGACTGGAGGGCCTGGGCGGACACCAGGCGCAGGCCGTTGCCCGGCAGGGCGTGGCGGGTCTGCTCGTCCAGGGCGGACTCGGCGTCCCCGTCGCGGCGGACCAGCCGGGAGTAGAGGCGGTCCGCCCGACTCACGC
The DNA here is from genome assembly GCF_030523875.1 of Micrococcus sp. Classification (GTDB taxonomy): domain Bacteria; phylum Actinomycetota; class Actinomycetes; order Actinomycetales; family Micrococcaceae; genus Micrococcus. Next base: position 11,636 of record NZ_JAUNHR010000044.1, on the reverse strand, counting down.
GAGCATCTCGCAGGGGCCCGGCGCGGGCACCCCGGCGGCGCGCGCGGGTCGGTCGGCCGAGGGGGCGGCCAGGACCGGCATGCCGAGGAACGCCTCGGCGTGGGCGGCCAGGTCCCGGACGCGGTGCTGGTCCAGCTCGGCGTAGAACGCGTCCCGGGCCCGTGCCAGCACCGTCCGCAGGCCGCACACGTCCCGCAGGGGGCAGGGGGCGCCGCCCTCGAGCCCGTCGCAGTCCACCACCTCGGGACGCGTGCTGAGCTCGCGCACCAGCTGGCCGACCCGCTGGTCCAGCCCGGCCTCCGTGATGACGGCGCCGCCCGTGCGGCCGCGCGCGACCTCGAGCAGGCCGCGACGGCGCAGCTCCCCGACCGCCTTGACCACATGGTTGTAGGGGACCGCGATGCGGTCGGCGATCTCCTGGGTGGTGCGTCTGGCCTCCGGGTCCCGGCCGAGCGTCATCAGGACGCGGAGGCTGACGTCCGTGAACGCATTGAGCTTCATGTCCCCATTGTCCCTGGTCGGCGAGGGAATTGCACCTTGAAGCGGACGGCGGCTCCTGCACAGGGGGTCGACGGCGTGGAGCCGTCCCCCGCCGGGCCGTGCCCGGCTGCCGTGTCCGGCCCCGGTGGCAGACTGGCCGCCATGAGCACCCCCGAGCACGCCCCCGCCCCCCAGGACCCCGCCGGGACCGGTGGCGCCCCCGGCGCCGGCGTCGAGGACCCCACCCTGCACGCCGAGGCGCTCGAGGTCCTCCGGGCTCTCGTGGGGCGCCCGGACGCGGTGTTCAAGGAGGGGCAGTACGAGGCCGTCGAGGCGCTCGTGGCGCACCGCCGGCGGGCCCTCGTGGTGCAGCGCACCGGCTGGGGCAAGTCCGCCGTCTACTTCGTCTCCTCCCTGCTGCGGCGAGCCCGCGGCGCGGGGCCCACGCTGATCGTGTCCCCGCTGCTGGCGCTCATGCGGGACCAGGTGGCCGCGGCCGCCCGGGCCGGCGTCCGGGCGGTGTCCGTGAGCTCGGCCAACGCCACCGAGTGGGAGGACGTGCGCCGCGCCCTGGCGGCGGACGAGGTGGACGTCCTGCTGATCTCCCCCGAGCGCCTGACCAACCCCCGCTTCCGGGACGAGCAGCTGCCGGACCTCGTGGAGCGCATGGGGATGCTCGTGGTGGACGAGGCGCACTGCATCTCGGACTGGGGCCACGACTTCCGGCCGGACTACCGCCGGATCCGCGATCTGATCGGCCGGCTGCCCTCCTCCGGCCCGCACGCCGTGCCGGTGCTGGCCACCACGGCCACCGCCAACGCACGCGTGGTGCAGGACGTGGTGGAGCAGCTGGACGTGGAGTCCCGGCAGGACGTGTTCGTGCTGCGCGGCCCGCTGGCGCGCGCCTCCCTGCGCCTGGGCGTGCTGCGCCTGCCCGGCCCCTCCGCCCGGCTCGCCTGGCTGCTGCAGCACCTGGGCGAGCTGCCCGGCTCCGGCATCGTGTACGCGCTCACCGTCTCCGCGGCGGAGGACACGGCCCGGGCCCTGCGCGAAGCCGGCCACGAGGTGGTCTCCTACACCGGCCGCACGGACCCGGAGCAGCGCGAGCGGATCGAGGAGGACCTCAAGGCCAACCGGGTCAAGGCCGTGGTGGCCACCTCGGCCCTGGGGATGGGCTTCGACAAGCCGGACCTGACCTTCGTGGTGCACCTGGGCGCCCCCAGCTCGCCCGTGGCCTACTACCAGCAGGTGGGCCGCGCCGGCCGCGGCACGGACCACGCGGACGTCCTGCTGCTGCCGGGCCAGGAGGACCGCGCCATCTGGGAGTACTTCGCCACCGCGTCCATGCCGGACGAGGAGCAGGCCCGCGCCGTGCTGGACGCCCTGGAGCAGTCCGGCGGGGCATTGTCCGTGGCGGCCCTCGAGCCGGTGGTGTCCGTCAAGCGCACGGCCCTCGAGCTCCTGCTCAAGGTGCTCGCCGTGGACGGGGCGGTGGAGCGCGTGGGGGGCGGCTGGCGGGCCACCGGCCGGCCGTGGACCTACGACGCCGAGCGGTACGCCCGTGTGGCCGAGGCGCGCCGCGCCGAGGAGCGGCTGATGCTGGACTACCAGACCACGCAGACGTGCCGCATGGAGTTCCTGGCCCGCACGCTGGACGACCCCACCGCCGCCCCGTGCGGGCGCTGCGACGTGTGCGCCGGGCCCTGGTACCCCACGGGCTGGGACGGCGCCGCGCGGGAGCAGGCGGACCAGGCGCTGCGCCGCACGGGCGTGCCGATCGAGCCGCGGCGGATGTGGCCCTCGAACATGGACCGGCTCGGCGTGCCGGTGAAGGGGCGCATCGCCGAGGCGGAGCAGGCGGAGGAGGGCCGGGCGCTCGCCCGCCTCACCGACTTCGGCTGGGGGTCCCGGCTGCGGGAGCTGCTCGCCGCGGAGGACGCCCCGCTGCCCGAGGAGGTGCTCCAGGGCGCCGTGTCCGTGCTCGCGGCCTGGGGCTGGCGCACCCGGCCGATCGCCGTCGTCGCGATGCCCTCGCGGGGCCGGCCGCAGCTGGTGGACTCGTTCGCCCGCGGCGTCGCCCGGCTGGGGCGACTGCCGTTCCTCGGGGCCCTGGAGACGGTCGGCGGCGGGCCCACGGCCGGCCCCGGCGGCAACAGCGCCTACCGGCTGGCCTCGGTGCACGGACGGTTCGCGGTGCCCGAGGGCATGGAGCACATGCTCCGCACCGCGCCCGACGCCGGCCGGCACGGCCCGGTCCTGCTCGTGGACGACCTCGTGGACTCCCGCTGGTCCCTGGCCGAGGCCGCCCGGGTGCTGCGGCGGGCCGGGGCGCAGGGCGTGCTGCCGTTCGCCCTCGCGCAGAACGGCTGAGGCGGGAGTCGGCTCAGCGCTCGGCGCGCACGATCGCGAGGACCGCGTCGCGGATGGCCTCCATGGTGTCCGGGGTCCGGGCCTCGCCGTTGTAGCGCAGGAACGGCTCCGTGTTGGACGGGCGCAGGTTGAACCACCAGGAGCCGTCCGCGGCGGAGACCGTGGTGCCGTCCATGCGGTGCACCGTGGTGGTCACGCCGGCGAAGTCCTCATGGGCGGCGGAGGCCGCGCCGGTCCCGCCGTCGGCCGCCTCGGGGGCGAACTGGGCGAGGACGGCCGCCACGGCCGCGTCCTTGTCCGCCACCTGCGAGTTGATCTCCCCGGAGGCGAAGTACGGCTCGTACTCCTCCGCGAGCTCGCTGAGCGGCTGCTCCTGCTCGCCGAGGGCGGCCAGCACGTGCATGGCCGCCAGCATGCCGGTGTCCGCGTTGAAGAAGTCGCGGAAGTAGTAGTGCGCCGAGTGCTCACCGCCGAAGACGGCGCCCTCCTCGGCCATGACGGCCTTGATGAAGGAGTGCCCCACGCGGGTCTCCACGGCGCGGCCGCCGTCGGCCGCCACCAGCTCCGGCACCGCGCGGGAGGTGATGAGGTTGTGGATGACCACGGGCACGTCGTCGCCGCCGGCCTTGGCGCGGGCGATCTCCCGGCGGGCCACGAGCGCGGTGACGGCGGAGGGCGAGACGGGCTCGCCGCGCTCGTCGATCACGAAGCACCGGTCCGCGTCGCCGTCGAAGGCCAGGCCGATGTCCGCGCCGTGCTCGCGCACGGCCGCCTGCAGGTCGCGCAGGTTCTCCGACTCCAGCGGGTTGGCCGGGTGGTTCGGGAACGTGCCGTCCAGCTCGAAGTACAGCGGCTCGATGCTCAGCGGCAGCGCCTCGAGGGCGGCGTCGCCCAGGACGGCGGGGGTGGTCTTGCCGGCCATGCCGTTGCCGGCGTCCACCACGACCTTGAGCGGGCGGATGCCGGAGAGGTCCACGAGGGAGCGCAGGTACTCGGCGTAGGCCGGGAGGATGTCCCGCTCCTCGACCGTGCCCGGCTCGCCCGCGGCGGGGATCTCCCCGGCGTCGAGGTAGGCCTGGGCGGCGTCGCGGATCTCGTAGAGGCCGGTGTCCGAGGACACCGGGACCGCGCCGGCCTGCGCCATCTTCATGCCGTTGTACTCGGCGGGGTTGTGGGAGGCCGTGAACACGACGCCGGCGGCGTCCTGCACGCCGGCCGCGTAGTACAGCATGTCCGTCGAGATCAGGCCCAGGCGCAGCACGTCCGCGCCGCGGCGCGTGGCGCCCTCGGCGAAGGCGGCCATGAACTCGGGGGAGGAGGGCCGCATGTCCCCGCCCACCAGGACCGTCTGCCCGGCCAGCCCCAGCACGTCCACGAACGCCGCGCCCACGGCGCGCACGGTCTCGGCGGTGATCGTCTCGCCGACGATCCCCCGGACGTCGTAGGCCTTGAAGGAGTCGTGCAGGTCGATGGCGGCAGGTGCAGTAGTCACCCGGTCGATGATACCGACACCTCAGTACAGTGACCGTGTGACCGACGCCCTGCCCGCTCCCGCCGAGCCGGGCTCGTCCGTCTACCGGCGTCTGCTGGCGGGGCTGTTCCTCGCGGGCGTGGCGACCTTCGCGCAGCTGTACTCGCCCCAGGGGCTGCTGCCGCTGGTGAGCGCGGACCTCGGCGTCCCGGCGCACCGGGCGGCGCTGCTCGTGTCCGCCGGCACCCTCGGTCTCGCCGTGTCCGTGGTGCCGTGGTCGCTCGCGGGGGACCGCTGGGGCCGCCGCCCCGTCATGGTCGCCTCCCTGGTCACGGCCTCCGCGCTCGGGCTGGCCGGGGTGCTGATGCCCTCGTTCGAGCTGCTGCTGGGGATGCGCCTGCTCGAGGGAATGGCCCACGGCGGCGTGGCGGGGCTCGCGGTGACGCTGCTGGCGGAGGAGGTGGCCCCGCGCGTCGTGCCCGCCGCCGCCGGGACGTACGTCGCCGGCACCACCCTGGGTGGGCTCTCCGGCCGCCTGCTCGCCCTGCCCGTGGCCGAGGCCGCCGGGTGGCGGGCCGGCATGCTCGCCGTGACCGCCGTGGGCGTGGCCTGCACGCTCGGCTTCCTCCTGGTCACCCCCCGGGCGCGCCGCTCCCGACCGGTGCGCGCGTCCGTGGCGCAGACCGCGCGGCGGGTCCGAGCCCACCTGGCCACGCCTTCGCTCGTGGCCCTCTATCTGCAGGGCGCCCTGCTGATGGGCGGGTTCGTGGCCCTCTACAACTACGTGGGCTACACGCTGCTGGCGCCCCCCTTCTCCTGGACCCCCACCGCCGTCGGGCTCGTCTTCCTCGCCTACCTCGCCGGCACCTGGTCCTCCCCACGGGCCGGGAGGCTGGCGATGCGCGTGGGACGCCTGCGGGTGCTCGCCGGGTCGGCCGGGCTCATGGCGGCGGCCGCGGCCCTCACCCTGGTCCCCCACCCGGCGGTGCTGGTGCCCGCGCTCGTCGTGGCCACCGGCGCCTTCTTCGCGGCCCACGCCGTGGCCTCCGGCTGGGCGGGCACCGCCGCCCCCACCGGCCGCGCCCAGTCCACCTCCCTGTACAACCTGGCCTACTACGCCGGCTCGAGCCTGTTCGGATGGCTCGGTGGGCTCGGCCACGAGGCCCTCGGCTGGACCGGCGTCGTCGTGCTCGTGGTCGGCCTCGCGCTGACGGCGCTCGCCGTCGCCGTCGTGGTGCTGCGAGGCCATCCTGAGGCCCGCGCCTGAGGCGCGCGTCGTCACGACGCGCGGCGGGTCACCAGCCGAGCTCGGCGGCGTCCTCGCCGGTCGCGGAGGCCTCGCGCTCCTGCCAGGCGGCGAGGACCTCCGGGTCCTGCAGCTCGAGCCAGTCGATCATCTGCTGGTAGGTCACGCAGTAGGTGTCCTCGTTCCCGCAGAACTCCCGCATGGACTGGGCCACGGCCGGGTTGAAGGCATTGCCCGCCCAGGTGTTGAAGTGGTTGCCGAACACGAGCGGGGCGCGGTTGCCGTGGTACGTGGACTCGTACATGTACCGGTAGGTCTCCAGCTGGAACTGTCGCAGCTCCTCCGTGTCCGACTCCTCGCCGCCGTTGCCGGAGATCCAGAAGTTGTAGTCCATGGCCATCACCATGGGGTAGTCGCGGCCCTTCTCGGCGAGGACGGGGGAGTAGACGATCGGCATCTCGAACTCCCAGATGCCGTCGTCCTGGTAGGGCCAGGACACGCCGACGCTGTCGGCGCCGCGGGAGGTGTCGTACTCGATGCCGACCTCCTTGAAGGCGGGGACGAGCTCCTTCCACGTGCCGTCGAGGCACGGCAGGCGGGTGCCCTGGATCGCGGAGAGGGGGACCTGCATCTCGGGGAAGTCCTCTCCGTAGCCGTTGACCCCGCGCGGGTCGGCGAACATCTCCTGGAACTGGCCGAGCTCGTCCAGCCACTCCTCCGTGGACCACTTGTCCCCGCCGTAGTCGGCGGTGGCGCACAGGTGCCCGTTCATGTGGGTGCCGATCTCGTGGCCCTGCGCGTAGGCCTCATTGATGTTGGTGACGCGGGCGGCGATCTCGGCCTCGTCCCCGCCGAGCTCCTTGTTGACGTACCCGGGCTTGTTGCCGGGCGCCTGGTAGAACTCGCGGTTCTCGTCCGCCAGCAGGTGGATGCCGGACTGGTACACGGTGAACTTCGCGTCCGCCTCCTCCGCCACGTCCTGGAAGTAGTCCCAGCGGTCGTTCTGGTAGCCGCCGTCGAAGGAGTACAGGACGAACTGCGGGGGCTTCTCGTCCGCCGCGAACGCGCGCATGGGCACCTCCTCCTGGGAGCGGGCGGTCAGCGGCACGCGCGACGACGGCGCCGCGGCGGACCCCGCCCCGTCCTCGGTGGACGGGGCCTCGGCCGTCGCCGATGAGGCGGGGCCCTCCGGCGTCGCCGAGCCTGCGGAGGACGGGGCCGACGCCTCGGGCGAGGCCGGGGCCGTCGTCGTCGCGGCCGCCGCGGAGGAGCCCTCGGTCGAGCCGTCCTCGGCGGGGGCGGAGCAGGCGGTCAGCACCAGGGCCAGCGCCGCCGTCAGCGCCAGAGGGGTCCGCGCGGAGCGGGATCCGGCGTGAGGGCGGGCGGGACGGGCATGGCGCTGCATGGTGTTCTCCTGAGGTCGGTGCTGCGAGGTCGGTGCTCGCGCGTGTCGGGTTGAGACGGTTCCGGAGGGGTCTGGGCCCGCAACGGCGCGGCCCGCTCGTCGGGGCGGACGGGCGCGGATCCCGTGCGCGGTCCTCCTGTCCTCTCACTGTACTCCCGCAGGGGCGGGCGTCGTCGGGGCCGTCCACGCGGACCGGGGTGAGATGACGCACCCGCCCCTAGACTCGGACCCATGGAATACCTCGTCCCGATCCTCGCCGTGGTGGTGATCGGCGTCCTCACCCTGCTCGTCACGCGCTGGCTCTCCGGGCGTCCGTCCTCCGCCTCCGCTGATCCCGTGGGCTCCCCGGAGGAGACCGCGCGGGAGGCGACCCCGGAGCGCGCCCGCGCGGCCGCCCGCCGTCTGGACGAGCCCACCCACCGTGCCGTATACGGGCACATCGCCCAGGGGCGTCCCTTCGAGGCCGTGCGCGACTACCGTCGGCACACGGGGCGTCCCATGCGGGAGGCGCTCCTGGACGTCCAGTCCCTGACCCTGCACCCGCAGGTGTACTCCCTGCCCGTGGCGGAGGAGGAGGCTCCGGCGCCCTCCGTCCCCACGTCCGAGCCGGGGCCGCGTCCCGAGGCCGACCGCGCCGACCTCGACGCCCCCGCGGACAGGGAGGGCCGTCCGGCCGAGACGCTCCGACGGCACGGTGCGCACGCCGCAGACCCCGCCGACTCGGTGGGAGAGGTCGAGGCGGGCTCCCCGGACGGGACGTGCGCGCCGAGCGAGGCGACGGAGCCCGCCGAGCAGGACGCTCCCGCCGGCGCGACCGACGACGTCGCGCACGGCGCGCACGTCCCGTCCGTGCCGTCGGCGCGGGAGGAGCTCACCTCGCTGACCGTCCCCGACCACTGGACCGCCGAGCCGACCCCGGAGGAGCCGCCGTTCGAGGTGGAGGTGATGCGGGGGGACGAGTCGGTGCGCCTGGCCTCGGAGGATCTGCCGCCCTGGCTGCGAGACCAGCTCTCCGCGATGATCCGCGACGGCAACCTGGAGTCGGCGGCTGTGCAGCTCTCGAGCCACTCGAGCCTCTCCGTTCCGGAGGCGTTCGAACTGCTCCGCCGCATGAAAGAGCGCAGGGAGGGCGGCGCCTGAGAGCGACCCCTCGGGGGCCTGCCGGAGATCGACGAGGGCCCCGGATCCGTGACGGATCCGGGGCCCTCACCCTGTGCGGAGACGGGGGGATTTGAACCCCCGGCCCACCTTTCGGCGAGCCCTTCATTAGCAGTGAAGTCCATTCGGCCGCTCTGGCACGTCTCCCTCCGTCCGCGCCGCCTCGTGGGAGAGGCGCAGCGGACCAGTCCAGCCTACCGCGCCCGCGGTGTCCCGGGCAAAGGGGGCCGTGATGCCGGGACAGCCCGGCGGCATGACGAAGGGCCCCGGATCCGTCACGGATCCGGGGCCCTCCGAGGAGGTCACACGGCGTCAGCCGCGCGGTACCTCAATGCGATCAGCGCAGGCCGTCGCGATCGTTGCGGACGTCGCCGTCGCGGTCGATCTGCACGTCCTCGTGGAGGAGCTCCTCGGAGACGGTCTCGGTCTCCTGCACCTGGCGCTTGCCCAGGGAGACCTTCTCGGCCTCGACGGTCTTGTTGACGACCGGGGTCTCCTCGTAGGTGGTCACGGAGACCTCGTTGTCGCCGTCCACGCGGGCCTCGGCGGAGTTGGCGTCGATGGACTCGCGCTCAACGACGACCTCCTCGCGGGTCACGGGGACCTCGACGGTCTCGGTGGTGGTGTAGGACTGCTTGCGCAGACGCACGCGGCCGGAGGCCTTGCGCTCGGTGCCGACCTGCAGGTGCTCCTCGCGGAGGACCATCGAGTCGTCGTCGTTGTCCACGGCGGCGCGGCGGTCGGTGTCGACGGCGTCGCGGCGGTCCGTGTCCACGCGGTCGGCGCGGTCACGGTCGGTCACCACGGTGCCAGCGGCGCCGGCGGCGTGGCGCTCGTCGATGCGGCCGTTGTCGGCGGCGGAGTACTCCATGGAGTAGTACTCGTAGATGCGCTGCTCCTCCTCGGGGGTGAGGGAGCCGTCGGCGTCCACGTTCGGGGCGTCCTTCACGAAGTCCTTGGTGAAGGGGACGGTGATGCCGTCGGTGGTGGTCTGAGCCTGCTGCAGCGGGACGAAGGTCTCCTTAGCGCCGAACAGGCCGGTCTTGACGGTCACGAACGTGGGCTCGTTGGTCACGTCGTCCAGGTACACCTGGCCGACGGAGCCGATCTTGTCGCCGTCGGTGGAGAAGACGTCGCCGTTCTGCAGCTGGTCGAGAGAGTTGCGATCCATGATGAATGCTCCTTCTGATTCGGGATTGTCGAACTCGTTCACGGGACTTTCGCCCCGTCACACAGATCACCATTCCCCACGGTGAGGTCCCCCGTCAACTGCCGTGATCCCTCTGCGCCTGGATTCCCAGGCGGCTCTCAGAAAGGGCCTCTCACCTGCGAGGACATGCGGATCTCGGCCTCCCCCGGCCCTCCCGGATCACTCCCCGCCGCCCGTCGTCCACCCCTTGACCGGAGGCACTAGGCTGTGCATTCAACGGTGGCGCCGCCGCCGGGAGGAGGCGCAGCGTGGACCGGACCGTCGTGGAGCAGGGCTCCCTCGCCGTCGTGGGGGTCGGCCCCCGGGGCGTCATGGTGCTCGACAGGCTCCTGGCCCGGCTCGAGTCGGGGGAGGCCGGCACGGGACCCTGGACCCTCCACCTCGTGGAGCCGCACCGCCCCGGCTCCGGGCGCGTGTGGCGCACGGACCAGGACCCGCTGCTGCTCATGAACACCCCGGCCTTCTTCCCCACGGCCTGCGCGGCGGACAACCCCGGCCTGCGCCCGTCCTCCGTCTCCGCCTCCTTCGACGCCTGGCGCCGTGACCACCCGGACGCCGCCGGCGGCCTCGAGCGGGAGGACTACCCCCCGCGCGCCCTTTACGGCCGCTACCTCGAGGACGTGGCGGACGCGCTCGTGGGCGCCCTGCGGGCCCGCCCGGAGATCGCGGACGTGGTCCTCCACCGCGCCGAGGCGGCGGCGCTGCACCCCACCGACGACGGCGGCGCCCGCCTCACGCTGCGTCCGTGCGGCCCGGACGGCGCGCCGTACGCCGCGGCCGACGTCGACGAGCTGGCGGTGGACGCCGTCGTGCTGTGCCTGGGCCACCAGGACGCCGTGCTCAGCGCCGCCCAGCGGCGCCTGGCGGAGGCGGCCCGGGGCTCCGCCGCCCTGCACTACCGGGGTCCGCATCTGCCGGCCGAGCTGGACGTGCAGGCCGTGGCCGCGGGGGAGACCGTGCTGGTGCGCGGCATGGGGCTCAACGCCTTCGACCTCCAGGCCCGGCTCACGGAGGGGCGGGGCGGCTCGTTCCGGCCCACGGGCGCCGGCCCCGGCCACGCCCTGGACTACGCACCGTCCGGCCGGGAGCCGCGGCTGCACCTGATGTCCCGGCGCGGCATCCCCTACTTCCCCAAGGCCCGGGTGGACGCGTTCGTCCCCCGCCGGGTGCGCCTCGAGTACCTCTCCGACGCCGCCGTGGCCGAGCTCCTCGAGCGGCACGGGCAGCTGGACGTGGCCGAGCACGTGTGGCCGCTGCTCCACCGGGACGTGGTGCGCCACTACTACGCCACGCTCGCCCGCGTGCACCCGGAGGCCCTCGGGGGGCCCGTCGACGCCGGCCGGTTCCTGCTCGAGCTGGTCGCGATGTTCGAGGCCGCCGGCCGCGGCGCCCCCGTGACGGCGCGCCACGCCGAGGAGCTGCTGCACCGCTACAACCCCGAGCGCCGGTTCCTGGACATCCGCTCGTGGGCCGCCCCCTTCCAGGACGCCGTCTTCGCCAGCGCCACGGAGCACCAGGCGGCGGTGGCCGAGCTGCTGGGCCACGCATGCGAGGAGGCCGCCGCGGGGGAGGACTCCCCGTTCATGCAGGCGGTGGGCGCCCTGCACGCTGGGCGCCTGCGCATCAAGGCGTGGGTGGCGGACGGGCTGGTCTCCGAGGTCTCCCGGGTCCGGGACGTCCACGGCTGGCTCGAGCCGCTGGTGGAGGGGCTGGCCTCCGGCCCGCCGCTGGTGCGCATCGAGCAGATGCTGGCGCTGCACCGGGCCGGGCTGCTCACCTGGGCGGGGCCGTCGCCCCAGGTGGACGTGGACGCCGAGGCCGGCGTGTTCCGCGTCCGCAGCCCGCGCGTCGGAGCGGAGGACGCCGTGGAGCCCGCGGTCGCCGAGGGCACGTGGCTCGTGGAGGCGATGATGCCGCCGAACCGCGTGGACGCGGCGGTGAGCCCGCTGGTCCGGCAGATGCTGGCCGACGGCGTCGCCGCCCCCGGCATGTGGGAGGACGAGGAGGGCGCCCCGCGCCCCAGCACCGGCTTCGACGTGACCGGCCGTCCGCACCGGCTGCGCGCGGCGGACGGGAGCGTGCACGAGCACGTCCTGGTGCTCGGCCTCCAGCTCTCCGGCGTCCAGTGGGGCACGGCCATCGCCGCCGAGGCCGGCGCCGACGCCCGGGACCGCGCCCTCTTCCTCGCCGACGCCGACGCCGCCGCGGGCGTGCTCCTCGGCGCCTGAGGGCCCCCCTGCCCACGACGACGGCGGGGGCCCGGGGGCGGGAAGCCCCGGGGGCCCCCGGGCGGGGG
>NZ_JAUNHR010000150.1 GCF_030523875.1 Micrococcus sp. | reverse complement strand
GTGGCGCGGTCGTGCGCGGTGACCAGGTCGTGGTGGTTGCGCTTCGTGGTGGCGGCCGCGTCCGGGGTGCGGAACGCCGCGGCCAGCGCGGGGGCCGCGGCGCGGGCGGCCGTCAGGGCGATCTCACGCAGCACGGCGGGGGAGGGGGAGGTGGAGGCGGTCGGCGCGGACCCCGCTGCGGCGGTCATGCGGTCAGCCTACGCGCGGGGGTGGGTCGCGACGGGCGGCTCTCAGTAGTGACGCAGTTCCGACTCCAGGGAGCCGTGGAAGATGATCCCTCGCGCGCTGCGCCGTCTCGTCGCCTCGACGGGGAGAAGCGTCTCGCAACCCGCGGCCTCCACCATCTGCTCCTGGAGGCCCGTGTCGATGAGGACGAACTCTCCCAGGAACCGCGCTGCCCGCTCGGGGTCGGCCGTGATGTGGGCCGCGAGCACCTCGTCCGTGAGACCGAGCAGGCGCAGGTCGACGGAGAGGTCCTCGAGGACCCCTTCCAGGCGGACGAGATCGTCGAGCGTGCATTCGGCGAGTGCGCGGCGGGACTCCCAGGACAGCGCTCCGGCGGTCGGGGGCGTGGCGCCGCCGATCCCACGCAGCCCCTCCACGAGGGCGATCGGCACCCTGGCGCGGTCGAGGGCCTCCTGAGCCTTCGCGACCACGGCCCAGCGGGTCACCTCGACGAGGTAGTCCCGGTTGACCGGGTCGAACAGGATCAGGCCGATGTGGTCGGTCACTGCGCCGGCCGCGTCGGCGGCGGCCTCGGTCAGGGCCGACCACTCCTCCGGACGACGGGAGTCGAACTGGCGGGCGAGTCCGGGGTGTGGCGCCATGGCGTGCCAGAGCGAGAGGGGCGTGCGGCTCATCTCACACACACGCAAGGCACGCTCCAGGGGGCCGTCGGGGTGGATACGGCGGCCGTGGTGGCGACGGATCGTCTGGACGAGTGGCCGGTGCGCCCAGATGCGGCACGGCCCTTCGACCAGCGCCTCCTCGGCGACCTCCAGGCCCTGACGGGCGGCGTCGACCCGCTTGAAGAGCTGCGGCGGCAGGGGGGAGCAGGATGTCGCGGCGCGCGTGATGGCTCCTGAGGCCACGGCGGATCCGCCCGCCCCGTCTGACGGCGGAGCGACCCGGCTCGCGGATTCTGCACTGTAGGGGGCGAGCGCGTCAGTCAGTGCCTCGTAGTGCCGCTCTGCGGACTCGATGGAGATCTCCTGCAGTGCGCTGATGGCCTGGACCGCGAGGGTCTCGTGGTCCCACAGCCAATGCAGCGGGTCGAGGAGGAACTCGAAGGAGCGGTCTGCGGCGGCCAGCTGCTCGAGGAGCCGGACGCCCTCGTCGGCCGACCCCGCCCCGGCCTGGACGATGACGACCGCCGCTTCCTCGAACGTCTCCGGCGGGATCGAGGAGATGTCGAGCAGGAGCGTGTGGTCCCAGTGGTGCTCCATCAGCTGGAGACCACGCACCCAGCCGTGGACGGAGCGGAACAGAGCCAGAGGATGGCGTTCGAGGAGGTCGCACGCGTCGCGATGGGCCCGGCAGTACGTCGCGGGGGCACCGTGACGCCGACCAGCCACCGTCCTCTTCTGCCTGCCGGTGGCGGCGACGCGACTCGACTCTGAGGACGATGACGGCGGCCAGGGCCACGCCGCGGTGTGTTCGAGCACGGCGAGTGCTTGAGCGGCCCTGTCGGGGGCTCGCAGGGTGAGCCGACGGGGGAGGGCCACCGCGTCGTCATCGTCGCCGCACAGAAGGTCGATGGCGGAGTCGACCCCGACGACGTCTCCGTCCTGGTCAGCCGTGGTGGCGACGTCCGCCAGGGTCTCCAGGTCCTCCCTGAGATCCGAGTCCTCCAGCCCGTCGAGAGCCGTCTCCAGCGCCTCGACGGCGGCTCGTGCCGCAGCGGCCTCCCCGGAGGTGCAGAGCCGGCCGAACGCGAACGCCTCGTCCTCCACCTGACGGGTCAGAGCGACGATCTGCTCCAGAGCCGGCTCCTCGTCGATCAGGTCGTCCCAATGGGAGAGGAAGCCGGAGCGCCGGCGGCTCACCTTCAGCTCACGGAGCAGGTCCCCGGTCGGAGCGATGAGGCGCCACATCGGGGCGCCCTCGTCCGGATCCCGGCCGACGTCGAATCGGACCGAGGGGACCGCATCCTCATGGGCCGCCTCGGCCCTCGCCTCCAGGACGCGCAGCCGGTCCACCCCATGCAGCAGGTCGGCCCACTCATGGGCTCGCTCGAGCACGAGCTCGCGGCGCTGAACGTCGTCATCCGTCATCATGAGGTCCTCCACGGGGTGCGGTCGATGGTCTGAAGTGTGCGCCGCGTGACGCCTCGGGGGCCAGCCGCGCACGAGTGCCGAACCCCTCGGCGTCGGTCACCTGCCTCCGCGAACGGACTCCGAGCGTGCTCCTCCCCTGCAGGGTCGTGAAGGCGTGTCCTCTCGTGCGGGATACTGGTCCCATGTCCGCGCCCTCCGCCGCCTCCGCAGCCCAGTCCGA
>NZ_JAUNHR010000149.1 GCF_030523875.1 Micrococcus sp. | reverse complement strand
GACGCGGGACGCTCGGCGGCGGGGGCGTCCGCCGCGGGGTCCTCGGGGGCCTCGGCGGGCTCGGCGGGCCGCGGGGACCCCTTGGCCTTGGACCGGCCGCCTGAGCGGCGGTTGCCCGTGGACGGGCCCTCCTTGGCCTCGCGGATGTCCTTCGGTGAGGGATCAGCCTCCGCGGTGGGGGCGGGGATCTCCGAGGCGGCGTCGACGGCGTCGTCCGTGTGGGTGCCCAGCAGCTCGAGGTAGATGAACTGGTCCACGGCGTTGCGCAGCGAGGCGGGCGTCTTGCGGGCACCGAGGCCGATCACACGCTTGCCGGACTCGCGCAGGCGGGTGGCCAGGCGCGTGAAGTCGGAGTCGGAGGAGACCAGCGCGAACGCGTCCACGTTGCCCATCCAGAGCAGGTCCATCGCGTCGATGATGAGCGCGGAGTCCGAGGAGTTCTTGCCGATCGTGTACGCGAACTGCTGCACCGGCTGGATGGCGAGCTCGTTGAGCGCCTTCTTCCATCCGTTGAGGTTCGTGGTGGTCCAGTCCCCGTAGGCGCGCTTGATGGTGGGCGTGCCGTACGTGGCCAGCTCCTCGAGGATCAGGCCGGCGTACTTGGGCGAGACGTTGTCGCAGTCCAGGAGCACCGCGATGCGCAGGGAGGCGGGGGTGGGTTCAGGCATGCATCCAGGGTAGTCCGCCTCATGGAGGCGGGCGGGCGGGAGGGGCCGCGGGCAGCAGCCAAGCGGGGCTCATGCTGGGGGCCGGAATCGGCGGTGCGCCACAGACGGCGACAACGGGGAGGGCGTGGCAGGGCCGTTTCGGCAGGGGTTGTGGCGGGGGAGGAAGACCGCGAGAGCGCCGATCGGCGTGTTCCGGTGGGGGCGCCATAGACGACCGTTGACGCCCGGCAGACCTCGGGGGACTGCCCTGTGCTCACTGGACGGAACTCAGGGAAGCGGCGTGCCTTGGTGGTAGATCTGCACCCACCCACCAGAGGTTCGTTGCCATAGGGACGTACGGCGGGCACGGCGCCCTTCCTGCATGGAGTCCCAGAAGACTTGGATGAGGTCGTCTGTCAGGGATCGGGCATGCACGTCGGCCATCAGGATGGGATCGGAGCAAGGGTTGGAGGCCTCTTCGGACAGGAGGGCCAAGATCGTCCGGGCATCCCATCGCCTTCCGGAAGCGCCAATCTCGATGAAGTCCGGTGAGAGGAGCTGGGCGAGACGGTGTGCATTCGCTCGCGTATCGAGAGACTGCAACTCTCTTTCGAGCTCGATCACGTGGTCCATATCCTGAGTCGCCATGCTGAGAGTCTCCATCAACAGCGACAGGCGTGGGAGCAGCCTGTTCCTCGTCGACTGGGGAGCGAGTGCGCATATGCGAGGCAAGACTTATGGCGATGGCCGGGGTTGCCTTAAACGACCGTTGACGCCGGGCGGATCTTCGCGACACTCCAGGGCTGGGGCGGGCAGACCGCTGAGGCCGGTGGTCCCCATGCACACCATCGGACCCGTGGACGGGGCCTCCACCCGGCCTCCCGCACGGCCGTGCCGCCTAGACTCGAGGGCATGCCCTTCCCCCTGAACCGTCCCCGCCGCCTGCGCCAGTCCGCCGCGATGCGCCGGCTGGTGGCCGAGACCCGCCTCCACCAGAACGAGCTCATCCTGCCCGCCTTCATCAAGGAGGGCGTGCGCGAGCCGGCGGCCATCGAGTCCATGCCCGGCGTGGTGCAGCACACCACGGACACCTTGAAGGCCGCCGCCGCCGAGGCGGCCGAGCTGGGCCTCGGCGGCATCATGCTGTTCGGCGTCCCCGCCGAGCGCGACGCCACGGGCTCCGCCTCCCTCGACCCCGAGGGCGTGCTGAACAGGGCCGTCCGGGACGTCAAGGCTGAGGTGGGGGACGCGCTCGTCGTGATGTCCGACCTCTGTCTGGACGAGTTCACCGACCACGGCCACTGCGGCGTGCTCCGCGCGGACGGCGCCGTGGACAACGACGCCACCCTGGAGGTCTACGCGCAGATGGGCGTGGCCCAGGCCGAGGCCGGCGCGGACGTGCTCGGCCCCTCCGGGATGATGGACGGCCAGGTCCGCGTGATCCGCGAGGCCCTCGACGACGCCGGTCACCAGGACACCGCGATCCTCGCCTACGCCGCCAAGTACTCCTCCGCGTTCTACGGGCCCTTCCGCGAGGCCGTGGACTCCGCCCTGACCGGCGACCGCAAGACCTACCAGATGGACCCGGCCAACCGGACCGAGGCGCTGCACGAGGTGGCCCTGGACCTTGAGGAGGGCGCGGACATGGTCATGGTCAAGCCGGCCATGAGCTACCTCGACATCCTGCGGGAGGTCGCGGACATGGCCGACGTGCCCGTCTCCGCGTACCAGATCTCGGGGGAGTACGCGATGATCGAGGCCGCCGCGGCCAACGGCTGGATCGACCGCCGTGCCGCGATCGCCGAGTCCGTGCTCTCCATCCGGCGCGCCGGCGCCGACACCGTGCTCACCTACTGG
>NZ_JAUNHR010000043.1:5413-18819 GCF_030523875.1 Micrococcus sp. | reverse complement strand
CCTCCCACCCCCCTCGAGCCCGGAAGGCGGACCGAGTTGATCGCATCCCTGAGCGGGGCCGTCGAGCACGTCGGCCTCGACCACGCCGTCATCACCGCCGGGGGAGTGGGCCTGGCGTTCGCGGCCACCCCGCAGACCCTGGCCACCCTGCACGAGGGGCGGACGGCCACCGTCCAGACCCACCTGGTGGTCAAGGAGGACGCCCTCACCCTCTACGGCTTCGCCGACCGCGCCGAGCGCGAGGTGTTCGAGGTCCTGCTGGGCGCCAACGGCGTCGGCCCGCGCCTGGCCCTGGCGATCCTGGCCGTCCACCACCCCGAGCACGTGCGCCGCGCCGTGACGGAGGAGGACGAGAAGGCCCTCACCCTCGTGCCCGGCATCGGACCGAAGATGGCCCGCAAGATCATCGTGGACCTCGCCGGACGCCTGCCCCCCACGGGGGAGGAGCCCGACGCCGCGGCGGCCCCGGAGCCGGACGCCCCCGAGGACGCGTGGCACGCCGACGTCGTGCAGGCCATGGTCGGCCTGGGCTGGTCCGAGAAGGAGGCGGCCAAGGCCGTCGCCGCCACCGTGGCCGCCCATCCGGACGTGGCCAGCTCCGGCGACGTCGCCGCCCTGCTGCGCGCCACGCTGCGCGACGTCGGCACCGCCGCCGCCGTGCGGGGGGGCCGGAGCCGATGACCGAGCACCCCGTCTCCGCCCTCGAGGCCGACGCCGAGGAGCGCCGTCTCGAGGCGGCGCTGCGGCCGAGGCACCTCGAGGAGTTCGTGGGCCAGCACCGGGTGCGCGAGCAGCTGGACCTCATGCTCGCCGCGGCCCGGCTGCGCGGGCGCACGGCGGACCACGTCCTGCTCTCCGGCCCTCCGGGGCTCGGCAAGACCACGCTGGCCATGATCGTGGCCGCGGAGATGAACGCGCCCCTGCGGCTGTCCTCCGGGCCCGCCATCCAGAACGCCGGGGACCTCGCCGCGATCCTGTCCTCGCTCACCGAGGGGGAGGTGCTGTTCCTCGACGAGATCCACCGCATGTCCCGGCCGGCGGAGGAGATGCTCTACATGGCCATGGAGGACTTCCGGGTGGACATCGTGGTGGGCAAGGGCGCCGGCGCCACGTCCATCCCGCTCGAGCTGCCGCCGTTCACCCTGGTGGGCGCCACCACGCGCGCCGGCCTGCTGCCCGGGCCCCTGCGGGACCGCTTCGGGTTCACCGGGCACCTCGAGTTCTACGCCGAGGAGGAGCTCGAGCGGGTGCTGCGCCGCTCCTCCGCGCTGCTGGACATGCGCGTGGACACGGACGGCTACCGCCAGATCGCGTCCCGTTCGCGGGGCACTCCCCGGATCGCCAACCGCCTGCTGCGGCGCGTGCGTGACTGGGCCCTCGTGAAGGGCCTCGACACGGTGGACGCCGAGGCCGCCTCCGCCGCACTGACCATGTACGAGGTGGACGCCCGCGGCCTGGACCGCCTGGACCGCGCCGTGCTGACCGCGCTGTGCACCACGTTCGGCGGCGGGCCGGTGGGCCTGACCACGCTCGCCACCGCCGTGGGGGAGGAGGCCGAGACGGTGGAGACCGTGGCGGAGCCGTTCCTCATCCGCGAGGGCATGGTGGCCCGCACGCCGCGCGGCCGGGTCGCCCTCGCGTCGGCCTGGGAGCACCTGGGCATGACGTCCCCGGAGGGCGCGCCCGGCTGATCCCCCTAGACTGGCCCGGATCCCGATCCCGACCAGACCCGAGGAGTGCGCCCCGTGCCGCTGTCCGAGACCTTCGCCCCCGTCATCGCCCAGCAGGCGGCCGGGGGTGGCAACGTGTTCATGCTCGTCATGTTCGCCGCCCTGGCCCTGATGTTGTTCCTGTCCTTCCGCCGCGCCAAGAAGGCCCAGCAGCAGGCCGTCGAGATGCGCAGCCGCCTGGCCCCGGGCATGGAGGTCATGACGGCCGCCGGCATCTTCGGCACCGTGGTGGCCGTGGACGAGCCGAACCAGCGCGTCACCCTGGAGACCGCCCCCGGCACCCGCCTGGACGTGCACCTGCAGGGCGTGGCGAACATCGTCGAGCCAGCCGAGGCCGCCGCGGCCGCCCCCGCGGACGGCGTCGACCCGCGCACCGACCGCGCCTGAGACCACCTCGGCCGGGCCCGGCGCGCACCGCCGGGCCCGTGCCGCGCACAGAGAGCACGTGACGCATGGCGAAGACCTCCCCCTCCCGCGCCGCCGGCCGCGCCCTGGCCTGGCTGGCCGCGCTCCTCGTGGCCCTGACCGCGATCCTTGGCATCGGCGTGGCGACCGGCCAGGCCGGCTGGGCCCCCAAGCTCGCCCTCGACCTCGAGGGCGGCACCCAGATGGTGCTGGCCCCGCAGACGGCCTCGGGTGAGCAGGCCACCCCGGAGCAGCTCGCCCAGGCCGTCGAGATCATCCGCCAGCGCGTGGACGGCTCCGGTGTGGCGGAGGCGGAGGTCGCCACGCAGGGCGACCAGAACGTCGTCGTCTCCCTGCCGGGCGTCCCGGACGAGGACACCCGCCGCCTGATCCAGGCCTCCGCGGACCTGCAGTTCCGCCCCGTGCTCCAGGCCGCCCCCGGCGAGCCCACCCCCGAGGAGCAGCTCCTCCCGAAGGAGCAGTTCCCGGCGCCCTCGGCCGCGCCGGCCGACGCCTACGACCCGAACTGGCTGACCCCGGACCTGGCGGACGAGTTCCAGCGCGCGGACTGCACCGTCCCGCGCGACCCCAACGCCCCGCCCATGCCCGCCGACCGCGCCGTGGTCGCCTGCCAGCCCGCGGAGGAGACCCCGGCCGGCGTCTCGCCGGCCGTCAAGTACGTCCTGGGCCCCGTGGTCGTCTCCGGCACCGAGGTCGACGGAGCGCAGCCGGGGCTCTCCCAGTCCACGGGCGGCGTGTCCACGAACCAGTGGGGCGTCAACGTGGACTTCACCGAGGAGGGCGCCCGCGCGTTCCAGGAGGTCACCCAGCGGCTGACCCCGATGCCGGAGGGCGACCCCCGCAAGCAGTTCGCCATGGTCCTGGACGGCCGCGTCATCTCCGCGCCGAACTCGAACGCCGTGATCACCGGCGGCAGCGCCCGGATCGACGGCGGAGTCTTCACCGAGCAGTCCGCCGGACAGCTCGCCGAGCAGCTCAACTACGGCTCGCTGCCCATCTCCTTCACGATCGAGTCCGAGCAGCAGATCTCCGCCACCCTCGGCGAGGACCAGCTGCGCTGGGGCCTGGTCGCCGGACTGATCGGCCTCGCCCTCGTGGCCCTATACCAGTTCTTCCAGTACCGGGCCCTGGGCCTGCTGACCTTCGCCTCGATCGTCGTGGCGGGCCTGCTGACCTATCTGGCCATCGCGATCCTCGGCTGGACGGACAACTACCGCCTGTCCCTGGCGGGCATCGCGGGCCTGATCGTGGCCATCGGCCTCACCGCCGACTCGTTCATCGTCTACTTCGAGCGCATCAAGGACGAGCTCCGCGCCGGCCGCCCGGTCGAGTCCGCGGTGCACGAGGGCTGGAAGCGGGCCAAGCGCACCATCACCGCCTCCAAGGCCGTGAACCTGCTGGCCTCCGTGGTGCTCTACTTTGTGGCCGTGGGCAACGTGCGCGGCTTCGCGTTCACGCTGGGCCTGACCGCGATCGCCGACCTGATCGTGGTGTTCCTCTTCACCCACCCGCTCATGGTCCTGCTGGCCCAGTCCGACTTCGTGGGCCGCGGCCATCGCATGTCCGGGCTGGATCCCCGCCAGCTCGGCGTGGACTCCGCGCTCTACCGCGGCGCCGGCCGGGTCCGCGAGCCGCGCGCCGCGACCGCCGCCGCCGCCCCCGCCTTCGAGGCCCGCCCGGGCCGCCGCCGCGGCCGGGGCGAGCCCGCCCTCACCATCGCCGAACGCCGCCGCGCCGAGCGCGCGCGGGCGGCCGACCCCGCCGACGGCCGCCCGGCCGACACCCAGGAGGACGCCTCGTGAACCGCTTCGCCGACTGGGGCAACGCCCTCTACACCGGCCGCCGCGCCTACCCGTTCGTCCGCCGCTGGCGGCTCTGGTTCGCGATCGCCGCGGCCCTGCTGGTCCTCGCTGGGGGCCTCACGGCCCTGCGCGGCGGGTTCAACCTGGGCATCGAGTTCCGCGGCGGCTCGGAGTTCACCGTCTCGGACGCCGCCACGGGCGATCTGGACCCGGGCCGGGAGGCCGTGGCCGACGTCGTGCCCGGCGTGGAGCCGACCGTCACCGCGATCGCCCCCGGCACCATGCGGGTGCAGACCGAGCAGCTCGACGACGCGCAGACCCGCCAGGTCGCACAGAACCTGCAGGAGGCCTACGGCGTCACGCAGGACCAGGTGACCTCCACCTTCGTGGGTCCCACCTGGGGTGCGGCCGTGTCCCAGCAGGCGCTGCTGGGCCTGGTGATCTTCGTGGTGCTCGTGACGCTGTTCATGGCCCTGTACTTCCGCACGTGGAAGATGTCCCTGGCCGCCGTCGTCGGCATGCTCTACGTGGTGGCGCTGACCGCGGGGATCTACGGGGCCACCGGCTTCGAGGTGACCCCCTCGGCGATCATCGGCTTCCTGACGATCCTCTCCTACGCCCTCTACGACACCGTCGTGGTGTTCGACAAGGTCCGGGAGAACACCCTGGGCCAGGAGGAGGACCCGGACCGTACGTTCGAGCAGAACGTGGAGCTGGCCGTGAACCAGACCCTGGTGCGCTCGATCACCACCTCGATCGTGGGCCTGCTGCCGGTGGGCTCGATCCTGTTCATCGGCGCCGGACTGCTCGGCGCGGGCACGCTGCGGGACATCTCCCTGGCCATCTTCATCGGCATCATCGTGGGCACCCTGTCCACCCTGTTCCTCCAGGCCCCGCTCTACGCGCTGCTGCGCCGCGGGGATGCGGACGTGCGCGCGCAGGACGCGCGCGTGGGCCGGGACCGGGACGGGCTGGGCCAGGAGGCCGACCTCGAGGACGCGCACGGCGCGGTGCTCTGACCGGCTGATCCGAGCGCGGAGTAGACTGCCGCATCACCCCGGGCCGGGACGGCCCAGAAGGAGGCACCGTGACCGAGCAGGACCGCCGCGCCGCCGCCCCCGCCCGCCGGGGCCGGATCGCGCGGCTCACGGGCCGTCGCGCCACGGAGTACTCGCCGCTGCTGGAGCCCCTGATGCGGACGGTGCGCCAGCGCACCTCGCACGCCGAGCAGGAGCGGATCGTGCGGGCGTTCGAGGTGGCCGAGCGCGCCCACGAGGGGCAGATGCGCCGCTCGGGCGACCCCTACATCACGCACCCCGTGGCGGTGGCCACGATCCTGGCCGAGCTCGGCGTCACGGGCCCCACCCTGCTGGCGGCGCTGCTGCACGACACGGTGGAGGACACCGACTACTCCCTCGCGCAGCTCACGGCGGACTTCGGCTCCGAGGTCGCGCTGCTCGTGGACGGCGTCACCAAGCTGGACAAGGTCACCTACGGCGCCGCCGCGCAGGCCGAGACGGTCCGCAAGATGGTCATCGCGATGGCCCAGGACGTCAACGTGCTGCTGATCAAGCTCGCCGACCGGCTGCACAACGCGCGCACATGGCGCTACGTCTCGCCCGAGTCCAGCGCGAAGAAGGCCCGGGAGACGCTCGACATCTACGCGCCCCTGGCCCACCGGCTCGGCATGAACACCGTCAAGTGGGAGCTCGAGGACCTCTCCTTCGCCGCGCTCAAGCCCAAGGTGTACGCGGAGATCGTGCGCCTGGTGGGGGAGCGCAACCCGGAACGCGAGAAGCACATCGCGGCCCTGCGCGGGGCGATCGAGGAGGAGCTGCGGGAGCACCGCGTGCGGGCCACCGTCACGGGCCGACCCAAGCACTACTACTCGATCTACCAGAAGATGGTCACGCGCGGGAAGGACTTCGACGACATCCACGACCTCACCGGCATCCGCGTGCTCGTGGACTCGGTGCGGGACTGCTACGGCGTGCTCGGGGTGGTGCACGCCCGCTGGCACCCCCTGCCCGGGCGGTTCAAGGACTACATCGCGGTGCCCAAGCTGAACATGTACCGCTCGCTGCACACCACGGTCATGGGCCCGGACGGCAAGCCCGTGGAGATCCAGATCCGCACGTGGGACATGCACCGCCAGGCCGAGTACGGCGTGGCCGCGCACTGGCGCTACAAGGCCGGCGCCCGCGGCGAGGGCACCGATGCCCCGGCCCACGGCACGCCCGGCTGGCTGCGCTCGGTCATGGACTGGCAGCACGAGACCAGCGACCCGGACGAGTTCCTCTCCTCGCTGCGCACCCAGATCGGCGCCGACGAGGTCTACGTCTTCACCCCCAAGGGGGAGATCCGCTCCCTGCCGGCCGGGTCCACGCCCGTGGACTTCGCCTACGCCATCCACACCGACGTCGGCCACCGCACCGTGGGCGCCCGCGTGGACGGCCGTCTCGTGCCGCTGTCCACCCCCCTCAACCAGGGCGAGACGGTCGAGGTGTTCACCTCCAAGGCCGAGGACGCCGGACCCAGCCGCGACTGGCTGAACTTCGTGGTGTCCCCCCGGGCCAAGTCCAAGATCCGCCACCACTTCGCCACCCGCCGTCGGGACGAGCAGGTCGAGCGCGGCCGCGAGGCCTTCACCCGGCAGCTGCGCCGCTCCGGGATGTCGGTGCAGCGGACCCTGGGCGGCGAGGACCTCGACGTGCTCGCCGGGGACCTGGGCTACCACGACCCGGACGGGCTGTTCGCCGCGCTCGCGGACGGGCACGTCTCCCCCCAGGCCGCCGTGGAGCGCTTGGCCGCCTTGCAGGCGCCGCCGGCCGCCGTCGCCGAGCCGCACGGCGAGCTCGCGGTGGGCGAGGTGGACCTCGAGGGGCTCGTCCCCGCGCAGGCCCGGCGGGCGCCGGCGCGCGCCACCAACGAGGCCGGGGTCCTGGTGGACGGCGACGGCGGCGTGCTCGCCAAGCTCGCCCGCTGCTGCAACCCCCTGCCGCCGGACGAGGTGGTCGGGTTCGTCACGCGCGGCTCGGGCGTGTCCGTGCACCGGCACGACTGCCGGAACCTGGCCACGATCCTGGAGAACGAGCCCGAGCGGCGCGTGGCGGTGACGTGGGCGCCGTCGCGGGACGCGGTGTACACGGTGGAGATCGAGGTGCAGGCCCTCGACCGCACCTCGCTGCTCTCGGACGTCACCCGGATCCTGGCCGAGAACCACGTGAACATCCTGTCCGCGTCGGTGAACACCACGCGGGACCGGGTGGCCATGAGCCGGTTCGTGTTCGAGATGGGGGACCCGCTGTTCCTCGAGCACGTGGTCAACGCCGTGCGCCGGATCGACGGCGTGTTCGAGGGCCGCCGCACCTGACCCCGCCCGCTCAGGCAGGCTCCTCGAGAGCGGCCAGCAGCAGCGCCAGACGACGGCGCGCGCCGACCGCCCCGGGCCGCCGGGTGGGCCGGGCGAGGCGCTCGCGCAGCCCGGCCGCCCCGTGCCGGGCGATCAGGCGGGCCGCCCGCCGCGTGTGGTCCGGGTCCCCGGTGAGCAGCAGGTCCTCCACGGTCCGCGCGGGCGTGGTGACCCGCACGCCGCCCACCCGCCGCACGTCCGCCTCGGCCGGGGCCTCGCCCTCCGGCCCCGCCGCGACGTCCGACTGCACGAGCGTGAACGGCACGCCCGGACCGCCCGCGGGTCGGCGGTGGAAGTGGGACACGGCCGCGTGCACCCGGGCCGGGGGCGCGCCCCCGGTGTGCACCCAGGCCGCCGACGGTCCGATGGCCGTCCACCCCGCCGCCAGCACCGGCGCGCACAGCAGCGCCAGCGCCCGCGCCCGCTCGGCTGGTCCCGACGGCCCGTCCGCGGGACGGAAGACGCCCGGCAGCACCTCCTCGACCGCCCCGCGGGCCGCCAGCACCCGCAGCTCCGCGGCGGTGAAGCACTCCCCGGCCAGCAGCAGGCCCTCGGCGAAAGACCAGGCGGGCGGCGCGCCGTCCCCGTCGATCCGCTGCGCGTGGGTGCCGTCCATGCGGGCATCCTGCCAGGACGCCGGCGGCCCCCGCCGGGCGCCTGTGGACAGGCGTCAGCGCAGCTCGGAGGCGGAGGCCTCCAGGGCGGACTTCCACTGCAGACGGGCGTCCAGGGCGTCCTGGGCCTTGGCGATCGCCTTCTGGTCCCCCTTGGCCTGGGCCTTCTCCAGGTCGGCCTCGAGCCCGGCGATGGTCTCCTCGAGCTGGGTGAGGGCCGAGTTCGTGCGGGCCTTCGTCTCAGGGTCGGTGCGGCGCCAGTGGTCGTTCTCGGCCTGCTTGAGGGCGTCCTCGAGCTTGCGGAAGCCGTCCTCCATGCGGCGGATGTCCCCGCGCGGGACCTTGCCGGCCTCCTCCCAGCGGCCGCGCAGCTCGTTGAGCGCGCGGCGGCCGGCCTTGACGTCCGTGAACGGCAGCAGCTTCTGCCCGTCCGCCAGGATCTGCTCCTTGACCTTGAGGTTCTCGCCGAACTCGCGGTCGATCTGCGCGTTCTCCGCCTTGCGGGCGGCGAAGAAGACGTCCTGGGCGGCGCGGAACCGGGCCCACAGGGCGTCGTCCTCCTTGCGGGAGGCCCGCGGGGCGCGCTTCCACTCGTCCATCAGGTCGCGGTACTTGCCGGCGGTCACGCCCCAGTCGGTGGAGGAGGAGAGCTCCTCGGCGCGGGCGATCAGCCGCTCCTTGACCTGCTTGGCCTCGGCGGACTTGGCGTCCAGTTGGGAGAAGTGGGCGCGGCGGGTCTTGTCGAACGCGGTGCGGGCACCGCGGAAGCGCTTCCACAGGCCGTCCTCGACCGACTTGGACAGGCGCGGGCCGGCCTTCTGGGCGGCCTTCCACTCGTCGAACAGCTCGGCCATGCGCTGGGAGGCCTGCTTCCAGGGCATGCGCTCGGCGGGGGTCCCGGCGTAGCCCTCCGCCTCGGCCACGATCGCCTCGCGGGCGGCCAGCTGCTCGGCCTGCGCGGCCTGGCGGCGCTCCTGCTCGGCCGTGCGGTAGTCGCCCAGCAGCGTCTCGAGGGCGGCCAGGCGGGCGCGCAACGCGGTCATGTCGCCCACCATGTGGCGCTCGGTCACGGCGGCGGTCATCTGGCCGAGGGCCTTGCCCAGCTCGGAGGACGGGGCGCCGGCGGCGATCCGCTGCTCGAACAGGGCCATCTGGGCGCGGACGTCGTCGTACTTGCGCACGAAGTACGCCAGCGCGTCCTGCTCGGCGGCGTCCGGGACCTGACCGACGGCCACCTCCTCCTCGCCGTCCAGCAGGGTGACGTGCCCGTCCTCGGACACGCGGGCGAACGCGGCCGCCTCCTCCAGCGGGGTCGGCGGCACGGACGGGGCCGGGGCGACGGGCGCGGCGGCCTTCGCCGGCCGGGCCGCGGCCGGGGAGGGCCTCAGCGCGGCGGGGGAGGGCGCGGCCGGGGCCGCGGGGGCGTCCTGGGACGCCTCCTCGGCGGGGGCCTCGAGGACCGAGCCCTCGTCGACGCCCTGCTCCTCGGCGGACGCGTCGGCGTCCTCCTGGGCGGGGGCCGGGGCCTCGACGGACTCGATCGAGCCGAGGGCGTCGGCGAGGTCGGCTGCGGGCGCGGACTGCTCGGCGGGGGCGGCAGCCGGCGTCGCCTGCTCGGCGGCGGGGGTCTGCTGGTCGTCGGACTGATGCTGGTGGGTCACCGCTGGAACTCTCCCTGACTGTGCGCCGCGCCGGGATGCGCGGCGGTGGGGATGGACACGAACAGGCTCAGCGTACCGGCCAGACCCGGCTCCCGCCCCTAGACTGTGCGGACCACGGCCCGGGTGCCGGCGGGCCCCCACATCCGCGCCGCCCCGCCGTGCCCCCGCACCGACGACGAAGGAGCCCCATGTCCCGCAAGCAGTCGCTGTCCGGCTTCCACGAGTGGCTCCCCGCCGAGCGCATCGTGGAGCAGCACGTGCTGGACACCCTGCGCCGGACCTTCGAGCTCCACGGCTTCGCGGGCATCGAGACCCGCGCCGTCGAGACCCTGGGCCAGCTGCTGCGCAAGGGCGAGGTGGACAAGGAGGTGTACGCCGTCTCCCGCCTGGCCGAGGACCAGGAGGTCGCCGACGGCGTGCGCGGGGCCAAGGACCCCTCCGACCCCAAGCGCCTGGCCCTGCACTTCGACCTCACCGTGCCCTTCGCCCGGTACGTGGTGGAGAACGCCGGCCACCTGGCCTTCCCGTTCCGACGCCACCAGATCCAGAAGGTGTGGCGCGGCGAGCGCCCCCAGGAGGGCCGCGCCCGCGAGTTCACGCAGGCGGACATCGACGTCGTCGGCGACGGCGCCCTTTCCCCGCGCTACGACGCCGACGTCGCCCTCGTGATGGCCGAGGCCCTCGGCGCCCTGCCGATCGGCGACTTCCTCATCCGCGTCAACAACCGCAAGCTCGCCGAGGGCTTCTACCGCGGCATCGGCCTGGAGGACACGGCCGGGGTACTGCGCAGCATCGACAAGCTCGAGAAGGTCGGCGCCGACGAGGTGGCCCGCCTGCTGCAGGAGGAGGTCGGCGCCACCGCCGAGCAGGCCCGCCGGGCGCTCGCGCTCGCGGAGATCCGCACCCCGGACACCGTGTTCGTGGAGCAGGTGCGCGCCCTCGGCGTGGAGCACGAGCTCCTGGAGGAGGGCCTGACCGAGCTGGCCGACGTCGTCGCCACCCTGCACCGGCGCGCCCCCGGCCGGGCGGTGGCCGACCTGTCCATCGCGCGCGGCCTGGACTACTACACCGGCACCGTCTACGAGACCGTCCTGGTGGGCCACGAGCAGCTCGGCTCGATCTGCTCGGGCGGGCGCTACGACGCCCTGGCGACGAAGGGGAACCGGACCTTCCCGGGCGTGGGCCTGTCCATCGGCGTGACCCGTCTGGTGATGCGCATGCTGTCCCAGGAGATGGCCGTGGCCTCGCGCGGCGTCCCCACGGCGGTGTACGTCGCGCTCACCCACGACGACGACTGGTCCCGCGGCCAGGACGTCGCCGCCGCCCTCCGCGGCCGGGGCATCGCCGCGGAGGTGGCCGTGACGGCGGAGAAGTTCGGCAAGCAGATCAAGTACGCCGACCGCCGCGGCATCCCGTTCGTCTGGTTCCTGGGCGCGGACGGCGCCGCGGACGAGGTCAAGGACATCCGCTCGGGCGAGCAGGGGCCCGCCGACGCCGCCACGTGGGCGCCGCCGGCCGAGGACCTCGTCCCGCAGGTCACGCGCGCCGAGGGGTGAGCGGGGCGGCCGGCCAGACCATCCCCGTGCGGCTGCGCCCGATCACCCCCGACGACGCACGGGAGATGACCCGGGTGCTCGGCGACCCTGCGCTGTATGATTTCATCGGTGGGGAACCGCCCACGGGGAGGAGCAGCTCCACCGGCAGTACTCCGTGCAGGCCCGCGGGCGCCCAGCGTCGAGGCGAACGGGCTGTCCGCAGACGCCGAGCCACGGCGTGTGCGGTGGCCCTGCTGGTCCGCCGACCCAGGGATGACGGTCTTGATGCCACGGGCGCGCAGATGGGTGCGGACGGCCCGCGATCAGTACGCCTGGTCACCCAGTACCATGCCCGGGGGAGTCCGGGGCTACCCTACCGGCTGGGTCTCACGCCGCTGTTCCAGCAGAGGAAGCAGCATCGGGCAGCCCCTGCTTGGCCGCCGGTGATCAGGCCGCCCAGCGGCAACCCTGCACCGCCGATGAGCTGAAGGATCTTCGTGCTCAGCTCCCCGGAAGTCTCGCGACCTGAGACCTTCTCCGTCACCTGTCGGTGCAACGATCCCGGCCAAGGTGGAGGCGTCTCCTGCCCTCATCAAGGGCCCGTCCGGTCACCATCAGCCCCTTCTTCTGAAGATACACCGAAAAGCCCCTTGACAGCCGATCTCCCTGGCAGGACGATGTGAATCACGAAATCAATGATTGTTTCGTGAGCAACTAGGAAGTGGGATTGAAATGACAGCCAGCAGGCGACGTCTCACCGCTATAATGATGGCGTCTCTGCTCTCAATGGCTACTGCCCCGCCATCGGCGGCAACGCCCGTGAATGATGAAGGTTTTTCCATAGAACGCGCGGCGTGTGAAATGGCCGCCGACTCGTTGGCCCACTCCGCTTCGGACAAGCAGTTGACTCCTCTGGATAAATGGGATTTTATCTGCTTTGATGGGACTGTAACTGTTTCAATCCCCCCTACCATTACACCGCTTACCGTGGGTGGTGACGCTGTTGAAGTTCACTCAGGTGCCATCGATGATTTTCTAGCGATGGAAAATTCTACAGAGGAGCTGTCCTCCATGCCTGAAAATTCGGAGAGCGTCGCGACTTCCTCTTGCTCATCCTCCACCTGCTTTCAGAGTGAGTACATTGCTCGCCGTGGGACATCTTTCATATGGGGCACAACAATGGGCGGCTCCACAGTTTCCCATGCCGCTGGTGTGAGCCTGAAAACAGTCGTTGGGGAAGCTCGGCGCTCTTCCTGGTCAGCGAGTATTTCTCCCCGTGGGTCTTACTCCATCGAAGTACTTGCGACAATGGAACTTAAAGAATACTTCCCCATTGCCGCAGATCGGTGGATTGACAATGCCCCCCTGGATACTGGGAGGTCATCCGTATCAGTGTCCGACTCCGGAACCCTCTATAATGGAGGAACTAAGCGAGAGGGTAAGTACTATCATCGTATGATGAATATCTCTATCTATGATTCAAGTTTTGGCAGGTGGTTTCACGTTAATGGAACCTTTGACGGCCCTCGATTTCAGTGCTACAAAACGGTAGTTTGCAAGTTCCCCTATGGGCGAGAAGCATGAGGCCCCATAGTGCGCTCCAGACTCCAATAATGGACGCATTCCAGGCGCTCGCTACTGTGATTTCGTCGACCCGAGACCATCGCATGACGTTCCCCATTGAGGCGCGAGTGCGCCTAACCAGTCCGCATCTGCGTTCGCCCGAGGTATACCAGGTGAGGGCGCGTGATTCCGACGGTGGCTTTAAGGCGAGGTCGGCAAGGCGTCTTATCTCCTATAACCCTCGTACGGGACGCGAGAGTCTCGTGGTCCGTCCCTCGGATGGGGAAGAGGGATTCGTGCGGGACCGCGAGTGGCCGTGGTTCTCACCGGCACATCGGGTCTTAGCCATGTTCGCGCCCGCCGAGCTGGGTATCTGGGGCGGCCATCATGATGAGCACCGACTGTGCGGTGCCTCCTGGCTGGATCAGCGCGCTGTACGCCTGGAATTGGTGCGCCGAGACGAGCCAGCCGGCTCGGCCCCGACCGGCTTCGTTGAGATTGATGTGGCCAATGCGGTGGTGACACACATGCAGGTGGACGAGGACCACTACACACTTGAGGCCGCTCGCGTCGTGATGGATGGGAGTGCGGCCCGGCCCGGTGTTGGGCCCGGGGCCCCCGGGGGGCCCCGCGCGCCGCCGCGGGGCGCCCCCGCCCCCCCCC
>NZ_JAUNHR010000043.1:0-5403 GCF_030523875.1 Micrococcus sp. | reverse complement strand
GGAGGAGCACCACAAAACCGTTGCGGCGGCGGGGGTGGTTTTGGTTGGGGGGGCGCCGGGCCCTTTTGTGGGCCGGGGCGCACCGGGATGGCCACAGACGTTCGCGCCACCCTATCCGTCTCACGAGGTGTCTGACGAGAACTGGCGGTTTTAATAGTCAAACCTGGACGCCGGCCGCCGAGGACCTGCTGCCGCAGGTGACCCGCGCCGGGGCCTGCGCGGGGGAGCAAAGACGCGCTCGAAAGGGGGCGGTCCCCGAATGCGAGAATGAGTCCGCCTCTGGTCGCCGACCCGGGGACCTGGATGATGTCAGGGGGATGGTGTGACGCGCGGAGATCTGGAAGTCTTCTTCGCCGAACTGTCGGCGTTCGAGAGGGCCCAGGACGCCCCTGTCGTCGATACCGTGTCCGTCCAGGGGTACGACCATGTCCTGCTGGGCACGCGCAAGGGACATGTGCGGATCTGCCTGCCCACCTCCAGGCTGAGCATCTGGTCGGACGTGGATGCCTGTGCCCCCGCATGGACAAGGAGGCCTCCTCGGGGCGGGGAACCGCCGATTCCGGCACCAGGGGATCCCCATGTGGGATGGGTGGAGCTCCTCTACGACCTGCGTTATCTGTATCCCCTGGAGGATTTCGGGCCGAAGGTGCTCCTGGAGTGCGTCAGGCGGGGTGGTGAATCGGCATGGATCGACCTTTCCTCAGGCGGAGTGCCGTGTTCGTCCCCCATCGATCTCCTGGAATTCATGGGTGTCTCGGCGGTGATGGAGGACTGCGTCCTGCACATCATCGGGGAACAGTCGCGACGATTCGGTGACGGGTGATCTGCCTCGCCGTCGGCACCCCGCTCGTCCGGTGCCCCCGGCTCACCGGTCGCTGCCGCCGCGCATGTGGCTACGGCGTCCGGAGCGCACGAACCAGCGCCCGCCCAGGCCCACCAGGAACACGCCTACCATCGCGGCCACGGACAGCGGCGGCACCGTGAAGGCCACCAGCGTGCACAGCACCAGCCCGAGGACGTTGACCGCTCGCGGGGCCCGCACCACGCGCTGCTCCGGCCGCAGCGTCAGCGCCGAGAGGTTCGCCACGCCGTAGTACACGAGCACGCCGAACGAGCTGAAGCCGACGATCGTCACCACGTCCGTGGCCAGCACCAGCAGGATCACCACGGCGGCCACCGCCACCTGCCCGACCCACGGCGTCCCCGTCCGCTCGCCCACCGTGGCCAGCGCACGGGGGAGGTCACCCTCGCGCGCCATGGCCAGACCGGTCCGGGACACGCCGGCCAACAGGTTGAGCATGGCGCCGGCCGAGGCCAGGACGGCTCCGGCTGCCGCCGCCCACCCCCAGCCGGGTCCGAGCGTCGTCTCCAGGGCGGCGCGCACGGGGGCACCGGAGGCGGCCAGGCCCGGCCCACCCAGGGCGGACACGAGCGCCCACGCGAGCAGGGCGTACAGCACCACCGTGAACCCGAGGGCGCCGAGCACCGCGCGCGGGATGGTGCGGACCGGGTCCACGACCTCCTCGCCCATGGTGGCCACGCGGGCGTAGCCGGCGAACGCGAAGAACAGCACGCCCGCGGCACCGAGGATCCCGGCGAGGTCCACGGCCGCCGGGTCGAGGCCCGGGGCCCGGACCGCGTCCCCGAGTGCCAGCCCGGACACGACGGCCAGCGCCAGGATCAGGAGCACGGGGGCCAGGATCGCCACGGTCGCCTGCGCGGTGCGCGTGATGCCGCGCAGGGACACGGCCGTGAGCACCACGACGGCGGCCACGCCGGCCAGGCGCGCGCCGAGCGGGGAGTCTGGGAGGAGGTACAGGCCCGCCGTCGTCGCCATGGCGGCCACCGAGGCGGTCTTGCCGGTGACGAAGCCCCAGCCGGCCGTGAAGCCGGCGAGCGCCCCCAGCTGACGCCGCCCGTAGACGTAGGCGCCGCCCGAGGTGGGGTGGACGGCCGCGAGCTGCGCGGTGGAGACCGCGTTGCACGCGGCCACCGCGGCGGCCAGCAGCAGCGCGGCGACGAGCGGGCCCACGCGCCCGTCCGTCAGCAGGGCGGCCAGGCCGAGGGAGGTGAACACGCCGGCGCCCACCATCGAGCCCACGCCGACGGCGAGGGCTCCGGGCAGTCTCAGGCGGCGCTGCAGGGCGGCGGTCATGGGGGGGCCTCTCGACGGGGTGCGGCGGGGGCGGGGGTGGTCGGCGGCGGCATCCGACGTCCCCGTAGACTGGGGACGACGCGATCCGCGGCCCCCACACGGGTACCACAGCGGATCGACCAGGACATGAACCCCGCACATCGTCCGTGACCCGGACGGAGAGGAAGCCTCGTGCTGCGCACCCACCATCTCGGCGAGCTCACCGCCTCGCTCATCGGCCAGACCGTCACCGTCACCGGCTGGGTGGCGAAGCGGCGCGACCACGGCGGCGTCGCCTTCGTGGACCTGCGCGACGCGTCGGGCCGCGCCCAGGTGGTCGTCCGCGACGAGGCCGACTTCGACCCGCTGCGCAACGAGTGGGTCCTGCAGGTGACCGGCACGGTCGAGCGCCGCCCCGAGGGCAACGAGAACCCGAACCTGCCCACGGGCGAGGTCGAGCTCATCGCGGAGGACGTGACCGTCCTGAACACCGCCGCCGCCCTGCCGTTCCAGATCGACGAGCACGTGGAGGTCGGCGAGGAGGCCCGCCTGCGCCACCGCTACCTGGACCTGCGCCGCCCGCAGCCGGCGCGCATCATGCGCCTGCGCTCGGAGGCCAACCGCGTGGCGCGCGAGCTGCTCCACGAGCAGGGCTTCGTCGAGGTGGAGACCCCCACCCTGACCCGCTCCACCCCCGAGGGCGCCCGCGACTTCCTGGTGCCGGCCCGCCTGGCGCCGGGCTCCTGGTACGCGCTGCCGCAGTCCCCGCAGCTGTTCAAGCAGCTGCTGCAGGTGGGCGGGCTGGAGCGGTACTACCAGATCGCCCGCTGCTACCGGGACGAGGACTTCCGCGCGGACCGCCAGCCGGAGTTCACCCAGCTGGACATCGAGGCCTCCTTCGTGGAGCAGGACGACGTCATCGCCCTGGGCGAGCGGATCGTCAAGGCCCTCTGGGGCCTGGTCGGCGTGGAGGTCGAGACCCCCATCCGCCGCATGACCTACGCCGAGGCCATGGAGAAGTACGGCTCGGACAAGCCGGACCTGCGCTTCGGCCTCGAGCTGACCGACCTCACCGAGTACTTCAAGGACACCCCGTTCCGCGTGTTCCAGAACGAGTACGTGGGCGCCGTCGTCATGCCGGGCGGCGCCTCCCAGCCGCGCCGCACCCTGGACGCCTGGCAGGAGTGGGCCAAGCAGCGCGGCGCCAAGGGCCTGGCCTACGTGCTGGTGCAGGAGGACGGCTCCCTCACCGGCCCCGTCTCCAAGAACATCACCGACGAGGAGAAGGCCGGCCTGGCCGCCGCCGTGGGCGCGAACCCGGGCGACTGCGTGTTCTTCGCCGCCGGCAAGCCCAAGGAGTCCCGCGCCCTGCTCGGCGCGGCCCGCGTGGAGATCGGCCGCCGCTGCGAGCTGTTCACCGACGCCGGGGACGGCGTCGCCGCGAAGGACGCCGACTGGGCGTTCGTGTGGGTCGTGGACGCGCCCCTGTTCGAGCCGGCCGCGGACGCGGTGGCCTCGGGCGACGTCGCCGTCGGCTCGGGCACGTGGACGGCGGTGCACCACGCCTTCACCTCGCCCAAGCCGGAGTTCGCGGACACGTTCGACACCGACCCGGGCTCGGCCCTGGCCTACGCGTACGACATCGTCTGCAACGGCAACGAGATCGGCGGCGGCTCCATCCGCATCCACCAGCAGGAGATGCAGAAGCGCGTCTTCCAGGTAATGGGCCTGTCCGAGGAGGACGCCCAGGAGAAGTTCGGCTTCCTGCTCGAGGGCTTCAAGTACGGCGCCCCGCCGCACGGCGGCATCGCCTTCGGCTGGGACCGCGTGGTGGCCCTGCTGGCCGGCACCGACTCCATCCGCGAGGTCATCGCCTTCCCGAAGACCGGCGGCGGCTACGACCCGCTGACCGCGGCCCCGGCCCCCATCACCGCGCAGCAGCGCAAGGAGGCCGGCGTGGACGCCAAGCCCGAGCCCACGAAGGGCGCGGGGGAGAAGACCGCCGAGGCCCAGGCGAAGGCCAACGACGAGCGGACCGCGGCGGACGAGGCGCAGCTGCGCTGATGCCGGCCCGGCCCGAGCACCGCGCGTCGGCGGGGTCCGAAGGGGTCCCGCCGACGTCGGTGCGCCTGCTGCCCACGCTCCTGGCCACCTTCATGACGTCGATGCTCATCGACGTCGCCACGGACTGGCCCTGGTGGGTCCGCTGGATCCTCGCGTTGGGCGTGGGGCTGGCCGTCGGCGTCGTGGCGGTCGCGGTGTGGGCGCGCCGCCGACGCGGCTGACCTCCGTCCCGCCCCTCAGCCCCGGCGCGGGGCCGCCAGGTCGTCGGTGTCCACGAGCAGCGTGAACGGCCCGGCGTTGGTCAGGGACACGTCCATCTCCGCGCCGAAGACGCCGCGCTCCACGCGCACGCCCGCGGCCTCGAGCTCCGCCATGAACCGCTCGTAGAGCGGCTCGGCGGCCTCGCCCTTCGCCGCGCGCGTCCAGGAGGGCCGGCGCCCCTTGCGCACGTCCCCGTAGAGCGTGAACTGGCTGATCGCCAGGACGGGCGCGTCGGCGTCGGCCACGGAGCGCTCCCCGTCGAGCATCCGCAGGCCGGCGACCTTGCGGGCCGTCTGCACCGCCTCGGCCTCGGTGTCGTCCACGGACACCCCGAGCAGGACCACGAGGCCCTCGCCCTCGAAGGCGCCGACCACCTCGCCCCCGACGCTCACGGACGCGGACCGGGCTCGCTGACATACTGCACGCATGGCCCCATCGTCCCATCCGGCGGCCCCGCCCGCCGCCCACGACGACGGGCCCGCTCGCCGCTCCCCACGCCGCCTCGTGGCGGCCAACGCCCTCGACGCCGCCGGGCGCTCGGCCACCGACGTCGCCCTGGACGTGATCGCCGTCCTGGCCCTGGGCGTGGGCGCCGCCGAGATGGGCGTCCTCATGACGCTCTCCGGCCTGGGCTTCCTCTTCCTGGGCGTGCCGCTGGGCATCCTCGTGGACCGGCATCTCAGCCCGCGGCTGCTTGCGGGAGCCGGGCTGGCCAAGGGGGCGCTGCTGGGCACGCTCGTCGCCGCCTGGACCTTGGACGCGCTGACCTTCGCCCACCTGGCCGCCGTGATGGCCGGGCTCGGTGTGCTCACAGTGCTCGCCGAGACCACGCAGACCACGCTGGTACCGAGGGTGACGGGTCCCGACGGTGTCGCCCGCCTGAGCGCGCGCCTCGAGTCCGCGGACGCGGCCCTGGGCGTCGCCGTCCCCGCCGCGGCCGGCCT
>NZ_JAUNHR010000148.1 GCF_030523875.1 Micrococcus sp. | reverse complement strand
CGCCCCGAACCCCGTGGCGGACGAGGCGGTGCGGCCCCCCGGCGTCGAGCGCGCCGCGGCCGCCCCCCCCGCCGCGACGGGGCAGCTCACCGAGGCCGAGGCCGCCGAGACGGCGGCGCGCACGGGGCTCGAGCAGCTGCGCCGCACCGGACAGGCGCTGCAGGCCGCCGCCGACTGGGTCCAGCGGGAGAGCGCCCACCGGGCTGCGGCCGAGACGGCCGCCGCGGACCGTGCCGCGGTGGAGGGCCATCGGCGGGCCGAGGCCGTGGTGACCGCGGCGGGACGGGCCGAGCAGGCCCGCGCCGCCGCCGCGGCCGCCGAGGAGGACGCGCGCGGGGCGCGGGACCGGACCGAGGCGGACGCCACGGCCGCCGGGTGGCTCACCGCCGCCCTCGCCGAGCACGACGACGAGAAGCGGGCCGTCCGCGCCGCGCTCCAGGCCGGGACCTCGGCCGCGGAGTCGATCGCCGCGGCCGTGAGGGACCGCGACCGCAGCGCAGGGTTGCAGGCGAAGCAGCAGGCCGCCGCGCAGCGCCGGGCGGCCATCGTGGGCGAGCGCGGGTCGGCCGAGGAGGAGCATGCCGCCCGCGCCGAGGAGGTGGCGGCGCTGCGTGAGGAGGTCGAGGCCGGAGCGGCCCGTCTCGGCGCCCAGGAGTCCGTCGAGGCCGAGCTGGCCGCCGCGCGGGGCCGGCTGACGGCCGCCGAGACGGCCGCCGCCCGGGCGGCCGAGGTCGAGGCGGCGGAGCAGGCCCACGGGAAGGCCGGGGCCGCCGAGGAGAGGGCAGCGCGGAAGCGGCTGGACCTGCTCCGGGCTCGCTACGAGCAGGCCGCCTCCGAGCTGGCCGCGCAGCTCGAGGACGGCGAGCCGTGCCCGGTGTGCGGCGCGGTGGAGCACCCGCGGCCGGCCGCACCGGCGGACGGGGACGAGCAGGTCACCGCGGCCGCCGTCCAGCGGGCGGAGAAGGCCCTGGACAAGGCGGCCGCCGCCACGGCCGCGGCCGCGGCCGAGCTGAGCGGGGCGCAGTCCCGCCTGCAGGAGGCCCGGACCGCCGCCGGCGGCCTGGACCCGGAGCAGGCCGCCGCCGCCGTCGGGACTGCCGAGGCGGCGACGGCGGAGCTGGCCGCGGCGAAGCGGGACCTGGCCGCCACGCGACGTCGGCTCACCGCCGCCCAGACGCGGCAGGAGGCCGCCGCCGCACGGCTGGCCGCTCTCGCCACGGAGGACGGCCGGCTCGAGGAGCAGTCCGTCCAGCGCGCCGAGCGCATCGCCGAGCTCGAGGAGGCCGTCGCCGCGGCCGCCGGAGGGGCCGAGGACCTGGAGGCCCGCCGGGACGCCGTCGACGCCGGCCGTCCCCTCCTGGAGGCCCTCGACGAGGCCCTCGCCCGTTGCGCCTCCACGACGACGCTGGCGGCCCAGGCCGACGAGGCCCTGCACGCCGCCCTCGCGGAGAAGGGCTTCCCGGACGTGGCCGCGGCCCGCGCCGCACGGCTCGAGCCCGAGCAGGTCGCCGCGCGGGAGGAGGCCGTGCAGGCCTTCGGCCGCGAGGCCTCGGCCCTGGCCGCGCTCGCCGCGACCGCGCTGGTCCAGGACGGGCGCGCCCTGCGCGAGGCGGGGACCCCGGCCCCGGACGAGGAGCGGCTCTCCGCGGCCGAGCGACGGATCGAGGCCGCCGAGGCCCGCGCCCGCGAACGCGGCGCCGCCGTCGGGTCCCGTGCGGCCCTCGTGGCGGCGGTGCGCCGCCAGTCCGCCGCCCTGAGGGAGGTCCTCGACCGGGCCGCGGACCTGATCGCCGAGCACGAGCGGGTCGCCGGCCTGCTCGCCCTGGTGCGGGGCGCGGGGGAGAACCGCCTGAAGATGCCCTTGACCAGCTACGTGCTGGCCGGCCGGCTCGAGGAGGTCGCCGCCGCGGCCACCGAGCGCCTGCTGCGGATGACCGACGACCGCTACTCCCTGGAGTACGCGGACGAGGTGGGCGGACGCGGCACCAAGGGCCTGGAGCTCGTGGTGCGGGACCACTACGTGGACGAGGTCCGGCACCCCAGCAGCCTGTCCGGCGGGGAGACCTTCATGGCCTCGCTGTCCCTCGCACTCGGCCTCGCCGACACCGTGCAGGCCGAGTCCGGGGGCATCGAGCTGGACACCCTCTTCGTGGACGAGGGCTTCGGGTCCCTGGACTCGCAGACCCTGGACGTGGTCATGGGCGTGGTGGACTCGCTGCGCAGCGGCGGCCGCACCGTCGGCCTGGTCAGCCACGTGGAGCGCATGAGGAACGACATCCCCACCCGCCTGGCCGTCACCAAGGACCGCCGGGGCTCCACCCTGGCCGTCCACGACGGCGACTGACCCCGTCCGTCACGTCGGCTCAGGCGCGGCGGATGCGGCTCCGCACCGCGGTGCCCGCCCGGGAGATCCGGCCGCGCAGCCCGGACCGGACGGGCCGCGCCACGGCGGACCCGGTGCCGGCCGTCGACGCGGGGACCGCGGCCGAGGGAGCGGCCGCCGCACCGGCCGCGGCGCGCG
>NZ_JAUNHR010000042.1:1624-18867 GCF_030523875.1 Micrococcus sp. | reverse complement strand
GAGGGTGGCCCCCGTCGTGAGGACGTCGTCCAGCAGGAGGACGGGGGTGCCCGGACGCACCCGGCCGGGACGGGCCCGCCAGCCGCGGTCCCGGCCGCGGCGCTGCCGGGCGTCCGCGCCCGCGTGCGCTGTCCCCGCGCCCCGGTCCCACGGCAGGCGTGGCCTGCCCACGCGCGGGGCGACGACGAGGTCCCGGCGCACCCACGCCGGCGGCAGGGAGCGGGTGAGCTCGACGAGGGGGTCGTAGCCGCGCCGCCGGTGCCCGGCCGCACCGCCGGGCACCGGCACGAGCAGGGCGTGCGCGGCGGCCGGCACGGACCGGTCGAGCCGGGCCGTGGCCACCGCGCGGGCCAGCGCGTCGCCCAGCAGCGGGCACAGGACCAGCCCGTGGTGGTCCTTGAAGGCGAGCACCGCCGTCGCGAGCTCCTCGGCGTAGATGCCGGCCGCGGTGACCGGCAGCGGCGCCCCGTCCGCCCCCAGCGGCAGCGCGAGGGCGGCCTCCTCCGCGCGGCGGGGGACGGCCAGCCGGGACCCCACCGCCGCCGCGCACGCCCCGCACAGCCGGACGCCGGGCCGCGCGCACACCGCGCAGTCGGCGGGCAGGACGAGGTCCACGAGGCCCTCGAGGAGGCCGAGGCGGTCGGGCGGGGCGGGGTCCGTCATGGCCGCAGTCCACCACGGCCGGGCGGGCCGGCGGGCCCGCGGGGCGCGCCTGTGCGGGACGGTCGGCGGTGCAGGACCCGCACGGGCCGCACCGGGCGGCCCCGGGCGGGGGCGGGGCTCACCCGGGGAAGGACAGGTCCCGCACCGGCGTCTCGAGCTCCTGCGCACGCCATGAGGAGCCCACGAGCAGGAACACGTCCTCCTCCGTCTCCGCGTAGAGGGTGCCGACGTCCCCGGAGGAGATCCCCTGCAGCCCGGCCAGCGGGTTCAGGACGCGCGAGGTCCCGTCGAGGGAGACGATCTCCGGCCGGACCCGCTCCTCGGCGTCCGCCGCCACCCGGGCGACCACCATGGCGTCCTCCCCGACCCAGCCCACCTGGTCCGGGGGCGCCTGCGTGGGCACCCGCACCGGCTCGGTGAGGGCGGTGG
This sequence comes from Micrococcus sp., assembly GCF_030523875.1. Classification (GTDB taxonomy): domain Bacteria; phylum Actinomycetota; class Actinomycetes; order Actinomycetales; family Micrococcaceae; genus Micrococcus. The sequence goes on along the minus strand of NZ_JAUNHR010000042.1, from coordinate 17,775 downwards.
GGACGGCGTCGTCGCCCCGCACGATGCCCGAGACCCGCAGCGAGCGCTCCCCGCGGCCGTCGTCGACGACGAGCGCCGCCCGGGTGCCGCTGAAGCCCACCTTGAGGTCGACGATGCTCTCCCCCTCCTGCAGCCACGGGGTGGTGACCACGCGGCGGGGGCCCGAGCCGTCCGCGGGGACGGCGTCGACGATCGACCCGGCGCCCCGGTCCACGGTCCACGTCCAGCCGTGCGTGTCCAGGCTGGGGGCCGTGAGGGCCGAGCCCTGCAGGACCGTGGCGCGCGTCCCGTCCGCCGTGGCCACGCGCAGGGCGGTCCGGGACGGGTCGAGGAACGCGAAGCGCGTGCGCTCCCGGTCCATCGCCGGGTCCACCGGGGCGAGGTCGGACACGTCCGGCACGCCGCCCACGGGCGAGACCGCCAGGCCCTGGAACAGGACCAGCTCCCGGGTCTCCGGGTCCACGCCCACCTGGACGGTGCCGGCGGAGGCCTTCGTCTCCGCGGGGAGCGGCCGGGCGTCGCCGGCGGCGGGCAGGAGGGGCCGCCCGTCCACCGTGACCGCCACGCGCTCCACGCCCGTGATGCCGGTCAGGGTCAGCTCCATCTGCTCCTGCATGCGGAACAGCTGCTCGGTGTCCGTGCCCTCCACCGTGGCCGGGGTGAGGTCCACGGAGGCCACGCCGTCCTCGGAGACGGGCACCGACGGGCTCGTCAGGTCCGCGCCCGTGCGCAGCGGGAACGCCGTGGTCACGGCGCCGGTGAGGTACGGCGCCGGCCCGCGCAGCAGGGCGCGCGCGAGCGAGGTCACGGTGCCGCGCCGGTTCACGAACCACCGGATGTCGGGGACGGCGTAGGCGCCGGTCTGGTCGTGGAAGTACAGGGCCTGGGGGGCGAAGAGCTGGGCGAACCGCGTGGTGGACAGCAGCGTGCCGTCCGGCAGGGACGTGATGCGCAGCTGCCCGCCCACCTCCTCCACCGTCACGTCCCAGGCACGCGTGGTGTTGGGCGGCGCGTCGGTGCGCAGGCCGTACTCGTCCACCTCCGCGGCCACCTCGAGCTGCAGCTCCCAGGCCCCCTCGGTCTGGCCCTGCACGACGGTGGGCTCGCCCGTGTAGACCACGGTGGTGCGGGAGGGGTCCCAGCGATCCACGGCCTCGCCGGCGAGGTGCTGCCGGGCGATCGCGTAGCCGTCCTCGGGGGCCGTGCCCGCCAGGACGAACCCGCGCAGCAGCTGCTCCGCCGTGGCCCCCTCGGCCGGACCCGGCGGATGGAACTGCGGCACGTTCTCCGGCCCGCCGCCCGTGTCCAGGGGCGCGCCGCTGCGCACCGCGGAGGACTGCGGCACCTGGGCGCACCCGGACAGCGCCAGGCTCAGGGCGAGGACGGCCGCGGCGGCGGACCGGGCCCGGCCCGGCCGGGGGCGGGGGGCGGGAGGGCGGGGGGTCATCCGAGCTCCTGTTCGTGGACGCGCTCGGGCGGGGCTGCCGCGGGGGCGGCCGCAGGGCCCGGCTTCTCCTGGAGGTCGACGGGCACGGGCGTGTGCAGGTCCGTGGCCAGGCGGCGGTCGGCACGGTCGTACTGCGGCGGGATGGCCAAGGCCGTGCGGCGCACGGGCGTCGGCTCGGCGTCCTCCCCCGCCGGTCGGAGCCGGGGCACGGTGACCATGAAGACCGACCCCACCCCGAGCTCGCCCCACGCCTCGAGGCGACCACCGTGCAGGCGCGTGTCCTCCGTGGCGATGGCCAGCCCGAGCCCCGAGCCGCCGGTGGTGCGCTTGCGCGAGGGGTCGGCGCGCCAGAACCGGTCGAACACGCGCTGGACCTGCTCGGGGGTCATGCCGATCCCCCGGTCCACCACGGCCACGGACACCACCTCGGCGTCCGAGGCCACCACGACGTCGACGGGCGCCCCCTCGGCGTGCTCGATCGCGTTGTTCACGAGGTTGCGCAGGATGCGCTCGATGCGCCGCGGGTCCACGCTCGCCTGATGCCCCGGCCCGTCCTCGGCCCCGAGCGGGACCAGGTACACGGGCACGCCGGCCTGGTCGGCCAGGGGCTGCGCGGTGAGGACCACGTCCCGCGCGAGCTCGAGCAGGTCCGTGTCCTCGACGGCGAGCTGCGCGGCGCCGGCGTCGAAGCGGGTGATCTCCAGCAGGTCCGCGAGCATGGTCTGGAAGCGGTCCACCTGGTGGTAGAGCAGCTCGGTGGAGCGGCGGCTCACCGGGTCGAAGTCCTCGCGGGACCCGTAGAGGACGTCGGCGGCCATCCGCACGGTGGTCAGCGGCGTGCGCAGCTCGTGGGAGACGTCGGAGACGAACTGCTGCTGCATCCGGGACAGCTGCGCCAGCTGGGTGATCTGCTCCTGGATGCTGTCCGCCATGCGGTTGAAGGAGGTGCCCAGGCTGGCCATCTCGTCCTCGCCGCGCACCGGCATGCGCACGGCCAGGTTGCCGCCGGAGATGGACTCCGCGGCGAGGGCGGCCTGCTGCACCGGCCGGACGACGCTGCGGGAGGCCCACCAGGCCACGAGCGCGTTGACCACCAGGAACCCACTGCCGAAGATCAGCAGCACGCCGAGCACGGAGTCGAGGGACTGCTGGACGTCGGAGAGGTCGTACACCAGGTAGAGGGCGTACGAGGCGCCCGGTGGGAGCACCACCTGCGTGGCGAACACGAGCCCCGGGCGCGTGGCGCCGCCCCCGTTCGGCAGCGCCACGGAGGCGTCGAAGACGCCGGGGCCGGAGGCCACGGCCTCGCGCAGGTCCTCGGGGATGACGTCCGGGTCCAGCCCCTGCGAGGAGACGGTGCCCACGTACGTGGCGCCGGAGTCGGGCAGCGGCTCCAGGTGGAAGCGCCGCCGGATGGTGGTGCCGGTGTCGCCCTCGAGGGCGCGCATGGTCTGGCTCACCAGCGCGTCCGTGGTCTGCTCGTCGGTGGACGCGGCCGAGGCGAAGGTGTCCTGCACGAGCGAGAGGCCGCGGCGGGCCTCCGCCTCGATCTGGGCGTGGCGGGCGTCGAAGAGGGCCTGCGCCACCTGGTGGGTGAGCAGGCCCGCGATCGCCAGGCTCGCCACGAGCGTCAGCAGTCCCGCGACGACGGCGGTGCGCAGCTGCAGTGAGCCCGTCCACCGGCGACGGACTCGGCGGAGCCACGGCTCGGGCCGGGCGGCCGCTGCGGGAGCGGCCGGCGCCGTCGTCTCCGCCGGCGCAGGGGCGTCGGGCGGGGCGGTCACCGCCTCAGCCCTGGCCGGCCTTGTAGCCGACGCCGCGGACGGTCAGCACCACGGTGGGGTTCTCCGGGTCCGGCTCGACCTTGGAGCGCAGGCGCTGCACGTGCACGTTCACGAGGCGGGTGTCGGCCTGGTGGCGGTAGCCCCAGACCTCCTCCAGGAGCATCTCGCGGGTGAACACCTGGCGGGGACGGCGGGCGAGCGCCACGAGCAGGTCGAACTCCAGGGGGGTCAGGGCGATCGGCGTGCCGGCACGGGTCACCTGGTGGCCGGCGACGTCGATCTCCACGTCCCGGATCCGCAGGCTCTCGGCGGGGCGGGCCTCGCCCTCGCGCAGGCGGGCGCGCACGCGGGCCACGAGCTCGGCGGGCTTGAAGGGCTTGGGGACGTAGTCATCCGCGCCGGACTCCAGGCCGCGGACCACGTCCTCGGTGTCGGACTTGGCGGTGAGCATGATGATCGGCACGTCCGACTCGGCGCGGATCTGGCGGCAGACCTCGAGGCCGTCGATGCCCGGGAGCATGAGGTCCAGCAGGACCAGGTCGGGCCGGGCGGACCGAAACGCCGGCACGGCGGAGGTGCCGTCGGCGGCGAACGAGACCTCGTAGTCGTCGTTGCGCAGCACGATGCCGATCATCTCGGCGAGCGCCTCGTCGTCGTCGACCACCAGGATCCGGGCCCTGCTCATGCGTGTTCCTCCTCCACGGCCGGACGGGCCTCCCCCGCGTCCGCGCGGAGGGGCGTCCGGTCACACCTCACTCCCCCGGATCGTAGTCCCCCGACCGGTCCGGTCCCGGCCCGCGACGCTCGGCTCAGCCGATCTCGTCATCGATTCGTGACCCGAGCTCCTCGGCGTCCTCCCGCAGCCGGGCCAGGACGGGCCCGTCGTGCCGGCCGCGGGCGGTCAGGGTGAGCCCGCGGGCCAGGGCCGGGTCCAGCCCGAGCCGGTCCCACGTGGCCAGCACGTCCACCGGTCGCAGGGGCCCGACGCCGGCCGGCGTCAGGGCCAGCCCGCGCCCGGCCTCGGCCCAGCCGGCCACGACCTCCCACGCGGCCGGGGTGGCCGGGGCGGCGGTCGCGGCGAGGGCCGGCGAGGGGAACTCGAGCCCGCCGACGCCCAGCACGAGGGCGACTGCGCCCGGCTCCGGCGGCAGGGCCTCCCCCGCCAGCAGGGCGAGGTCCCGCACGTCGGCGTCCCGGGCGTGCGGGTCCAGCCACACGCGCTGCACCCCGACCCCGACCAGGTCCGCGAGCGCGGCCCGCCACGCGGCGCGCGCCTCGTCGCGAGGCATCGAGCGCACGGTGCGGTAGCCGCTGGCGGTGGCCAGCTCCCCGGCGAGCACGGGGGCGGCGAGGGGCTCGTCCAGCACGACGCCGAGGCGCGCGGCCCCGGTGGCCGCGCGCAGCTCCGCGACGGCCTCCGCGAGGCCCTCGCGGTGGGCCTCGGCGACGTCGCGGCGGGCGCCGGCGTCCACGAGCACCCGCTCACCGCCCGGCAGCCACAGGGAGCCGAGCAGGGTGAGCGGGCCGAGCACGCGGACGGCCAGCCGCGCGGTGTCGGCGCCGGCGGCGGCCACGGTGTCCGCCCAGCGGTGCGCGTCCTCCCGCCACCACGAGCGGGCGCGGCGGCGGTCCATGCCGGAGGCCACCGTGGCGGGCGGGCTCACGCGCCAGCCGTGCGGCTGCAGGTCCACGGACAGCTCCGCGAGCAGGGCGGCCGAGCGTCCGACTGCGTCGGCCCCGGGGCCGCGGTCGGGCAGCTCGGGCAGCACCGGCCAGTGCGCCTCGCCCAGCTCGCCGGCGGTGGCGCGCTGGGCCTCCGCGGCGTCCCGCCCCGCCCACGGGGTGCCGCCGAGGGCGCGCACGGGCTCCGGGGCGTCCTCGTGGCCGGCGTCGGGAGCGGGGGCCATGGCCTCAGGCACCGGAGACGCCCTCGTCCTCGGCGATGGCGCGGTGGTGCCGGATGACCTCGGCGATGATGAAGGTCAGGAACTTCTCGGCGAACTCGGGCTCGAGCTCGGCGTCCCGGGCGAGGGCGTGCAGGCGCTCGATCTGCGCGGCCTCACGGCCGGGGTCCGAGGGCGGCAGCTCGTGCCGGGCCTTGAGGCGGCCCACGCGCTGGGTGAACTTGAAGCGCTCGGCCAGCAGGTACACGAGGGAGGCGTCGATGTTGTCGATGCTCCCGCGGATGGCGTAGAGCTCCTCCAGGACGTCGGCGTCGGCGGTGCCCGCCAGGGAGCTGGCGTGGGGGTCGTAGTCCGGGCTCATGGCCACACCCTACGCACCGGCCCCGGCGGCCAGCCGGGCGTTGCGGGCGGTGTCGATCGTCGCCTGGCCCAGCACCCGCGTTCCGCGATAGAGGACGGCAGACTGGCCCGGCGCCACCCCGCGCAGGGGCCGGTCCGGCTCGATCTCCCAGGTGACGACGTCGTCGCCCGCCCCGGTGCCGGACCCGGCGACGCGGGTGCGCACCACGCGCGCCCGGGCGGGGACGATCTCCCCGTGGGCGCGGAACTGCAGCTCGCAGTCGAACCACGCGCCCGACTCGGCCGCCGGCAGCGGGGCGCCGGCCCACGAGGGGCGGATGCCGGTGATGCGGTCCACGTCCAGCAGCTCGCGGCCGCCGACCACCACCGTGTTCTCCTTCGGCCGGACCTCGAGGACGAACCGCGGCCTGCCGTCGGGGGCGGGGCGGCCGATCGCCAGCCCCCTGCGCTGGCCCACGGTGTACGCCTGGGCGCCGGCGTGCGTGCCGAGCTCGATGCCGTCGGGGTCCACGATGGGGCCGGGGGCCAGCTCGATGCGCTCGGCCAGCCAGCCTCGGGTGTCCCCGTCGGGGATGAAGCAGATGTCGTGCGAGTCGGGCTTGGCCGCCACGGACAGGCCGCGCTCGGCGGCCTCGGCGCGCACGAGGTCCTTGGCCGGGGTGTCGGCCAGGGGGAACAGGCAGTGCTCCAGCTGGTCCTCCCGCAGGACGGCGAGGACGTAGGACTGGTCCTTGGCGTCGTCGGCGGCGCGGTGCAGCTCCACGCGGCCGTCCGGGCCGCGGTCCACCCGCGCGTAGTGGCCGGTGGCGACGGCGTCGAAGCCGAGCTCGACGGCCCGGTCCAGCAGCGCCTCGAACTTGATCTTCTCATTGCAGCGCAGGCACGGGTTGGGGGTGCGGCCGGCGGCGTACTCCGCCACGAAGTCGTCCACCACGTCCGCCTGGAACCGCTCGGAGAAGTCCCACGTGTAGAACGGGATGCCGAGCACCTCGCACGCCCGCCACGCGTCCGAGGCGTCCTCGATGGTGCAGCAGCCCCGCGAGCCCGTGCGCAGCGTGCCCGGCATGCGGGACAGCGCCAGGTGCACCCCGACGACGTCGTGACCGGCCTCCACCGCGCGGGCGGCGGCGACGGCGGAGTCCACTCCCCCGCTCATGGCGGCCAGGACCCTCATCGGCGCTCCCCTCCCGCGGCCGCCGCGGCGGGCCGTCCGGGCCGCAGCACCTGCGGCAGCACGGCCAGGAGGCGGTCGACGTCGTCGTCGGTGGTGGTGTGCCCCAGGGTGAGGCGCTGCGTCCACCGCGCGCGCTCCCCCTGCCCCATCGCCTCGAGCACGTGGGACGGCGCGGCCACCCCGGCGGTGCAGGCGGAGCCGGCCGAGGAGTCGATCCCGGCGGTGTCGAATCCGAACAGCAGGGCGTCGGCGGTGCGGCCGTCCACGGTGACGTGCACGTTCCCCGGCAGGCGCCGCGTCCCCGCGGGCAGGCGCTCCCCCGTGGCGGGGTCGACGTCCCGAGCCCCGCTGAGGCGCACCCCGTCCAGGGCGTCGACGGCGGCCAGCACCCGGTCCCGCAGCGCCCCGAGGCGCTCGGCCTCGGCCGCGCGCTCCCCCGTGGCCTCCTCCACGGCGGCGGCGAGCGCGGCGGCCAGGGCGACGGACACGGTGCCGGACCGCAGCCGGCGCTCCTGGCCCCCGCCGTGCGCCACCGGCTCCACGACGACGTCCCGGCGCACGAGCAGCGCGCCGACGCCGACCGGGGCCCCGAGCTTGTGCCCGGACAGCGCGAGCGTGGCCGCCCCCGAGGCGGCGAAGTCCACGTCCAGCGACCCCACGGCCTGGACGGCGTCGGTGTGGAACGGGACCCCGTGGGCCGCGGCCCGGCGCGCGGCCTCGGCCACCGGCTGCACCGTCCCGACCTCGTTGTTGGCCCACATCAGCGTGGCCAGCGCCGTCCGCTCCGGGGCCTGTGCCAGGGCGGCCTCCCACGCGGCCGGGTCCACCCGGCCCTCGGCGTCGACCGGCACGAGCACGGGCTCGGCGCCCTCGTGGCGCGCCAGCCAGTCCACGGCGTCCAGCACCGCGTGGTGCTCGATCCCGGTCAGCACGATCCGCGTGCGCGCGGGCTCCGCGGCGCGGCGCGCCCGGTACAGCCCCTGGACCGCGAGGTTGTCCGCCTCCGTCCCGCCGCTGGTGAGCACCACCTCGGAGGAGTGGGCCCCCACGGCCGCGGCGAGGCGCTCGCGGGCCTGCTCGAGCGTCAGCTTGGCGCGGCGCCCGGCGGCGTGCAGGGAGGCGGGGTTGGCCCCGAGCGCGGCGGCCTCGGCGAAGGCCGCGAGCGCGGCCGGGCGCACCGGCGTGGTGGCGGCGTGGTCCAGGGGCACGCGGTCGATCGGGGGCATCCCCCCAGTCTAGGGAGGGGAGCCGTCGCAGCGGGCCCGGGGCCCGCCGGCTCAGCCCTCGGCGAGGAAGGCCTCCACCTCACGGGTGGGGCCGATCAGCAGGAGCGTGTCCTCCGGGCCGACGACGTCGTGCCCCGCCGGGTACCGCCAGGACCCGCCGGCGCGCATCGCGGCCGCCCGGACCCCGGTCTCCCCGGCCAGGCCCAGGCTGCGCAGGTCGCGGCCGTAGAAGCGGCGGGGGGCGGCCGCGCGGACCATCGCGAAGCCGGCCTCCACGGACACGAAGTCCTGCAGGGAGTTGCTCACCAGGTGCGCCACGCGGCGGCCCATGTCCCGCTCGGGGTGGACCACGTGCTCCACGCCCAGCTGGCGGAGGATCTCCTCGTGCCGCTCGTCGTTGGCCTTGGCCCACAGGTGCTCGATCCCGAAGCGCTTCATGAGGGAGACGGTGAGGATGGAGTCGGCCAGGTCCCCGCCGATGGCGACGACGACGCGCTCCATCTCGTGCACGGACAGCTGGCGCAGGGCCTCCTCGTCCGTGGTGTCGGCGCGCACCACAAGGGTGAGCAGGCCGTTGAGGTCCTGGACGGCGCGCTCGTCGGCGTCGACGCCGAGCACCTCGAAGCCGGACTCCATCAGCTCGAGGGCGACGCCGCGGCCGAAGCGACCCAGGCCGAGCACGGCCACGGGCGTGCGTGCCCGGCCGCCGTGGCGGCCGGCGGGGAACAGGGAGCGGGGGTGGTCAGCCAATGAGGGGCCTCTCCTTCGGGTACTCGAAGTGCCGGGTACGGGGGGTGAGGGCGAGGCTGCCGGCCACGGTGGCCGGGCCGACGCGCCCCAGGAGCATGAGCACCATGAGGACCGCCTGCCCGGCCGGCGGCAGCTGGGCGGTGATCCCGGTGGACAGGCCCACCGTGGCGAACGCGGAGACGGCCTCGAACGCCAGCTGGTCCGTGCTGAACGCGCTGAGCCCCATGAGCATCGCGGTGGCCGTGACCACCACGAGCACCGAGAGCAGCACCACGGTGATGGCCTCGCGGTGGGTGGAGCGGGAGAGGCGCCGCCCGAACGCGTGGACGGCCCCCTGCCCGCGGATCTCGGTCAGGACGATGAAGAACAGGACGCCCGCCGTCGTGATCTTGATGCCGCCGGCGGTGCCGGCCGGTCCGGCGCCGATGAACATGAGCGCGTCCGTGGCCAGCAGGGTGACGGGGTGCATCTGCCCGTAGTCCAGGGAGTTGAACCCGGCCGTGCGGGTGGTGACGGACTGGAAGAACGCGGCGAGGACGCGCTCCGCGGGCGGCAGGGCGCCCAGGGTGGCGGGGTTGTCCCACTCGAGGAGCAGGTACATGGCGGTGCCCGCCGTGAGCAGGACGGCGGTGCCCACGAGCACCAGGCGCACCGTGAGCGACCACCGCTCGGGGCGGCGCACGTGCCGGTGCAGCGCGGCGACCACGGGCAGGCCCAGGCCGCCGCTGATGATCGCCGCGGCGATGGGCAGGCACACGAACGGGTCGCCCACGAACCCCATGAGGTTGGTGGAGAACAGGGCGAAGCCGGCGTTGTTGAACGCGGACACCGCGTGGAAGACGCCGTTCCACAGGGCCTGACCGGGACCCATCCCGTAGCCGAGCAGGAACCGCAGGGTGAGGACCGCGGCCACGAGCGCCTCCACGAGCGCGGAGAACCCGACCACGGTGGCCAGGACCGAGCGCAGGTCCCCCAGCCCGGGGGCGCGGGTGGACGCGGCGGTGTCCAGCCGCTGGGCCAGGTCGAGGCGCCGCAGGACGAGGAGGCCCAGCAGCGCGGTGAAGGTCATGACGCCCAGCCCGCCCACCTTGATCAGCCCGAGGATCACCGCCTGGCCGAACCCGGTCCAGAAGGTGGGGGTGTCCACCACGCCGAGACCGGTGACGGTGGTGGCGCTCGTGGCGGTGAACGCGGCCTCCAGCAGGGTGGGGGCACGGTCCTGAGAGGACACCGGGAGCATCAGCAGCGCCGTGCCGGCGGCGATGGTGAGGACGAAGGAGAGGACGATCAGCTGGGCGGGACGCGGTCTGCGTCGGCCCGGCCGGGCACGCACGCCGGCTGAGGGGAGCACGGAGCGAGAACATACTCCTCCCCCGGCCTGATGCACAGTCCCGGCGCGGGGCGTCGCCCATCGGCTCCGGCGCGGCGTCCGATGCGTGGATCGACGCGTGGTCCGCCACGCGCCCGCCCCGCCCACGCTACGGTGAGGTGGTGGCGGACGTCAGAGAGCACTCGACCCGGGCCGAGGGCACGGCCGTGGTCCTCGGCGTGCCCGTGTTCGCGGCCCCCGGACGCGTGGACGGGCCGCCGCTCGGGCCGGCCCCGCTGCCGGTCGGCGGGGACGCCGCGCCGGAGGGCCGGCCGTGACCGGGCGGGACGGGGCGGGACGGGACCCGCGGACCGCCTACGAGGTGCTCGGCACGGACCGCACGGCCACCGCCGACGAGCTGCGCCGTGCCTACCGCGCCGCGGCCCGCCGCACCCACCCCGACGCCGGGGGCGACGCGCGGGACTTCCGCGCGGTGACCCGGGCCTGGGAGGCCGTCGGCGACCCCGAGGCCCGGCGCCGCTACGACCTGTCCCTGCCGCCGGAGCCGGCCCCCGACCGGCCCGGAGGGTCCCGCGCCGGCGACGCCGGACGAGGCCACCGCCGGAGGGGCGGTGCGGGCGGGGCGTCCCCGGCCGACGTCGTCTATGTGCCGGCGCCGGGCGAGGACGAGGACGACGCCTCGGTCCTGGACCTGGTGCGCTCGAGCCAGCGCCTGCACGGGGCGCCCCGGCCCCGCGGGGTGCTGCCGGACGAGCACCGCGTGCTGCGCCAGGCCCGCACCCTCCAGCTGCTCTCCTCCGTGCTGCCGGACGCGCTGCCGACCACGCGGATCCTCACCGGTCTGCGCCTGGGCGGGCGGTGGGGCCGCTCGCTGGACGTGGACCACGCGGTGCTGTGCGGGCGGCGGCTGGCCCTGGTCTGCTCGGTGATGGTCCCGGACGGGGTCTACACGTGGGACGGCGCCGACCTGCGTGCCGGGGCGCGGGCGCGGCCCGTGGCCCCTCCCCTGCTGGGCCCGGCGATGCAGGCCTGGCAGCACGCCCTGCCGCAGGTGACGGTGGGCGGGTTCGTGCTGGTGATGACGGACCGGGACGCCCGGCACGCCCCCGTGGTGCGCAACGCCCGGGGGGCGGACCGGCCGGAGGCGCAGGCGGACCTGCTCACCGCGCCGCCGGCCGCCGGCCAGGCCCTGCTGCGGGAGCTGCAGCTGTTCCTCGGCACCGGGCCGGAGCCCCACACGGTGGACCGCCGGATCCTGCGCGTGCTCGTGGAGCAGCTCCACTGACGCCCGCGGCGGACCCCCACGGCCCGCGCACTACCATGGGCGGGTGCCCGAGAATCCCGCCGCCCGCGAGAACCCCCACCACCGCGCCGCGCCCGGGCCCGCCCCCGGCACCCCCGGCTTCCGGCTGCTGTTCCTCACCCCGGAGATCCCCGGCAACACGGGCAACGCCATCCGCCTGGCCGCCATCACGGGCGCGCAGCTGCACCTCGTGGAGCCGCTGGGCTTCGGCTTCGAGGACGCCCACCTGCGCCGGGCCGGGCTGGACTACCACGACCTCGCCGTGGTCACCGTCCACCCGGACCTGGACACCGCGTTCGAGGCCCTCGGCCCCGGGCGGGTGATCGCCTTCACCGCCCGCGGCCGGGTGCGGCACGACGCCGTCCGCTACCGCGCGGACGACATCCTCCTCTTCGGCCGGGAGTCCACCGGACTGCCGCCCGAGGCGCTCACCCACCCCCGCGTCGGCGAGACGGCCGCCCTGCCCATGCAGCCGGCCCGCCGCTCCCTGAACCTCGCCAACGCCGCCTCGATCGCGCTCTACGAGGCCTGGCGCCAGCACGACTTCGCCGGCGCCCAGCCGGTGGGCGCCGATTCCCTACACTGAGGTCACCATGCAGACTCCCGATGCCCCCGAGACCCCCGAGACCGCCCCGGCCGACGAGCGTCCCGGCGTCGACGCCCTCCTGCGGGTGAGCGCCCGGGGCGACCGGGCGGCGTTCTCCGCGTTCTACGACGCCACCGTCCCCTGGGTGCACGGGCTGGCCTCCGCCATGTTCCGCTCCCCCGAGGACGCCGCGGACGCCACCCTGGAGACCTACCTCACGGCGTGGGAGGAGGCCCCGGACGCGGCCCGGGACCTCAGCGACCTCGACGACGACGCCGAGCGGGAGCGCCGGACGTTCGCGTGGCTCGGCGTGCTCGGCCACCGCGTCATGGCCGGACGGCTGCGCGCGCAGGACCGCCCCGCCGGGTCCCCGGCCGAGGTCGGCGGACCCGCCGAGCCGCCCGCGGACCTGACCGACGCGGTGGACGCGGACGCCTTCGAGGCCGTGCGCCTGGCCTGGCTCGGCGGGCTCACGGACGAGCAGGTCGCCGAGGCCCTCGGCCGGCCGCGGGACGAGACCCGCACGCTCCTGCGCGACGGCGTCCAGCAGCTCATGGCCGCGCGGCGGGCGGCGCACGCCGAGGCCGACGCCCCCGCGGCACCCGTCCCCGCGGACCGGCCCGCCCTGGGCTCCTCCGTGCGGGAGGACCTGGACGCCGGGCACGGCGGCGAGCTGGCCGACCTCTCCGCGCTGCATGCCCTCGACGCCGCCGGCCACGCCACCGCGTCCTCGGCCGCGCAGGACCGCGGGGCGGGCGAGTCGGCCCGGTGGCGCACCCGCGTGGACGCCGGCCGCCGGGCCCTCGTGTGGGCCTTCCGCGGCGTCGTCGCCGAGCCCCCCTCGGCGCTGCTGGACACCCTGCTCTCCCGCCTCCCGGCCCAGGACGAGGGCCTGGCCCTCGTGGAGGAGCGCCGTGCCCCGCGCCGCCCCGTGGACCGGCTGCGCGCCCTGAAGATCGCCCTGCTGGGCCTGCTCGCGCTGCTGGTGCTCGCCGTGGGCGCCTACGCGGCGTGGAGCCAGTTCTCCGCCGACGGCATCGCCCACCGCGTGCGGGAGGCGGACGACCTCTACACCACGAGCGAGTACCCCGCCACGGGAGGCGGCTCGATGCAGGGCTTCCTCTCCGCGGATCAGAACAGCGGGTTCGTCCGGGTGGACGGGATGCCGCAGCTCGAGAAGGGCCGGATCTACCAGGTGTGGCTCTACCCCCAGGACGGCTCGGCGCCCTCCTCCCTCGGCACCTACCGCGCGGACGAGTTCGGCGAGCCGATCTCCTTCCGCGGACTGGACCGGTTCGCGGCCGTGAGCATGACGGTGGAGCCGGCGGGCGGCTCGGACGAGCCGACCGCCGGGGACGTGCTGCTCGGCCTCGACCTGCAGCCGACCTCCACCACCGGGCCGCAGTACGGCGGCAAGCCCTCCGGGCGCTGATCCGGCCACGCCCCGACGACGACGGGCCCCCCCCGCGCGGTGGGGGCCCGTCGTCGTCGGGGCGGCGGGGCGCCTCAGAAGCCGGCGATCGTGCCGGGGCCGTTCACGGTGACGAGGTGGAAGGCCTCCGCCGAGCCCTGCGGAGCGTCGGGGCCCGCGGCGGCCCGGTGGCGCTCACGCATCATGGCCCGGACCGCGGCGCGCATGCCCTCGGCGTCCGGGTGCTGGGACACGTGCGCGTCGAGGGCCCGGATCTTGCGGTCCTCGAGCCCGGTGACGTCCACCGCGAGGTTCCGGCGGGCGGCCGGCGCCGCGTAGAGCAGCAGGTGGCGGATGCGGAACGCCGCGAGGCCGGCCTCGGCCAGCTCCGGGTAGGCGTACGGGTTCTCCACGGCCGGGTACGCCGCCCGCACCACCGCCTCGCCGCAGGCCAGGTGGTCCGGGTGGGCGGCCTGCATCGACTCCCAGTCCCGCTCGGGGTGGGGACTGAGCACGACGTCGGGACGCACCCGGCGCATCAGCTCCACCATGCGCCGGCGCACCGCGTGGGTGGGCTCCAGATGGCCGTCCCGCTCGCCGAGGAAGTGCACCTCTGCCGCGCCGACGGTCGCGGCCGCGGCCCGCTGCTCGGCGTGCCGCCGCGCGGTCATCGCCTCCGGCCCGTCCGAGTCGAAGCCCCCGGCGTCCCCGTCGGTGACCACGCACAGCTCCACCCGCGCACCGGCCTCGGCGAGGCCGGCGAGGGTGGCGGCGGCCCCGAAGTCGAGGTCGTCCGGGTGGGCGCCGAACGCCAGGACCGTGCCCCACCCGTGCTCGGCGGCCAGGGCGGCCGGCGTGCTCAGGGAGCCGGGGGCGGCCGGCGTCCCGCTCACGCGGCCCCCTCCATCGCGGCGAGGGTCACGTCCGCCGTGGCGTCCGAGCCGCCGCGGGTGTAGTGCACGGTGACGGTGTCCCCCGCGCGGTGCTCGCGCACCACGGCGGTCAGGGACTCGGTGTCGGAGACGGTGCGCTCGCCCACGGCGGTGATCACGTCGCCCTCCTCGAGGCCGGCGGCCGCGGCCGGCGAGCCCTCGGAGACGGTCTTGACCTCGGCGCCGGCGCTGAAGACGGTGCGGGCGTCCTGTCCCCCGCCCTGCACGTCCGCCGGCCGGGGCGCCACGGCGACGCCGAGCATGCCGTGGGAGGCCGAGCCGTCCTTGATGATGTCCTCGGCCACGCGCCGCGCGTAGTCCACCGGGATGGCGAAGCCGACGCCGATGTTGCCGGCCTCCCCGCCGCCGGAGGCGCCGCCCGCCGAGGCGATCGCGACGTTCACGCCCACGAGGCGCCCCTGGCCGTCGACGAGCGCGCCGCCGGAGTTGCCGGGGTTGATGGCGGCGTCCGTCTGCAGGACGTTGATGTAGATGTCCTGCTGGGCCGCCGGGGGCTGCGCACCGGGCACCTGGAAGCGGAAGCGCTCGCCGCCGCCCTGCAGCCCGGACGCCTCCGGCTGCGCCGGCGCGGCCGAGGAGGCCACCGCGATCGTCCGGTCGAGGGTGGAGATGATGCCGTCCGTGACCGTGTTGGGCAGGCCCAGCGGCGCGCCGATGGCGATGGCGTCGTCGCCCACCTTCAGGTCCCCGGAGGAGCCCAGGGCGATGGGCGTCAGGCCCTGGGCGTCGATCTTGATGACCGCGAGGTCGGAGACCGGGTCGGTGCCCACCACCGTGGCGGCGTAGACCTCGCCGTCCGCGGTGCGCACGGTGATGTCCGCATCGGCCGTGGCCCCGCCCAGGGTCACCACGTGGGTGTTGGTGAGGATGTGGCCCTGATCGTCGATGATCGACCCGGAGCCCGAGCCCGAGCCCTGGGCCGAGGTCGCGGAGATGGTCACCACGGAGGGCAGGGCCGTGGCCGCGGCCTTCCCGACGGCGTTGTCCGAGACGGGCTGGCTGCCGACCGTCGCGGCCGCTTCCTGCCCCGGGGACGCGGAGGAGGACGAACCGGCCGGGGCGGAGGCGTCCGGGCCCGGGGCGGCCGCGGCGCACCCGGCCAGGGAGAGGGTCAGGACGGCGGCCGCGAGAGCGCCCCCGGCGGCGCGCTGGCGGGGACGGGGGGCGGAGGCGCCGCGGACGACGCCGGAGGAGGTGAGCTGCTCCACGGAGTTCCTCGATTCGGGTCGGAGGGGGATGCCCCCATGGTGGACGAGTCGTCTGGACGTCGACTGGACGGTTCCCGGACAGTCGGTGACCGGCGGCCGATCCCGCTCGGCGCGAGGTGCGGATCTGGTGCCGTGTCCGCGCACGCCCCTAGACTCTCCGCAGGATCCCGCGGGGCGTCCGCGAGCCGCCCGTTCCGCCGGACTGCTTGCGGTACCGGCGTCCCGCCCCATGTCATCGAACGGAGCACTCCATGGCCCACCCCGCCGCCCGCACGACCCCCGCACGGCTCAGCCGCGCCGTCCTGGCGAGCGGGACCCTGGGCGCGGCCCTCGTGCTCGCCCCGGGGGCGTCCGCCGTCGTCAACGTGCCGCCGGGGACGTTCGTGGTGGACGGGGCCGGTGTCCTCTCCCCCGCCCAGGAGCAGCAGCTCAGCCAGGACATCACGCGCCTGCGCACCCAGGCCGGGCAGAACCTCTACGTGGTGTACGTGGACGAGCACCCGGACGGGGTGCGCGGGATCGTGCAGGACGTGGCCAACTCGCGCGGCCTGTCCGCGAACGACAACGTCCCGGCCATCGAGGTGACGGAGCGCCGATACGGGGTCAACACCAACGACCGCCTCGACCCCGCGGAGGACACCATCGACGGCTCCTACGTCAACCCCCTGATGCTGCAGGTGCCGAAGACCGGCGACTGGCTCGCCCCCGCGGTGGC
>NZ_JAUNHR010000042.1:0-1614 GCF_030523875.1 Micrococcus sp. | reverse complement strand
CACGGACGGCGCGCCGCCGGTGCCGCCGTCGGGCGGCTACCGCGGCGCGAGGCGCACGCCGGTGTCGATGCTGGAGCAGCGCCCGGCGAGCGCGCCCGCGCCGTCGGCGCCGAAGCCGGGCGAGGGGCTCGCCCCCGGGGTGGGGGCCGTCGAGGGCCTCGACGACGCCGCGGACGGCCGCATGGACGGCCGCGGCCGCACGGGTGAGACCTACGAGCCCGCGGGCGCGTTGCCCGGCGCGGCCGGTCAGCGGGACGCGGGCACGGCCCAGGCCCCGGGCGGCGGCGCGGGCGGCGCCCTCACCGGCGCCCTCGGGGCGGCGGCGCTGGCGGCCGCCGTGGGCGGCGGCGTCCTCGTGGCCCGCAGCCGGAAGAAGAAGGACGGGGGCGCCGCCGATCCGGTCCGGGAGCAGGCCCCCGCGGGCCCGCAGGACCCGCTGGACGCGCTGAGCGTGGAGGAGCTGCGCACGAAGGCCGGCTCCAAGCTGGTGGCGGCCGACGACGCCATCCGCGCCTCGGAGCAGGAGCTGGGCTTCGCCATGGCCTCGTACGGTGAGGGCGCCGTGGGGACGTTCCGCGAGGACATCGAGCAGGCCAAGGAGCACATGAAGGCCTCGTTCCAGCTGCAGCACCAGCTGGACGACCACATCCCGGACACCGAGGAGGACCAGCGCTCCTGGCTCAAGGAGATCATCGCCCGCTCGGACAAGGTGGGCGCCGCGCTGGCGGTGCACCAGAAGGAGTTCGACTCCCTGCGCGACCTGGAGAACTCGGTCCCGCAGGCCCTCGCCGACCTGGAGGGCCGGCTGCCGGAGGCCGAGTCCACCGTGCGCCGCGCGGAGGAGACGCTCGTGGACCTGCACGCCCGGTACGCCGAATCCGCCCTCGCCGAGGTCAACGACAACGCCGTGCAGGCCCGGGAGCGCCTCGAGTTCGTCACGACGGCCGAGGCCAAGGCCCGCACCGCGCTCGACGCCGGCGACCGCTCCACGGCCGCCCTCGCCGTGCGCGCCGCCGAGCAGTCCCTCGGACAGGTGCGCACCCTGACCGAGGCCGTGGCCAAGGCCGGCGGCACCCTCGGCACCCTCACGGCCAACGTGCAGACCGGCATCTCCCAGTCCGAGCAGGACCTGGCCGAGGCGGAGGCGCTCCTGGCCGCCGGCCGCAGCCCCGAACTGGCCGGCCCCGTGGGCGGGATGCGCCAGACGCTGTCCACGGTGCGGGCCGAGCTGCAGTCCGGCCGCCCGGACCCGCTGGACCTGCTGCACCGACTCGAGGCGGCGCACCGCCAGCTGAACACCCCGCTCAGCGGCGTCCGGGACGCCCGCGAGCAGGCGCGCCAGGCGGATCAGATGCTCCCCGCGGCGCTCTCCCAGGCGCAGGCGCAGATCGACGGCACCGCCGACTTCATCGGGGCCCGCCGCGGCGCCGTCGGCTCGGAGGCCCGCACCCGTCTGGCCGAGGCCGACCGCGCGCTGCAGACGGCCATGTCCCTGCGCTCCTCGGACCCGGTCTCCGCGCTCGAGCACGCCCAGCGCGCCTCGCAGCTGTCCGACCGCGCGAGCCAGCGCGCCCAGGAGGACGTGGCCGGCTTCGGCTACGGCGGCATGGGCGG
>NZ_JAUNHR010000147.1 GCF_030523875.1 Micrococcus sp. | reverse complement strand
GTGGTCTCGGCGTCGCCCGTCGCGCTCGCGGTGCCAGTGCCAGTGCCAGTGCCGGTGGGTGTCTCGCCGGTCTGGTCGGGCGCGGAGGTGGCCCGAGGTGACCTGGGCGGCACATCGCCGGTCGGGCTGGGGGTCGGGTCGGCCGTCGGGTCCGCTGTGGAGTCCGCGGTCGGGCCGGACGAGTTGCCGGATCCGGCCACCGGCAGCGCCGCGGCCTCGGCGGCCCGTCCGTCGAGCACCTCGGTGACCGAGCGGGTCAGGGAGTCGGTCTGGGCGCGGACCAGCCCTGCATCGGCACCCTCGACCCGGACAGCGACCACGATCTGGCCCTGCCGCACCAGCACCCACTCGCGGGTGACCTCGTCCTCCCAGGTGTTGCTGGTGAGTTTGACCTCGGCGGTGTGACGGACCCCGGTCCACCCCTCGAAGACCACGTCCTCACTGCGGGCGGTAGCCTCCTCCCCCGGCGCGTACGACCCCTCGCCCAGATCCCGGCCCTGGATGCTGCGTTCGGTGCAGGCGCGCATCTGGTCGAAGGCGGCGTCGGTGAACTCCCCGGCCGCGAATTCCGAACGGGCCCGCGCCGCGACCACGTCGGCCGACTCTGGCTGGTCGTGGCCAGCCGCGGGGCGACGGCTGGCCAGCACCTCCGTGGCGGGCAACGACAGCTCACCCGGCCCGGCCCGGCAGACGTTGGTCTCGGCCACCCGCAGCGTCTCCGTCGGCAGTTCCTGCACCTCGAGGTAGGACCCGTTCAAGGCCATGGTGGGCAGCGCCGCCGCCAGTTCGGCCAGGTCCCGGTCGAACCCGCTGGACAGCCTGGGCCCGCCACTGCCGACCGGACGGGCGGCGTCGTCCACCGGAACCGCCCGCACCTGCTCGCCCTGCGAGCACGCGGCCAGCGACAGCGCCAGCAGCAGCGGGCAGAGGCGGATCCACTTCACGCTGTGCACGGTAGCCGCCGATCAGGGCCGGACGGGGTGCGACCATCCGGTGGGCCGTGAACCCGTGACGAAGGTCGGTTCAGCCGATCGGGCATCCCGGTCAGCTCGGTCCGCCCGGGACAGGTCACACTTGGTATCCGACGCGAACTGCCGTAAGGAGATGTGCGTGACCGAAACGCTGCCGACGCCCACCACTCTTGACGTGACCGCCCTCGACCCGACCGTCCGGCCGCAGGACGACCTGTTCCGGCACGTCAACGGGCCGTGGCTGGAAGAAGCCGAGATTCCCGACGACAAGGCCCTGATCGGCGCCTTCCGCACCCTGGCCGACCAGGCGGAGGCCTCCATCCGCGACATCATCACGACGATGGCCGTGGACAGCGAGGACGCCGACGAGGCCCGGATCGCCGGGCTGTACGCCAGCTTCATGGACGAGGATCGGCTGGAGGAACTGGGCGGGAGCCCGCTGCGGCCGATGCTGGCGCAGGTGGACGCGGCCACCGACTTCGCCTCGCTCACCGACGTGCTCGGCGACCTCGGGCGGGTCGGCGTCGACTGGCTGGTCTCGGCGTCCTCCGACTCCGACCCGGGCGACCCCGGCAACCAGGTGCTCTTCGTCGGCCAGTCCGGGCTGGGCCTGCCGGACGAGGCGTACTACCGGCTGCCCGAGCACGCCGAGACAAAGGCCGCCTACCGGGACCACGTGCAGGCGATGTTCGAGATCGCCGGGCTGCCCGACCCCGCCGCGCAGGCCGACCGGGTGCTGGACCTGGAGAGCCGGATCGCCGCGTGCCACTGGGACAAGGTGCGCAGCCGCGACCTGCGGGCGATGTACAACCCGATGCCGCTGGTCCAGGTGCACGAGTCCGCCCCCGGACTGGAGCTGGCCCGCTACTTCACCGCCGCCGGCTTCGAGGAGCGCCACCTCGGCACCGTCGTCAACGCCCAGCCGTCCTTCTTCACCGCGGTCGCCGCGCTGACCGGCCAGGACTTCGAGTCCTGGCTCTCCTGGGCGCGCTGGAACGTGATCGCCGCCTTCGCCAGCTACCTGTCCTCGGACTACGTCGCCGAGTCGTTCCGGTTCTTCGGCACCGTCCTCACCGGCACCCCGAAGAACCGGGAGCGCTGGAAGCGGGGGGTGTCCCTGGTCGAGGGATCCCTGGGCGAGGCCGTCGGGCGGATCTACGTCGAACGGCACTTCTCCCCGAAGGCCAAGGACCGGATGGACGAGCTGGTGGCCGACCTGATCGAGGCCTACCGTCGCTCGATCACCGCCCTGGACTGGATGACCGAGGAGACCAAGGCCAAGGCGCTGGACAAGCTCGGCAAGTTCACCCCGAAGATCGGCTTCCCGGCCAAGTGGAAGGACTACTCCTCCATCACGATCGACCCCACGGATCTGGTGGAGAACGTCCGACAGGTCCGGATGTACGCCGTGCGCCGGCTGCTGGAGAAGGTCGGCAAGCCGGTGGACCGGGACGAGTGGTTCATGACCCCGCAGACGGTCAACGCCTACTACCACCCGCTGCGCAACGAGATCGTCTTCCCCGCGGCCATCCTGCGTCCCCCGTTCTTCGACGAGGACGCCGACGACGCCGTCAACTTCGGCGGC
>NZ_JAUNHR010000146.1 GCF_030523875.1 Micrococcus sp. | reverse complement strand
CTCCCGCCTGGTCCCGCCCGCCTAGAATGGACCGCGGCTGGCGGTGGCCCCCGTACGCCACCCGCCCGGAAGCCTGACCCGAATGAGGAGCACTCGTGAGCGAGCCGAACAACATCCTGCTGACCGTCGACGGACAGATGCGGGAGGTGACCCACGGCATCACCGGCACCGAGCTCTTCGCAGACCAGCCCACCACGGTGGTGATGCGCGTGGACGGGCGGCTCTGGGACCTCTCCCGCGAGCTGCACGGCGGCGAGTCCGTGGAGTCCGTGGACCTCACCGAGCCGGACGGCCTGGACGTGCTGCGCCACTCCACCGCCCACGTCATGGCCCAGGCGGTGCAGCAGCTGCGCCCGGACGCCAAGCTCGGCATCGGCCCGTTCATCACGGACGGCTTCTACTTCGACTTCGACGTGGCCGAGCCCTTCACCCCGGAGGACCTCAAGCAGCTCGAGAAGATGATGCAGCGCATCGTCAAGTCGGGTCAGACCTTCCGCCGCCGCGTGGTGACCGAGGACGAGGCCCGCGCCGAGATGGCCGACGAGCCCTACAAGCTCGAGCTGCTGGGCAAGAAGGACGACGCCGAGACCGCCGGCGAGGGCGCCTCCGTGGAGGTCGGCGCCGGCGAGATCACCATCTACGACAACGTGGACCGCAAGTCCGGCGACGCCGTGTGGTGCGACCTCTGCCGCGGCCCGCACCTGCCCAGCACCAAGCTGATCGGAAACGGCTTCGCGCTCACCCGCTCCGCGGCCGCCTACTGGCTGGGCAGCGAGAAGAACACGCAGCTGCAGCGCATCTACGGCACCGCGTGGGCCTCCAAGGAGGACCTCAAGGCCTATCAGGAGCGCCTGGCCGAGGCCGAGCGCCGCGACCACCGCAAGCTCGGCGCCGAGATGGACCTGTTCTCTTTCCCGGACGAGCTCGGCTCGGGCCTGCCCGTCTTCCACCCGCGCGGCGGCATCATCCGCAAGACCATGGAGGACTACTCGCGCCGCCGCCACGAGGAGGCCGGCTACGAGTTCGTCTACACCCCGCACATCACCAAGCAGCACCTCTACGAGGTCTCCGGCCACCTCGACTGGTACGCCGACGGCATGTTCCCGCCCATGCAGATCGACGAGCAGCGCGACCCGGAGACCGGGCAGATCACCAAGCAGGGCCAGAACTACTACCTCAAGCCCATGAACTGCCCGATGCACAACCTGGTGTTCCGCTCCCGCGGCCGCTCCTACCGCGAGCTGCCGCTGCGCCTGTTCGAGTTCGGCCAGGTGTACCGCTACGAGAAGTCCGGCGTGGTCCACGGCCTCACCCGCGTGCGCGGCATGACCCAGGACGACGCCCACATCTACTGCACCCGCGAGCAGATGAAGGAGGAGCTCACCACCACGCTGAACTTCGTCCTGGCCCTGCTCAAGGACTACGGCCTGGACGACTTCTACCTCGAGCTCTCCACGAAGGACCCGGAGAAGTCGGTGGGCTCGGACGAGATCTGGGAGGAGGCCACCCGCACCCTCGCCGAGGTCGCCGAGGCCTCCGGGCTGCAGCTGGTCCCGGATCCGGGCGGAGCCGCCTTCTACGGCCCGAAGATCTCCGTGCAGGCCCGCGACGCGATCGGCCGCACCTGGCAGATGTCCACCATCCAGCTGGACTTCAACCTGCCCGAGCGCTTCGACCTCGAGTACCAGGCCGCGGACGGCACCCGCCAGCGCCCGGTGATGATCCACCGGGCCCTGTTCGGCTCGATCGAGCGCTTCCTCGGCGTGCTCACCGAGCACTACGCGGGCGCCTTCCCGGCGTGGCTGGCCCCCGAGCAGGTCGTGGCCATCCCCGTGGCCGAGGCGTTCGAGGACTACCTGGGCGACGTCGTCGCGAAGCTGCGGGCCGAGGGGATCCGGGCGCGCCTGGACGACTCCTCGGACCGCTTCCCGAAGAAGATCCGCTCCGCGTCCAAGGAGAAGGTGCCCTTCGTGCTGATCGCCGGCGGCGAGGACGCCGAGGCGGGTGCAGTCTCCTTCCGCTTCCGGGACGGCACGCAGGACAACGGCGTGCCGGTGGACGAGGCCGTCGCGCGCATCGTGAAGGCGGTGCGGGACCGCGAGGTGACGCCGTGACCGGTCGGCCCGCCCCCGGCGCCCGCGCCGACGACCCCGCCGGGTCCCCGTACGGGGACCCGGCGGGGGACGCCGCGGCGACGGACGACTTCGCCCTGCCGGGCGTCCCGGACCCGTTCGAGAGGCTCTGGAACCCGCACCGGATGGCCTACATCCAGGCCGGCCCGGACCAGGTCAAAGACGAGCACACGTGCCCGTTCTGCGCGGCCCCGTCCCGCGACGACGAGTCCTCCCTGATCGTCCACCGCGGCGCCACGTGCTTCGTGATCCTCAACCTGTACCCGTACAACCCGGGCCACCTCCTGGTGTGCCCGTACCGCCACATCCCCATGTACACCGACGCCACCGCGGAGGAGACGCAGGAGATGGCGGAGCTGGCGCAGACCGCGATGATCGCGTTCGAGACGGCCACGCGCCCCAAGGGCTACAACCTGGGCATGAACCAGGGCGTGGCCGGGGGCGCGGGGATCGCGGCGTTCTATACGCCGACCGGGTTCGGCACCGC
>NZ_JAUNHR010000041.1 GCF_030523875.1 Micrococcus sp. | reverse complement strand
AGCGCGCCGCCGGGCACGGCGAGGTCGGGCTCGTCCTCGAGGGCGGCGAGCGCCGTCTCGGCCACCGCCCGGGCGAGGGACGCGGCGGGCAGCGCCGGCGTCCCGGGGTCCGGCCGGTGCCCCTCGTCCCACGGCACGTGCACGAACCCGGCCCGGCGGGCCGTGCCGGGGGCGTCCAGGAGCGCGTACATGACGTGGTTGCACACGAACGTCCCGGCCGACAGGGACAGCTCGGCCGGCACCCCGGCCGCGCACACCCGCGCCAGGGCCCGCTTGACCGGCAGCGTGGCGAGGTGGGCGGCGGGCCCGTCCGCGCGCACGGGCCGGTCCACGGGCTGGGCCCCGGCGTTGTCCGGGATGCGGGCGTCCTGGAGGTTCACGGCCACGCGCTCCAGCCGCACCCGCTCCGTCCCGCCCGCCAGGCCGACGGCGACCGCCGCCTCGGGCCGAGCCGCCTCGAGCGCCGCGGCCAGGGCCGGCCCGGACCCCGCGAAGGTGCACGGCAGCTGCACGGCGCGGGCCGCCACCCCCTGGTCCGCGAGCAGGGCGACGGCGTCCCGGGCGGCGACGGTCGACGGGTTGTGGGGGTCGCCGCCGAACGGCTCGAACCCCGTGAGCAGCACACGGACGGAGGAGGTCATGGGGCCAGGGTACGGGCGGCGCCATGGCCGCGGCGGTGATTGCCGGGCTTTCGAACACATGTTCTAATGAAGCCCTGCGATGGGAAGCGCAGAACCTGCGGCCGGGGGCGGAGCCGCGCGGGCGGGGTCCGGCACGCCGGTCGGACGCCCGTCCCGCCGCCGCCCCCGGTCCCGCGGGCACCCGCCCCGCCGGTCACGTGGTCAGAGCCCGGTGTCCCGGGCGGCCACGCGGGCCAACAGGGCGTCCACGATCGGCCGGTCCGCCGGGATCCAGGCGAGGGCGTGCAGGTCCTCCAGGGTCAGCGGCGTCCAGACCAGGAGGTCGTGGTCCTGCAGCGGGCGCGGTTCGGCCGCCGGGTCCTCGAGCGCCCCGAAGAACACGCGCATCCGGGCGCCGTTGGCCAGTACCCACCCCTCCGGGTCCGCGGCGGCCACCTCGGCGCCCAGGTGCACCGCCACGCCCAGCTCCTCCCGCACCTCGCGGACCAGCGCGTCCCGCGGCTCCTCCCCCGGCTCGACCTTCCCGCCGGGGAACTCCCACAGCCCGGCGAGGGCCTCGGGGGCGGAGCGGCGTGCCGCGAGCAGCGACGTCGGCCCGGCCGGGGCGTCCACGAGCGCCACACCGACCACGGGCCGGGGCGCCCGCGGCGTGTCCGGCGGCGCCGCGACGGCCGGCGCGGGCGGGACGGGACGGTCTGCGGATGTGTCCGAGGTCATGCGACCAGCGTAGCCAGGGGCCCGGGGCGGGCCCGCCCGCCTCCGTAGGCTGGGGCGGTGCCCCCTTCCAGCCCCCGCAGGACCCCGACCCCCGTGCCCGCCGACGTCGCCCCCGAGGGCCCGCCAGCCCCACCCGCCGACCGCCGGGGCACGCGGCTGCTGCCGGCCATCCTGGCGCTGGCGCTGGGCAGCTTCGCGATCGGCACCACCGAGTTCACGATGATGGGGCTGCTGCCGGAGGCGGTCGCGGACCTCGGCGTGGGCCTGCAGGCCGGCGGCGTCCTCATCTCCATGTACGCGCTCGGCGTGGTGGTCGGCGCCCCCGTGCTCGCCACCGGTCTGGCGCGCGTGGACCGCCGGACCTCGGGCATCCTCCTGATGGCCCTGTTCCTCCTGGGCCACGCCGGCTCCCTCCTCTCACCCACGCTCGGCACGATGATGGCCGCCCGGTTCGTCTCCGGCCTGCCCCACGGCGCCTACTTCTCCGCCGCCGCGCTCGCGGCCGCTCACCTGGCGGGCCCGGCCCGGCGCGGACAGGCGGTCGCGTGGGTCATGGCGGGCCTGTCCGTGGCCAACGTCCTCGGCGTCCCGGCCGCCACGGCCCTGGGCCAGGCGGCCGGCTGGCGGTGGATGTTCGTGATCGTGGCCGGCTGCGCCCTGGCGTGCATCGTCGCCACCGTCCTGCTCGTGCCCCGCGTGCCGGCCCCGGAGGGCTCCTCCGTGGCGCGCGAGCTGCGCGGACTGGCCTCCGGTCGCCTGTGGTCCACCGTCTCGATCGGGGTGATCGGCTTCGCGGGCATGTTCGCGCTCTACACGTACATCGCCCCGCTGCTGACGGACGTGGCCGGACTCGAGGCCCGCTGGGTGCCCGCCGTGCTGGCGCTCTACGGGACGGGCATGGTGATCGGCACCCTCGTGGGCGGGGCGCTGACGGACCGGGACCCGGTGGCCACCCTGCGTCTGAGCTTCGCCGTGAGCGCCGTAGGGCTGCTGGGCGTCGGCCTGACGGCGCCGTGGTGGCCCGCCCTGCTGGCGTGCATGCTGGTGGTGGCGCTGGCGGGCTCGGGCATCGCCCCCGCCCTGCAGGTGCTGCTCGTGGACGCCGCCCCCGGGGCACCGCAGCTGGCGGGCTCCCTCAACCACTCCGCCCTGAACATGGCCAACGCCATGGGCGCCTGGGTGGGCGCCGCGGCCATCGGCGCCGGGGCCTCCCTGCAGGCGCCCCCGCTGATCGGCGCCGGGATCGCCGCCCTGGGCGTGCTGCTCTCCGTCGTCCTGCTGCGACGCGAGCCGGTCGGAGACACCCCCTCCGTGCCGGCCTGAGCGGCCTCGGACGCCCGCCCCGACGACGCCGGAGTGGCCCGGCATGACGCAGGGCACCCGTGGACCTCTCTTGCCACCCTCGGTGCGGGGCCGGTAAATTGACTTCACGACCTTGTCATCACTCGAAAGGAACTCCATCATGGGCTTCATCGCCTGGATCGTCCTCGGCCTCATCGCCGGCGCCATCGCTCGTGCCATCCTCCCGGGCCGCCAGGGCTCCGGTTGGCTCGGCGCCCTCCTCACCGGCGTCGTCGGCGCCCTCCTCGGCGGCTGGATCGCCGGTGCGCTGTTCAACATCGACACGATGAACTCCTTCTTCTCGCTGAGCACCTGGATCTTCGCGATTCTCGGCGGCGTCATCGTGGCCTTCATCTGGCAGGCCATCACCGGCCGCCGCGGCACCCGCGTCTGATCAGCTGATCAGCGCCCGGCTCCTCTGAGGGGCCGACCGCACCGAGAGGGGCGGGACATCGGATCACTCCGATGTCCCGTCCCTCTCTCGTGTGCTCGGAGGCTGGTCTGCTCACTCGGGCCGCGGGGCGGCCATAGCCGACGCGTAGAGGCACACCGTGGCCGCCGTGGCCACGTTGAGGGACTCCGCCGCACCGTACAGGGGCACGGCCACCCGCCGGTCGGCCAGGGCGAGCTCCGCGTCGTCCAGGCCCTGCGCCTCATTGCCGAACAGCCAGGCGGTCGGCCCCGCGACGGCGGCCGCGTCGAGCCGGTCGAGGCGGTCCGTCCCGTAGCCGTCCGCCGCCCACACCTGCAGCCCGGCGGCCCGCGCGTCGGCCGCGGTCCGGCCGGCCTCCGCCCCGGTCAGCACGGGCAGGTGGAACAGGGACCCCGCCGTGGAGCGCACCACCTTCGGCCCGAACGGGTCCACCGATCCCGTCGTCAGCACGACGGCGTCCGCGCCGGCGGCGTCGGCCGCCCGCAGGACGGTGCCCGCGTTGCCCGGGTCCTGGACGCGGCAGAGCACCGCGGCCAGGCGGGCGTCCCGCCACAGCTCCTCGGCCGGCAGCAGCTCGGGCACGCGGGCGACCGCCACGATCCCCTGGGCCGTGACCGCGTCCGTCATCGCCGTGAGCACCTCGTCCGTGGCCTCCCGGACCAGCACCCGGTCCGGCCCCTCGAGGCCGTGGACGCGGGCCACGAGCTCCCCCAGCTCCGGGTCCCGCCAGGCGAGGTCCGGTGCCACGAACACCTGGGTCAGCACCTGCCCGGGGCGCCACTGGCGCCGGGCCCGCTCCGGTCCCTCGCCCAGGTGTGCGCGCAGGGCCTCGCGGCAGCCCTGCGGTCCCTCCACCAGGAACGTCCCCGACCGACGCCGGGCGGCCCGGCCGGCCAGGGCGGCCACGGCACGCACGCGCTCGGCACGGGGGTTGTCCATGACGTCGGACGGCACGGGGGGACGGGTGTGGCGGGTCATGGGGTCCTCCAGGGGCGGGGGTCGGAGCGGCGAGTCGAGGGGGACGGGACGCGTCGGCGTCGTCGGGGCATGACGAAGGGGCGGGCCCATGCGGGCCCGCCCCTGTCGGTCACGGCGCGCTCACGCGCGGGGGACGGCTCAGCGCGAGGCGGCCGGGGCGTTGACGTCCGCCGGCAGCGCCGTGCGGGCGGTCTCCACCAGGGCCGTGAAGGTCGCGGCGTCGGAGACGGCGATCTCGGCCAGCATGCGGCGGTCCACCTCGACGCCGGCCAGCTTCAGGCCCTGCATGAAGCGGTTGTAGGTCATGCCGTTGGCGCGGGCGGCCGCGTTGATGCGGGTGATCCACAGGCGACGGAAGTCGCCCTTGCGCTTGTGGCGGTGCTGGTAGTTGTAGACGAACGAGTGGAGCAGCTGCTCCTTCGCCTTGCGGTACAGGCGCGAGCGCTGACCGCGGTAGCCCGAGGCGCGGTCCAGGATCGTCCGGCGCTTCTTGTGGGCGTTGACCGCCCGCTTCACACGTGCCACGTGTGTTCTCCAATCTGTGAGGTTCCCGGCGGCGCCGTGCGCGCCGCGGCGGGAGGAAGGTCAGGACCGGCCCTGCGGGCCGGAGGGGATCAGATGCCGAGCATCCGCTTGATCGTCTTGATGCTGCCCTTGGAGACGGCCTTGTCCCCGGCCAGACGACGCGTCAGGCGGGAGGACTTGTGCTCCAGGTAGTGGCGACGGTTGGCCTGCTGGCGCATGATCTTGCCGGAGCCGGTCACGCGGAAGCGCTTCTTGGCGCCGCTGTGGGTCTTCATCTTCGGCATGGCAGCCGTTCTCCTTCGTCGTCAGCTGCCCGCGCCCCTCGGACGCGGGTCAGTGCTGTTCTCGCCCGCCCCGTGCGGGGCGGACCGGTCTGGTGCCCGACGCGCGGTGCGCGCCGGGGTGGTTCAGCCGCGCTGGCCGGGCTTCGGCGCCCCCTTGCGGGGGGCGGCCGGCTTCGGCGGGGCGGGCATCGGCTTCGGCACCGCGGTCGGCTTGGGGGCCGCCGCGGGCTTCGGCGCGGTCGCGGGGGTCGCGGCCGGCTTCGGGGCGGGTGCCTTCGGAGCGGCCGGGGCCTTCGGAGCTGCAGCCTTCGGGGTCGCCTGGCGCGGGGCCGGGGCGGCCTTCCTCTCCTCCGGCGCCGCCTGCTGCGGCGCCTCGGCCTTCTGCTGCGGCTTGGCCGGTGCGGACCGGCGCTCGGCCTCCTCGGCGCGCTCGGCCGCGAAGGACCGCAGCTGCTCCGGGAAGGCGTCGCCCACGGAGTTCTTCACGGGCGCGGCGTTCGCCTCGGCCTTGGCCGCCGCGGCGGCCCGGGCCTCGCGCGCCGCCTGGTCGCGGCGGGAGCCGCCGCCCTTGCGCTCGCGCTGGGGGGCGGCGTCCTTGACCTGGTCCTCGCGGGCGTCGGCCTTGGTGCGCACCGGCCCGATGACCATCACCATGTTGCGGCCGTCCTGCCGCGGCTGGGACTCGACCGTGCCGAGCTCCGCCACGTCGGCGGCGAACTTCTCGAGCAGGCGGATGCCGAGCTCGGGACGCTGCTGCTCGCGGCCGCGGAACTGGATGATGGCCTTGACCTTGTCCCCCTGGCTCAGGAACTTCTTGGCGTGGCCGGTCTTGGTCTCGTAGTCGTGCGAGTCGATCTTCAGGCGGAAGCGGACCTCCTTGAGGACCGTGTTCACCTGCTTCTTGCGTGACTCACGGGCCTTGACGGCCGCCTCGTACTTGAACTTGCCGAAGTCCATGAGCTTGCACACCGGAGGCTTGGCCGTGGGGGCCACCTCCACGAGGTCCAGATCGGCCTCGCCGGCGAGGCGCAGGGCGTCCTCGATGCGGACGATGCCGACCTGCTCGCCGTTCGGGCCGACGAGTCGGACCTCCGGAACGCGAATACGCTCGTTGATGCGGGGATCGCTGATGGTGCCACTCCTGTTTGCTGGACGATGGGGGTCCCGCGCTGGCCGGAGCCGCCTCCATGAAGAAGGCCTCCCCTGCGTCGCGCAGTCGGGAGGCCTCGAAACGGTCCCGGGACGGGACCCTTCGCTGTGGGCGTCGGGGATGTCCGCACGTCACGAGGACGCGGGACGACCGCCGCTCACGCGGTGACCCGGCAACTCGGCCCGGGGGTGCCGGACATCCTGCTGACGCGGGTGGGAGGAGGCCTCCACTTTCTGTCCCTCCGGACTGCACGACGACGCGCCACCCGGAGAGGGTCTGTGGGAAGCTTACCACCATGACCGAAGAGAACAGCCACCAGCACGACGCCCCCGAGGCGCCCGCCGAGATCCGGGAGATCCACGAGGTCCCCGCCGCCGAGGTGATCACCACCACGGCCGTCCATCTGATGACGGCGTCCGCCGTGAAGGTGGGCCTGGCCGACGGCCCGGACGCCCGCGAGCTCGTGGACCTGGACGAGGCCCGGAAGCTGATCACGGCCCTCGCCGGCCTCGTCACCGCCGCGGCCCCCGAGATCGGCAGCCAGCACGCCGGGCCGCTGCGCGACGGCCTGCGCTCCCTGCAGCTCGCCTTCCGCGAGGCCTCCCCGTTCCCGGACGCCCCGGGCAAGGGCCCGGGCGAGAAGTTCACGGGCCCCGTCAGCTGAACCGACGGCGTCGCCCTCCCCTCAGCGCTCGGCGTCCTCCTGCCTCAGGTGGGAGGACGCCGAGCGCGTGAAGAGGGCGAGCAGGCCCGCCGTCGAGACCATGAGCAGGCCCACGCCCAGCGGGGCGGCCCCGATGCTCACGAGCCACCACCCCAGCACGGCGCCGAACAGCTGCACGGCCACGGCGGCCCCCCGGCTCCACCCCCGGCCGCGGAGCATCCCCACGGCGGCGGCGCCGACCCACGCCCCGAGGACCACGTAGATCACCACCAGGAACACGCGGGCCCCGAGCGGCAGCCCGCCCGAGTCGAACTGCAGGACGGCGTCCACCGCGAGGAACAGCAGCGCGGCCGACTCGAGGGCGAGCGCGCCCGCCGCCACGAGGACGGACAGGGGTGCGCGGCGTCGGGCCGGGCGGCCCCGCTCCGGCGCGGCGCGGTGCAAGGGGGACGAGGACATGGGCGGCCTTTCGGGGCGGCGGGGCGGGACACGGACCGGGCCCCGGGGTGGACGGACGGGCCGACCGCGTCGGCCGCGGTACCTCCACGCTACGCGGCCGCCCGCCACCCCGTGGCTGCGACGGTCCCGTGGCTGTGACGAAGGACTCAGGTCGGGCGCCCCGATGTGATCCATTCATCCCTTGTTCACGTTGCAAGCGCGTGGGAGGATCACTACCGATCAGTTTCTCGCGGGGACCGTCTCGACCGATGCGGTCCCCGTCGCATTTGACCCGGTCGTCCGCATCCCGGGCCGGCGGCGCGTCCCGCGCCCCGTGCCCGTCGCGGCCGTGACGACCAGCATCCGGCGGCCCCGGGCCCCGCAGCAGACACAGGAAGCGAGCATCACCATGGACTGGCGCAGCAAGGCCGCCTGCCTCGACAAGGACCCCGAGCTGTTCTTCCCGGTGGGCAACACCGGCCCCGCCCTCCTGCAGATCGAGGAGGCCAAGGCCGTGTGCCGCACGTGCGAGGTGATGGACACCTGCCTGAAGTGGGCCATGGAGTCCGGCCAGGACTCCGGTGTGTGGGGCGGCATGAGCGAGGACGAGCGCCGCGCCATGAAGCGCCGCGCCGCGCGCGCCCGCCGCGCGTCCTGACCCCGTCGGCCGCCGCCGCGGCCCGGACGCCCGTGACGCCCCCGGACCCGTGGTCCGGGGGCGTCGGCGTGTCCGGTCCCCTCCCCCGGTGCTCGGTCACTCCACCGGGATGCGCACCTCGGCCCGGGTGCCGGCATCGGACAGCCGGCGCCAGCGCAGCGAGCCGCGCAGCTCCTCCGTCACGAGCGTCTGGACGATCCGCAGGCCCAGCCCCGAGGACGAGGGCCGCGGCACGAACTCCTCCCCGTCCTCCTCGGGGTCCCCGACCCCGTCCGTGACGGAGAGCGCCAAGACGTCCCCGGAGGGCGTCCGCTCCCGGCGCGCGCGCAGGACCACCCGGCCCCCCTCGGGCCCCGTGCCGTGCTCCACGGCGTTGGTGGCCAGCTCGTTGACCGCGAGGGCGAGCGAGGTGACCACGTGCGAGGGCAGTCCCCCGAACTGGGCGTCGACCACGGACTCGAGCGGGCGACCATCCCCGGCGACCTCGACCGCCAGCCGGAACTGCCGGGCCATCAGCGCGTCCACGGACACCTCGGAGTCGAGCTGCTCGCTGAGGGTCTGGTGCACGAGGGCGATCGTGTCCACCCGCTGCATGGCCTGGCGCAGGGCCCGCTGGGTCTCCGGGGAGCCGGTCCGGCGGGCCTGCATGCGCAGCAGGGAGCCCACGGTCTGGAGGTTGTTCTTCACCCGGTGGTGGATCTCCCGGATGGTGGCGTCCTTGCTCATCAGGCGCTGCTCCTGACGGCGCAGCTCGGTCACGTCCCGCAGCAGCATGAGGGCGCCCCGCCACCCGTCGGCGCCGCGCAGGGGCACGCAGCGGACGGTGAGGGTGGCCCCGTGGGCCTGGACCTCGGTGCGGCCGGCGCGCTGGCCGCTGAGGACCGCCCATGAGCCCTCCTGGACCGGCCGACGGGCCGCCTCGGTGCCGGCGAGCAGCTCCGTGAGCGAGTGTCCTGGGACGGTGGCGTTCACACCGAGGCGCCGCAGCGCGGAGACGGCGTTGGGGCTGGTGAACCGTGCGGCGGAGTCCGGACCGAGGACCACGAGGCCGTCCCCGACGCGCGGGGTGCCGCCGATCCAGTACGCCGGCGGGTCGTGGGGATCGGGCCAGCGCCCGTGCTGGACCATGTCCAGCAGGGTGCCGGCCGAGGCTAGGTAGTTGTCCTCGATCGCGGAGCGCGCCGGCCGCGAGTGGGGGTCCTCGTGGGCGCTGACCACGCCGATGACCCGCCCCTGGCGGACCACGGGCCACAGGCGCACCTGGAAGGACGCGCCCGGCTCCACCAGGGGCCCGACGCCGTCCGCGGGCGGCCCCGCGCGCCACACCCGCTCCAGGAGCGCGCGCAGGTCCGCGCGGGCGCGCGAGCCCACGATGTCCCGGTGGAAGAGGGTGGGGGCGGTGAAGGGGCGCACCTGGGCCATGGCGATGTGGCCGCCGCCCGCCTGGGAGGCCGGGGCGGGGTGCCAGAGCACGAGGTCCGCCAGGGCGAGGTCCGCCACCAGCTGCCAGTCGCCCACCAGCATCTGCAGCCAGGCCCGGTCCTCGGGCGCCAGGTCCGGGTGCGTGCTCAGGGGGTCCGAGGCGAAGGTGCTGGCCATGGGATCACCCTACGGCGCGCCCCGCCGCGGGCGGCACGGGTCCGCCCGGACCGACCGCGGGCGCCGGCCGTCACGCGGGCGGCCGCGTCGGGGTCCCGCAGAGCCAGCTCGCGCAGCGCACGGCGCAGCGGGCCGGACGGCGCGGCCTCGGCGAGGACCTGGCCGCCGAACAGGGCCCGGTCCGCGGCCTGGGGATCCCACGGCAGCTGCGCCACGAGCGGCAGGTCCGGCCCGTACCGGGCCCACACGCCGGACACCTGGGCCTGCGGGGAGATCCCGGAGGCCTGGGGTCGCACGCGGTTCATCACCACCTCCACCCGCTCGGCGGGCAGGTCCTCGGGGAGCGTCTCGAGCCCGCGCAGCAGGCGCGGCAGGGAGACGGCGTCGGCCCCGCCCACCGCCACCACCCGGTCCGCGAGGGACAGGGCGAGCACCGCGGCCCCGTTGCGCTGCGGGGCGGGGACGTCGAAGGAGAGCTCCTCGTCCTGCTCGAGGCTGAAGCCCACGTCCACCACCACGCGGTCCCAGCCGCGGCGCGCCTCGGCGAGGACCTGGCGGAGCGCACCGGGGCGCAGCTCCGTCCAGCGCTCGGGACGGGTCAGGCCCGTGAGCACGTCGAGCGGCCCGCCGGCCACCCGCACGCGCACCGCGGCCTCCACGAGGTCCTCGGCCGTGAGGGGGCCGCGGTCCGCCCGGTGAGCGGCCCGGGCGACCCCGGCGGTCTCCTCGGTCAGCCCCAGGTGCACGCCGACCGCCGGCCCGTAGGTGTCCAGATCCACCACGAGGGTGCGCAGCCCGGCGATCGCGTACTCGGCGGCCAGGTTCACGGCGACCGTCGTGCGGCCCGGGGCGCCGGTGGGACCCCACACCGCGACCAGGCGCGGCTCGGGTCGGCCCTCCTCCCCGGCCTCTGCGCGGGCGACCTGATCCACGCCCTCCAGGAGGCCTCCGGCCTCCGCCGCGAGGACATAGGGCCGCCCCGTGGCCCCGGCAGGGGGAAGCGGGCCGTCCCCCTCCGGCTTGGCCGACCGGACCGGGGCGGTCGGGGTGTCCGCGAAGAGCCCGGCCAGCTCCTCGTCCGTGACGACGGCGACGCCGTCGGCCTCTCCGACCGAGAGCGGCTCGCCCTCGCCCACGGGCCTGCCTCCGGCGCCCCGGACCGTCCGTGCGGGAGGGCCGCCCGGGCCCTGACCACGGGCGGCCGGGGTCCCCTCCTCCCCGCCCCCGACGGATGCGCCGCCGGTCTGCGGAGGATCGGTCTCTTCGGGCTCGGCCTCCGCGGTCGGGGCCTCCTGGCCCTGCTCCTCCGGGTCGACGGACAGGTCCGCGGGCCGACCGGTGTGGGCGGCGCGGACGGCCTCCTGGACCGCGTCGGCGAGGACGAGCGGCTCGGCGTCGGCGCGCAGGCAGGGCACGCCGAGGGCGCGCAGCCGCCGCCGGTCCTCCCGGACCTCGCTCATGGCCACGACCCCGACGGGCCGCGGCACCCGGGCGATCTCCTCCAGCAGGCCGCGGCCGAGCAGGTCCGCCCCGTCCGCGACGAGGACGGCGTCCACCAGGCCCGAGCGGGCGACGGCGATCAGCTCTGCGAGGTCGGCGGTGCGCCGCACCACCGTGATCTCCCCCTGGGCCCGCTCCAGGGAGCCGACCAGGTCGGAGCCCTCGGGGACGACGACGGCGAGCGAGACGCGCACCCTCAGCCCTCCCCGAGCGCGGGGACCACGGTGATGCGTGCGTCCGACGTCTTCGCGTCCAGCAGCCGCGGCAGAAGCTCCTCGTCCGCCATGAGCTGGAGCCGCGTGGTCGCGGCGCCGCCGAGACCGCCCGCGTCCTCCGTGCGCTCGGCAATCTCCACGCCGGCGGCCAGCCGCTGCGGGGCCTGGTGACCGCGCCCGTCCTCCTCCGGCGCGGCCGCCCACACGTCCACGCGGTCCCCCACCCCCACCCCCGTGGGCAGGGGCTCGGCCAGGGCGACCCCCACCGGGCGGCGGCGTGCGGGATCGGCCGGCGCCATCACCCCGGCGGGCACGAGCTCCCCGCGACGCACGACGGCGCCCACCACCTGTCCTTCGGGGGCGGGACGGTCCGCGGTGAGGTACAGGCCCGCGGCGTCCTGCAGCTGCGCCTCGACGGGGACGAACGCCGCGGCGTCCACCGGCGAGCCCGGGGCGAGGTCACGGGACGCGGCCCAGTACGTCTGCGTCCGCTGCGCGGCGGCCAGCAGGGCGACGACGCCCGCCACCGACGCGAGCACGAGCACGAGCCCCACCAGCAGACGGGGGTCGCGCCAGCGGGGGCGGCGGAGCCGGGCGCCCTCGGCGGGCGCGGCGCGGTCGACGGTCATGGTCGGTTCCCCCTTCGCACAGGCCCGTCCCCGGGCCGCGCGGACCGGGCGCCCCGTCAGCGCCGCGCCCCCGCGCGCACCCCACAGTAGCGAGGCCGGCACCGCTCGGCGGGCATCGGCGCCTCAGGTGTGGAAAAGTGTCCCGGGTCCGTCGGGCGGGCGCTTGAATGGGGGGTGCGAGCGATCCCGTCCGCACCGTCTCGTCACCACCTCCGGGAGGATCCGTGCAGCGCTTTCTGACCCTGACCGACGTCGCCGAGGTCTTGAACGTCTCCGTGAGCCAGGCCCGGGCGCTGGTGCGCACGGGCGATCTGCAGGCCATCCAGGTCGGGGGGCGGGGCCAGTGGCGGATCGAGGAGTCCTGGCTGGACGAGTTCGTGGAGCGGCAGCGGGCCGTCACCCGCGAGCGCGTGGAGCAGTGGACCCGGGAGGACGCCGACGCCGGGCGCTGACCCAGGGCCGCGGGCTCAGCCGCCACCCCCCGCGTCCGCCACGAGGCCGAGCGCGGAGAACGGGACGGTGAGGCGGCCGCGGACCGCCTCCCGGCGACGGGCCTCGTCCCTGGCGTGGCGGGCGATGTCGACGTGGTCCGCCCCCACCCGGTCCAGGGTGCCCTCGGCGAGCGCCGCCCCGGCCACCGAGGTCAGTCGCACCGCCGCGCGGGCGCGGGCCAGGCGGCGGAGGGCGGCCGACAGCGGTGCCCGTGCCGAGGGTCGCTCCGAGGCCTCCGCGGCCGATCCGAGGTCCCCCTCGACCGCCGCGAGGGACGCCAGGGGCACCAGCAGTCCGCCGCCCGCCCCGCCGACGCCGCCGACCCACCCCTCGCCCACCGTGTCGAGCCGCACGTCGCGGTGCTCACCCCACAGCAGGTGCAGGCGCACCGTGCGGCCGATCCCGCCCCGCAGCCGCTCCGCCGTGCCCAGCCGTGCCCACTCGCCCCGGGTGAGCTCGGCCGCCTCCGCGACCAGTGCCCGCCGGTCGAGGTCCGCCCACTGGGCTTCCAGGTCGTCGAAGAGTCCGTCCCACCGCATGCCCACAGGATAGGTCGTGCCCGTGCACACCGAGTGGTGCGCGAAAGATCATCACATTGCATCAAACGACATCATTGACAACCAACGGCACCCTCCGCTTCACTGGAACGGACAACGGTCGAGGACGGCACGGGAGCCGCCTCGCCGACGATCGGAGGGGATCATGTCCGCAGCCACGTCACACCTGCATCCTCGGCGCAGCCGTGTCGCCACAGCCGACCTCGCCGCGGCCGTCCTGCTGATCCTCGCGGGCCCGGCCCTGCTGGCGGCCTCCGCGAGCCTGCTGAGGGCCGCCCCCGGCACCGCCGAGGACACCGTGCTGCAGACCCTGGGCCTGGCGGCCGGGGTCGCCGGCCTCGTCCTCCTGGCGTGGTGGGCGGTGGGCCTGCTGGGCCTGGCGCTCCAGGCGGCGGGGCGGCGGACCGGTCGGGCCGGCTGGGTGCGCATCGGCCTGCGCCTGACCCCAGGCGTGCTGCAGAGGGTGGGCGCGGCCGTGCTCGGCGCCCAGCTGATCGCCGCCCCGGCAGCGCTCGCCGACGTGGGCCCCGGCGGGCCGGGAGCGGTCGACGCCTCCTGGACCTCCGCCACCGCCCCGGCCGACCGGCTGCCCAGCGCGGCCTGGACCCCGCGGTCGCCCCAGACCCCGCCCCCGGGCGCCGTCTCCGAGGCACGACCCACTACGGATCGTCCCACCATCACCGTCCGGGCCGGGGACTGCCTCTGGGACATCGCCGCCCGGGAGCTCGGCCCCGACGCCACACCGCGGGAGGTCGACCGCCGCTGGCGGGACTGGCACCGCGAGAACGAGGACGTGATCGGCGAGGACCCCCACACCCTCCTGCCGGGCACCGTGCTGGTGGCCCCCGTCTTCTCGCCGCACGCCGCCCCGCCGGCGGGGAACCCCTCCCCATGAGATCCGCCCGTCCGGGCCGCGTCGCCTCCCCCGCCACGGTCCGGACCCCTGCCGACCCGCCGGCACCGTCTCCCCCGCTTCCCTTGCTTCCCACGCACACCTCCAGGAGGACGCCATGACCGCTCTCGCCCCCGCCCACGCCCACGCCCGTCGTCACGGCCGCCCGGCAGCCCGTCCCTCCGACGGGTCGACGCTGCTGCACGGCACGGCCCGACGCACCGCCGTCCTGCCGCGCGGCGAGGACCTGCTGCGCCGCGCGGACCGCGAGCAGGACCGGGAGGAGTTGCGCCGCGTGCGCTCCCTGGCCGCCGTCGTCGCGGTGGCGATCGTGGAGACCGAGGCCGGCCGCCGCCCGCTGCGCGACCTGGCCGGCTGGCTCGACCCCGAGGCGTTCGAGAAGATGGGCCGCCGAGTGGACCTGCTCTCCCGCACCGGCACCCGGCCTCACCTGACCACGGCGCCGCGTCCGGCCGGGGCCCGGGTCTGCGAGGTCGCCCCCGGACGGATCGAGGCCAGCGCCACGGTCGTCGTCGACGGGCGGGCCCGGGCGCTCGCCCTGCGCGTCGAGCGGCGACTGAGCCGCTGGAAGGTGACCGCGGTCGAGATCGGCTGATCCCGCCGCGGACGATCCCCCCGTACGCCACGGGCCCCGGCCACCGCGTCCTCGCGCGGCCGCCGGGGCCCGTCGTCGTCTCCCTGACGGGGATCCGTCAGTCCTGGCGACGCTCCTGACGCGCCTGGCGGCGGCGGGAGGCGCGGTTGGTGGCGGCGTCGACGGTCCGGCCGTCGCCGGTGACGGCCTTGGCCTCCACGGCTCCCCCGTCCTCGGAGGGGCCGATCAGGCGCAGCTGTGCGGGCTGACGCGGCGTCTCCACGCCCTCGATCGAGATCTGCGGGGCCATCGTGGCCGCGCGGGCGTCCTTGATGCCGGGCAGCTGCGTGGGCGCCGGTGCCGCGGCGATCTGGGCGCGGAACAGCGTGCGCACGGACTCCTCCCGGATGGCGGCGAGCATCGCCTGGAACATCGTGTAGCCCTCACGCTGGTACTCCACGAGCGGCTCGCGCTGGGCCATCGCCCGCAGGCCGATGCCCTCCTTGAGGTAGTCCATCTCGTAGAGGTGCTCCTGCCACTTGCGGCCCACCATGGACAGCACCACGCGGCGCTCGGCCTCCCGCAGGTTCTCGGCGCCGACCTGCTCCTCGCGATCGTCGTAGGCCAGCAGCGCGTCGGAGACCAGCTCGCGGCGCAGGTCCGCGGCCTTCAGGCGGCCGCGCCCGCCGGCCTCCTCCATGACGTCCTCCGGGGTGATGCCCACGGGGTAGACCTCCCGCAGGTCGGCCCACAGCTGCTCGAGGTCCCACTCGGTGGGCCCGCCCTCCTCTGTGTGGGCGTCCACGACGGCGCCCACGGCGTCCGCCACGAACCCGCGCACCTTCTCCCCGAGGTTCTCGCCCTCGAGGATCGAGCGGCGGTCCGCGTAGATGGCCTCGCGCTGGCGGTTCATGACGTCGTCGTACTTCAGGACGTTCTTGCGCTGCTCGGCGTTGCGGCCCTCCACCTGGGACTGGGCGTTCTGGATGGCGGAGGACACCATCTTGAACTCGAGTGCCATGTCGTCCGGGATGGAGGCGGAGTTCATGATCCGCTGCGCGGCGCCGGGGTTGAAGTTGCGCATCAGGTCGTCCGTCAGGGACAGGTAGAACCGGGACTCGCCCGGGTCGCCCTGGCGGCCGGAGCGGCCGCGCAGCTGGTTGTCGATGCGACGGGAGTCGTGGCGCTCGGTGCCCAGCACGTACAGGCCGCCGGCCTCGCGGACCCTCTCCCGGTCCCCGACGACGGCCTCCTCGGCCTGCGCCAGCACCTCGGGCCAGCGGGCCTCGTAGGCCTCCGGGTCCTCCGCGGCGTCGAGGCCGAGCTCGGCCATGCGGGTGACCGCGGTGAACTCGGCGTTGCCGCCGAGCATGATGTCCGTGCCGCGGCCGGCCATGTTCGTGGCCACCGTGACGGCGCCCGGCCGGCCCGCCTGCGCCACGATCGCGGCCTCGCGCGCGTGGTTCTTGGCGTTGAGGACCTCGTGCCGGACGCCGGCCTTGGACAGCAGGGTGGAGAGGTACTCGGACTTCTCCACGGACGTGGTGCCCACCAGGACAGGCTGGCCCGCGGCGTGGCGCTCGACGATGTCCGCGACGACCGCGTCGAACTTCACCTTCTCGTTCTTGTAGACCAGGTCGTTGCGGTCCACGCGCCGCTTCTCCTTGTTCGGCGGGATCACCACCACGCCGAGCCCGTAGGTGGAGGTGAACTCCGCCGCCTCGGTCTCGGCGGTGCCGGTCATGCCGGAGAGCTTCTCGTAGCCGCGGAAGTAGTTCTGCAGGGTCACGGTGGCCAGGGTCTGGTTCTCCGGCTTGACCTCCACGCCCTCCTTGGCCTCGATGGCCTGGTGCAGCCCCTCGTTGTACCGGCGGCCCTTGAGGACGCGGCCAGTGTGCTCGTCGACGATCTGCACCTCCCCCTCGAGGACGACGTAGTCCTTGTCCCGCTGGAACAGCTCCTTGGCCTTGACGGCATTGTTCAGGAACTGGATCAGGGTGGTGTTCTGCGCCTCATAGAGGTTCGCGATGCCGAGGTGGTCCTCGACCTTCTCGATGCCGGGCTCGAGCACGCCCACGGTGCGCTTCTTCTCGTCCACCTCGTAGTCCGTGCCCTTGTCCAGCTTCCGCACCAGCCGGGCGAACTCGCCGTACCAGCGGCTCGTGGCACCCTGCGCGGGGCCGGAGATGATCAGCGGGGTGCGCGCCTCGTCGATGAGGATGGAGTCCACCTCGTCGACGATCGCGTAGTGGTGCCCGCGCTGGACGAGCTCGTCCAGGGACCAGGCCATGTTGTCCCGCAGGAAGTCGAAGCCGAACTCGTTGTTCGTGCCGTAGGTGATGTCCGCGGCGTACTGGGCGCGGCGGGTGGCCGGATCCTGCCCGGAGACGATCACGCCGGTCTCCAGGCCCAGGAAGCGGTACACGCGGCCCATCAGGTCGGCCTGGTAGGAGGCCAGGAAGTCGTTCGTGGTGACCACGTGCACGCCCTTGCCGGTGAGCGCGTTCAGGTACGCCGGGGCGGTGGCCACGAGGGTCTTGCCCTCGCCGGTCTTCATCTCCGCGATGTTCCCGCGGTGCAGGGCGATCCCGCCGAGCAGCTGCACGTCGTAGTGCCGCTGGCCCAGGGTGCGCCCGGCCGCCTCGCGCACCGCCGCGAAGGCCTCGGGCAGCAGCAGGTCCAGCGACTCGCCGTCCGCCAGGCGGGCCCGCAGCGTGTCCGTCTCGGCCCGCAGCTCGGCGTCGGTGAGGGCGCGGAAGTCCTCCTCGAGGAGGTTCACGGCGTCCACGGTGCCGCGCATGCGGTTCAGGACGCGGTTGTCCGAGATCTTCAGGACGCGGTCGATGATCGAAGGCACTGGCTCTCTGCTCCCTTGCGGTGGGGCCCGGGCTCAGGTCGCGCACGACGGCGGCCGCCCGGTCCGGTACGCGGTCGTCCGGACAGTCTACGGTCCGGGGCTCTCCGGGCCGTCCGCCCGGAGGCGCCCGCGCACCGGCGCCACGAGGTCCCCGGGGGCGTCCGCGTCCACCACGACGCCGGCCGCACCGGTCCAGCACGCCAGGCGCCGCAGCTCCCCGACCAGTGCCGCGGCGACCTCGTCCGCGGTGGGCGCGGGGTCCCGGGGGCCGGGCACCGCGGCCGGGTCCTCCGTCCACGCCCCGCGCACCCGCAGGACGGGCGGGTCCGCCCGGCGGTCCGCCTTCAGGTCCACCTGGGCGGTGAGCCGTTCGCCCTGCACAAGCAGCAGCGGGTAGTAGCCGCGCTCGCGGCGGGCGGCGGGGGTGTAGATGCCGATGCGGTACCGCACCCCGAACAGCCGCTCGACCCGGGGGCGGTGGAACACGAGCGGGTCGAACGGGTTCACGAGGGCCACCGCCGAGGCCGTGCGCGGCGCGCGCGCCCGCGGGTCCGCCCATGCCGGGACGGCAGGCCCCTCGCCCAGGCGCACCCGCACCGGCACGGCCTGACCGCGCTCCTGCAGCACCGCCAGGGCCCGCCGGGTGAGCGCCACGGGCAGGCGGTGGTAGTCGGCCACCGCCGCGGTGGAGGCCACCCCGAGGGCCCGCACCGCGGCCGCGGTGAGCGGCAGCGCCGCGGCCAGCGCGGGGTCGTCCCCGGCCGCGGGGTCCGGGGGGACCGGGGTGAGGCCGCCCCGCCCCTCGGCCCACAGCAGGGAGGGCAGGGCGTATCGGCGCTCGAACGAGGCGGTGCGCCCGGCCGCCACGACGGCCCCGGTGGCGAAGAGGTGCTCGAGGACGCGCTTGCCGCGCGACCAGTTCCAGCCCCAGCCGTCCTCCCGCGCCCCGGCGTCCACGCCGCGGGCCTCGAGCTCGCGGGCCGTGAGCGGGCCGTGCCGCGCCAGCAGCGCCAGCACCTGCTCCTCCGCCGCCCGCCGCTCCTGCTCGGGCAGTCCCGTGGCCAGGGGCCAGGTGCGGGACTGCAGGGCCACGAGCGCGGTCCGGCGCTCGGCGGGGACGATCGAGGCCTCGTGCGCCCACGCCTCGGTGAATCGGTGCGGCCGCGCCACGGTGAGACGCTCGACGTCGGACGGGTCGACGCCGTCGAGCCGGGAGTGGAAGGGCATGAGGTGGGCCCGGGCGAGGACGTCCACCGAGTCGATCTGCACGACCCCGAGCCGGTCCATCACGGCCCGGACCCGACGCGCGGAGGCGGCCGGACGGGGTCCGGCCAGGCCCTGCGCGGCCAGCACGACGCGGCGGGCGCGCGAGGCCGACCACACGGGGGCGGCGCCGCCCGGGTGCTCCCCGGCCGGCGCCGCCCCCCCGCGTGCGGACGGGCCGCTCACGCCTCACGCATCCGCGTCGGCCTGCGCCCGGTACGGGCGCTCCTCGCCCTGCTCGGGCGCCGCGTGGTCCGCGGGCAGGTCCGGGTCGAGGGTGAGGACGCCGTAGCTCCAGCCGCGGCGGCGGTACACCACGGACGGGGTGTCCGTCTCCGTGTCCTGGAAGAGGTAGAAGTCGTGGCCCACGAGCTCCATGGCGTCCACCGCCTGCTCCGCCGTCATGGGGGTGGCGGGGAACGACTTGGCCCGGATGCTCACGGGGGTGCCGCTGGCCGGCACGCCCGAGGCCTCCTGGGCCTCCGCCGCGAGCTCCTCGCCGTTGGCCGGCAGCGGCGGGACGAACGCGACCTCCGCGCCGCGGGAGGACGTGGCGCCCTTGCCCGCACGGCGGTCCTTGCGGCGGTCCCGCAGGCGGCGCAGGCGCTCGGCCAGGCGGGCGGCGGCCGCGTCGAACGCGGCCAGCTTGTCGTCCGCGTCCGCCTCGGAGCGGACCACCTCGCGGGCGCCGCGCACGGTCAGCTCCACGCGGACGGTCTCCTGGGAGTGGCGGTGGTGGGAGGACTTGGTGACCTTGACCTCGAGGGTGTCCGCGGCCTCGGCGAGCTGTTCG
Organism: Micrococcus sp.; assembly: GCF_030523875.1. GTDB lineage: Bacteria > Actinomycetota > Actinomycetes > Actinomycetales > Micrococcaceae > Micrococcus. Next base: position 439 of record NZ_JAUNHR010000041.1, on the reverse strand, counting down.
ATCCGCTCCCGGCGCTCCTCCACATGGTCACGGAAGCGGTCCGTGAGCGTGAGGCCTCGGGCGATGTAGCTGACGTCCAGAGTCATGGTGTCCTCCTGAATCCGACTCACTCGGGCCCCGCGGCGGGCGGGTGGGAGGTCGCGGTCCCCTCCTCGGGACCGCCGCGCGGGCGGTCCGGGTGAGAGGGGCGATCCTCCTTCCGGCCGTCGGCGGGACGGGAGCAGCTGGCGCGTGCTCCGTGCGCGGCACACTACCGGGGCCCGGGCCCCGAGGGCCAGGACCCTCCGACGCCGGCGGCGACGCGGACGGACGCCCTCACCGCGCCGGGGAGCCCGGGGCGCGGCGCGGGGGCGCCACCGCGGCCAGCACCACGGCGCCCACCGGCTCGGCCCCGGCCGCGCGCACGGCGGCGGCCAGCGCGGCGAGGGTGGCCCCCGTC
>NZ_JAUNHR010000145.1:1774-2682 GCF_030523875.1 Micrococcus sp. | reverse complement strand
AGGTTGAGGTCACCGATCAGTTCTCCGCCGACGAAGTCCCCCAGCACGACGAGCAGGGCCCCCACGGCGGCCGCGGCCACCGGGTCCATCCGCCCGCCGGTCAGCAGCCGCGACAGCGGCCCGGCGAGGAAGGCGACGAAGGCGACCGGCCCCGCCGTCGCCACGGCCACCGCGACGCACACGGTGGCCAGGGCCAGCAGCCGGTCGGCGGCGCGGCGCGGGGTGCCCAGCGCCGTCGCGGTCTCATCACCCAGCTCCCGCGCGGCCAGGGAGCGCCAGCCCAGGGCGATCAGCGGGACGATCACGGCCAGCGCCACCGTCAGCCGCAGCACGCCCTCCCAACCGGCCCCCTTGAGGCTGCCGGTCAGCCACACCAGGGCGGCCTGGGCGTCATAGATGTCGGCCCGGGTGAGCAGGTACTGCACGGCCGAGAGCAGCAGCATGTTGACCACGACGCCGGTCACGACGAGCGGTTCCACCGCTGTGCCCCGGCTCAGCACCCGCACCAGCAGCGCCACCCCCAACGCCCCGACGACGGCGGCGAGGGCGACCGGCTCACCGGAGACGCCGAGGACGATCAGGGCGAAGACGGCGGACGCGCTGGCCACCATGCTGATCCCGATGATGTCCGGGCTGGCCAGCGGGTTGCGCAACAGCGTCTGGAAGAGGGCGCCGCCGAGTCCGAGGGCCGCCCCCACCAGCGCTCCGAGCACCGCGCGGGGCAGCTTGGACTCGAGCAGGATGAACGAGGCCCCGGGGATCTGCGCCCCCCCGAGGATGCGGGCGGCGTCCACCAGCGAGACCTGGAAGTCCCCGAGCAGGGCACGGACGAGGACGGCGACGAGCACGCCGACGCCCAGACCGCCCAGCAGCAGGAAGCCTGCGGCAGGGACCGGAACCGGCGCAGG
>NZ_JAUNHR010000145.1:798-1764 GCF_030523875.1 Micrococcus sp. | reverse complement strand
GGTCCCGCCGTCGCACGGCGCGCAGCACGGTCAGCGCGGCGCGCTCGTCGGCGGGCCCGGGCTTCGTGGCATCCGTCGTCGTCATACCCGCGCCCACCCCCTGCCCAGCAGGACGAGGAAGACGGGAGCGCCGATCACCGCGACCATCACGCCCACCTGGACCTCCGCGGGCGGCAGCACCACCCGGCCCACCGTGTCCGCCACCAGGATGAGCACCGCGCCGATGCCGGGGGCGGCGGCCGCCTGCCGCAGGTGTCCCGGACCCATCAGCATCCGGGCCTGATGTGCGGCGAGCAGCGCGACGAAGGCCAGCGGCCCTGCCAGCGCGGTGGCGCACCCGGCCAGCAGCACCACGGCCACCCCGGCGATCAGGCGGTCCCGGCCCAGCCGGCGCCCCAGGGTGACGGCGGCGTCGTCGCCGAGGGCCATGATGTCCAGGGCACGGGTGCTGACCAGGGCCAGCAGCACCCCGACCAGCAGCAGCGGCGCCACCTGCTGCACCACGTCCAGGCCGCGGCCGGCGATGGTGCCGACCTGCCAGAACCGGAAGGTGTCCAGGGTGGCCTGCTGGGTGAGCAGGATGGTGGTGGTCCAGCTGGTCACCCCCGCCGTGACCGCGGCCCCGGCGATCACCAGCCGCACCGGATCGGCCCGGCGCCCCCCGAGCCCGGCCACGCCGTAGACGACCAGCATGGTGACGGCGGCGCCGAGCAGGGCGAACCAGACGTAGCCCGTCAGCGCGCTCACGCCGAGCGAGATGGCCAGCACCATCGCCAGGGAGGCCCCCGCGTTGATGCCGAGGACGCCGGGATCGGCGAGCGGGTTGCGGGTCAGGCCCTGCATCACGGTGCCGGCCAGGCCGAGGGCGGCCCCCGTGCACACCCCCACCACCGTCCGGGCGATCCGGGCCGTCACGACCGGGTCGGCCGGCCCGTTCCCGGTCACCGATGCCCAGACCACGCCGGG
>NZ_JAUNHR010000145.1:0-788 GCF_030523875.1 Micrococcus sp. | reverse complement strand
GCAGATCAACGAGGACAGCGCCAGGCTGATCGCGCTGCGCGCGCCCACGGCCACGGAGAGGGCCGCCGCCAGGGCCACCCCGGCCAGGACGAGCAGCAGCCCCAGCCAGACGGGCCTCCCACGTCGGTGGGTGACCGGCCTGACCGGGGCCGTGGTCGGAGCGCTCATCAGCGGGATGGCGGCGCTGTCGTCAGCTCTGCCCGGCCGCCGCGGCGACCTCCGGGACGAAGTGCTCCATCGAGTACGGGATCGCCAGCGGGGAGGGAGCGCTCAGGCCCAGCACCGCGGTCTGGTCGGATGCCTCGACGAAGCCGCCGTCGCGCAGGGCCGGGATCTGCCCGATCAGCGGGTCGGACCGGAAGGTCTCCAGCTCACCTGGCTGCATCGTGTAGGCGATGAACAGGTCGCTGTCCAATTGGGGGGCCTGCTCGGCCGAGACGGAGAAGAAGAAGGCGTCCTGAGCGGCGTTCTGCTCGACGAAGGGGGCGTTCTTCATCCCCAGGTCGGTGAGCAGTCGGACCCGGTTGTCGGTCGGGGCGTAGACGTCGAGCTTGGACCGGTCCGCCGAGGAGAGCGAGGCGAAGACGAAGGTCTTGTCCCGCAGCTGCGGGTTGGCCTGCGCGGTCTGCTCGATGGTCTGCTCGGTCTCGGCGAGCACCGTCTCGGCCTGCTCGGACCGGCCGAGCGCCTGGCCGACCAGGTCCAGGGAGTCCTCCCAGGTGGTGCCCCAGGCGGTCTCGGGGTAGGCGACGACGGGGGCGATCTGGCTGAGCGTGTCGTACTCCTCC
>NZ_JAUNHR010000144.1 GCF_030523875.1 Micrococcus sp. | reverse complement strand
TGCCGCCCGTCCCGGTGCCGCCGGCACCTCACGTCGGGGACGACGACGGGCCGGGACCTCCCGTGGGGGAGGCCCCGGCCCGTCGTCGTGCGCGGGGGTCCGGCCGGCTCAGGCCGAGGCGGGCGTGCGCCGTGCGGGGTCGGTGCGCACCAGCAGGACCGCGGCGACGATCGCGGCCACCGCGATGGCGCCCCAGATGCCCACCACGGCCCAGGAGAGCCCGGCGATCACCAGCAGGGGCACGAAGGACACGGCGGCGATCTCCACGGGCACCACGGGGATGTAGGCCACGCCGAACTGCTCCATGGTCCCGGACTTCAGCTTGGGGTCCACGATGCGCAGCATGGCCACGCCGGTGGCGACGGCGCCGGTGGCCCAGCCCCACGTGAACAGCTGCTTCTCGAACCAGCCGTCGGTCATCACCCGCGGGGCCACGAGCAGGCCCAGGAACAGGGACAGCGCCAGGCCCACAAGGAACAGGATCAGCAGCGGCTGCCAGAACTCCACGACCACCTTCGGGGCGATCGAGGCGATGCCGCAGACGATGAGGATGTCCGTGGCGGTGCCGGAGACGGAGTTCAGGGAGGGGGAGTCGAGGAACTTGGCCGTCCTCGTGGCCTGGAACAGCACGCGGCCGATCAGGCCGAGCACGAAGGCGACCGCGAAGGCGGGGATGATCAGCTCGGGGCCGTTCTCGCCCACCACGCGCGGCCACATGTCCTTGATCCACTCGACCACGCCGTACGCGGCGGCGCCGATCATGGCCACGATGCCCACCTGGAACGCCAGGGACTCCACCGAGGCGGCGGAGAAGGTGTGGCGGCCGATCACCGGGCGCTCGGCCACCTGGTCCAGGACGCCGGTGCGCAGGTCCTCCGGGATGGAGGTCAGGCCCGCGTACTCCTTCGCGTAGCCGCGCTTGGCGCCGTACTTGGCCTGGATGATGCCGCCCACCACGCCGACGATCATGCCGACCGTGGCGGAGGTGTAGGCCAGCGAGGCCACGCTCGGGTCGCCGTTGGCGGCGTAGGCCTGGCCCACCGCGGCCGCGGAGCCGAAGCCGCCGGCCCAGCCGGCGAAGAGCAGCACCGCGAACGAGTCGGGGGTGTCGAACAGCGGCTTCAGGACCAGCAGGGCCACGAGAGCGCCGATCGCCACCTGGGAGGCGTAGATCAGCACGCCGTAGGAGGCGAACGAGCCCACCGGGCGGCCGATCTTGCGCACGTCGAAGTCGTCCGTCAGCGCGAGGCAGACGAACACGATCACGATCAGGATGGAGCCGTACGTCCCCAGCTGCGAGCTGAAGGGCATGATGCCCAGGAACTGCGGGCCGAGGATCAGGCCGAGGATGCCCGCGATCACCGAGGCGGGGATCATCAGGGTCTGCAGCGGCTTGACGACCGCGCGGGCCAGGGTGCCGACGGCCAGCAGCGCGCCGATCAGGCCGGCGTCCACCAGCACGGACCAGGCCGTGAACTGTTCTTCCATGGGGTCTCCCGGAGGGTGCGAGGGGCGCGCGCCGCCGCCTCCGGTCGGAGTCGGGACGCACGGGTCCCCTCGGGACGCGAGGGGACCCGGGGACCCTAGCAGGGGTCCGCCGGGGCCGCCGAATCGGGCCTGACCTGGGACGGGACGGACGACGACGGCGGCGCCGCCCCCGCGTGGGGACGACGCCGCCGTCGTGGTGCCGGGGCGTGGTGGACGCCGCGGCGGGGCCGGATCAGGCCCGGGTGCCGGTGCCGGTCTGGGTGCCGGTCTGCTCGCCCGAGTAGTCCAGGGTCAGCTCGTCGGAGCCGGCCTCGAGGGCGGCGGGGGCGCCGCCGGACTTCAGGGCGGCCAGGCGGGCCTCCACCTCGGTCTGCTCGCCCAGGTCCTCGAGGGACTCGAACTGGGCGTCCAGGGAGGAGGCGGCGAGCTCCTGCTGGCCGCGCACGCGGGCCTCCTCGCGGCGCACCTTCTCCTCGTAGCGGGAGATCTCCGAGGTCGGGTCCATGATGTCGATCGACTTCACGGCCTCGTTGACCCGGGTCTGGGCCTCGACGGTGCGGGAGCGGGCGGTCAGCTCGTCCCGCTTGGACACCAGCTGCTGGCGCTTGGTCTTCATCTGGTCCAGGCCGGTCTTGAGGCGCTCCACGATGTCGCGCTGGGAGGTGATGGTCGGCTCGGCGGTCCTGGCCTGACGCTCGGCGTCCATCTGACGCTCGATGGCGACCTTGGCCAGGTTGTCGAACTTGTCCGCGTTGGCGGTCTCGCCCTGGGTGCGGAACTCGTCGGCCTTCTGGGACGCGGCGAGGGCCTTCTGGCCCCAGCTGCGGGCGGCCTCCTGGTCCTCGCGGTAGTCCTCCTCCATCATGCGCAGGTTGCCGATGGTCTGCGCGACGGCGGCCTCCGCCTCCGCGATGTTGTTGGTGTAGTCCCGGACCATCTGGTCCAGCATCTTCTGGGGGTCCTCCGCCTTGTCCAGCATCGCGTTGATGTTGGCCTTGGCCAGGGTGCTGATGCGCCCGAGGATGGACTGCTTGACCATGGTGTTCGCCTTTCGTGGGGGTGATCGGTGTCCGCCAGGCCCGCGGCCTGCACGTCGGTGTCCCGCGGCGGGGTCCCGCCGGGGCTCCCGGACGACGTCGGCCGTCCGGGCCGGTGCGCACGGCACCGGTGGTCTGTGGGGAGGGGGGGGTCAGAAGCCGCCTCCGCTG
>NZ_JAUNHR010000143.1 GCF_030523875.1 Micrococcus sp. | reverse complement strand
GCGAACGGACTGCCTGAACTCATGCTCGACGTCTCCACTCATGTGCCGAGCATAACCGAAAGGGTTATCACTACCCGTTGACCGAGGAGGTCACCTTGCACATCAAGACCACCCCCGCGGTGCGCGTGAAGGCCGGCCCGGACGACGGGCTCGCCGAGGGCGAGTTCATCGTCTACCCCTCCACGTTCACCCGCGAGCCCGACTCCTACGGCGACGTCGTCGCCCCCGGCGCGTTCACCGAGGACATCGAGGCGTGGAAGTCCTCGGGCAAGTCCCTGCCGGGCCTGTTCGGGCACCGCATGGACGACCCCGACTTCTACGTGGCCTACGCCCTGGACATGGGCGAGGACGAGCACGGCTGGTGGGTCAAGGGCTCCTTCGACATGGAGTCCCCCAAGGGCCCGCACGTGTACCGGCTCGTGAAGGGCCGGCGCCTGAACCAGCTCAGCTTCGCCTACGACACCCTCGAGGAGGGCGCCGTGGAGCTCGAGGACGGCCGCAAGGCCAACGAGCTGCGCAAGCTGCGCGTCCATGAGTTCTCGTTTGTGCCGATCGGCGCGAACCAGGACACCTCCGTGGTCGCCGTGAAGGGCCTCGTGGACGGTCTGAAGGCCGGCCGCGTGCTCTCCAATGCCAACGAGACCGCGCTGCGCGAAGCGCGCGACTCCATCGACTCCGTCCTGTCCTCCCTGCCCCCCGAGGGCGGCACCGAGGACACCGGCGGCACCAACGACCAGGACCAGGCCAGCGGCACCGGCAAGGCCAACGACGAGGGCGCGCAGCGCGTCAAGTCGGAGGAGCCCGCCGGCGGGCCGTCCGCTCACACCCTGGCGTCCCAGCGGCTCGAGCTCGCCATGCGCGTCTCGGCCCCCTGATCCCGCGCGCACCCCGCGCGCACCCGACACCAGTCCAGGAGGACACACCATGAGCGAGACCAAGCTCAAGCGGCTGCAGAACGCCGCCCTGGCGGCCGTCAAGGACGCCACCGACATCGCGGAGAAGGCCGACGCCGAGTCCCGCGAGATGAACACCGATGAGAAGGCCCGCTACGACGACGCCATGGCCAAGGGCGCCCGCCTGCTCGAGGACATGAAGGCCGCCAAGCGCGACGCCGAGATCATCGCCCAGGCGAAGTCCCTGGCCGACGAGATCGGTGGGCACGCCCCCGACGACGTCGACGCCCAGCAGGAGGCGGGGACCCCCAGCGCGCGAGTGAAGAACCTCGGCCTGGAGGTCGTTTCCTCGCCGCAGTTCAAGTCCATGATGAGCGGCTTCACGGACGCCGCCGGGAACGTCCGCATCCCGGACCGCACCACGGTCAAGTCCGACCCGATCCGCGTGAAGTCCCTCTTCACCGGCGCCTCCGGCACCTCCGCCGGCGCGTTCGTCACCCCGGAGCAGACCGGCATCATCGAGATGCTCGGCCGCCGCCCCCTGACGATCCGCGACCTCATCTCGGTCCGCCGCACCGGCTCCGACACCGTCGAGTACGTCCGCCAGACCGCGCACACCAACGCGGCCGCCGTCGTCCCCGAGGCCCAGTCCGCCGCCCCGATCGACGGCACCACCGTCACCCCGGTCATCGGCGGCCTCAAGCCCGAGGGCTCCTGGGCCTTCGAGCGCGTCTCCACCTCGGTGAAGACCATCGCCGAGTGGGTGCCCGTCACCAAGCGGGCGCTCGCGGACGCCGCGCAGCTCGAGGACCTGATCCGCGACGAGCTGTCCAAGGACATCGCGGAGCGGGAGGAGGAGCAGATTCTCGCCGGCGACGGCGTCGGGGAGAACATCACCGGCATCCTCTCCACCTCGGGCATCCAGTCCCAGGCGTTCGACACGGACATCTTCGTGTCGGTCCGTCGGGCCATCACGAAGGCCCGCACCGTGGGCCGCGTGGTGCCGAACGCGGTGCTGATGAACCCGCTGGACGTGGAGACCGTGGACCTGGCCCGCGAGGATGGCGGCCGCTTCTACGGGGCCGGCCCGTTCAGCATGGGCCCGCGCACCCTGTGGTCCCTGCCGATCGTGGAGTCCGAGACCATCTCCGCGGGCACCGCGGTCGTGGGCGACTTCTCCAAGGCCGTGCTCTGGGACCGCGAGGAGACCACGGTCACCTTCTCCGACTCGCACGCGGACTTCTTCATCCGCAACCTCGTGGCCGTCCTGGCCGAGGAGCGCGTCGCGTTCGGCGTGACCCGCCCGGCTGCGTTCGTGCAGACCGACGTCGCCGCCTGATCGGTGACGCCCTGACGGCCCGCCCGCCCCGCACCGGGGCGGGCGGGCCGCCCTACACCCCCTTGATCCCGCCTCTCCCGAGGAGACCGCCATGAGCGCCCTGAAGCCCTACACCGTCCACACCCCCTCCGGTGTGACGACCACCCTGCTGCTCACCGACCGCGACGCGAAGCTGCGCGGCTTCACCGCCCCCGACGAGGCCGTCCCGGCTGAGCCGAAGCCCGCCCGCCGCAAGCGGGCGTCCAAGCCGGCGAACAAGCAGGCACCCGCCCCGGCCGACAAGGCCGTGCAGGGCGAGGACTCCAAGACCGAGGGCGCCGACTTCGCGGCGTTCGAGACCACCGCCGACTGACCGGGAAGGGGGCGCGCCCATGGCCAACGACCTGATCCAGTCTGACGAGCTGATCGGCTTCGCCGGCGCCCCGTACCATCAGGCCGCGGTCGACGCCGCCGTCGGCGCGCTGCGCGCCGAGTGCGAGTGGCACATCGCCCCGGTCCACGAGGACACCTGGACGATCCGCACGGGCGGGCAGG
>NZ_JAUNHR010000040.1:16432-20389 GCF_030523875.1 Micrococcus sp. | reverse complement strand
GGCGGGGCCGGGGGCGGGGGGGGGACTGGGGGGGGGCTCGTGTGCTGGGGCGGGCGCGCCCCGGGCCCCCCGGGGCGCGCGCCTCAGACGGCACCGCCCCGTCGAGGGTCGACGGGGCGGTGGGAGGGGTGGTTCAGCTGACGTGCGAGGTGTAGCCCTCGGCGTCCATCAGGGTGTCGAGCTCGGCCTCGTCCGAGAGGGTGACCTCGAACAGCCAGCCGCCCTCGTAGGGGGCGGTGTTGACCAGGCCGGGCTCGCCGTCGAGGTCCTCGTTGACGGCGGCCACGGTGCCGGAGACCGGGGAGATGATGTCCGAGACGGACTTGGTGGACTCCACCTCGCCGACGGCGGCGCCGGCCGAGACCTCGGAGCCGACCTCGGGGAGGTCGACGTAGACCACGTCGCCCAGGGCGTCCTGGGCGAAGTCGGTGATGCCCACGCGGACGACGCCGTCGGTGTCGGCCTTCTGGAGCCACTCGTGGTCGGCGGAGTACTTCAGGCCCTCAGGGATGCTGCTCATGGGTGGGTCCCCTTCTCGGTGGTCGGACAGGTGGTGTCGGTCTGCAGGGTACCGAGCGGGCCGTGTGCCGCGCCAGCGCCCGCGCGTCGCCCCGTCACAGCACGCCGCGCATGCCGCGGCGCACCGGGCGGGCGATCGCCAGCATCACGAGGCCGACGCCCACGGTGACGGCGCCGATGGTGCCGAAGTAGGCCACCTCGTTCTCCTGGGAGTACGAGCCGGCGAGCGAGCCCGCCGCCGCCGATCCCAGCGCCACGGACAGGTTGTACAGGGCCACCATCATGACGGGGAAGGCCGCGGGGGCGAGCTTGGTGGACAGGGACAGCCCGACCGGGGAGACCATGAGCTCGCCGAGGGTGGCCACGAGCAGGATCAGCGTGAGCCAGAGCAGCGGCACCCGCAGGACGTCCGCGACCGGGATGAACAGCAGGAACGCCAGGCCGATCAGGACGATGCCGATGCCGAACTTCACCGGGGTGGACGGCTGGCGCCGCCCCAGACGCGTCCACAGCACGGCGAACAGCGGGGCGAGCAGGATGATGAACACCGGGTTGATGGAGTTGACCCACTCCATGGGGACGGTCCACCCGGCGACGTCGCGGTCCAGGCGGGTCTCCGAGTAGATCGCGATCACCGTGAACTGCTGCTGGAACAGCGCGAAGAACACGGCCGAGCCCACGAACAGCGGGATGAAGGCGCGCACGCGCGAGCGCTCCTCGGCGGAGACCTTGGGCGAGGTCAGCAGGAGGGTGAAGATCGCCAGGGCGGCCACGGCGGAGAGCACCACGACGGCGTCGGCCAGGTTCCCGACGTTCACGACGCCGGTGAGGAACAGGACCACGATCGCCGCGACGACGGCGGCCGCGCCCAGCAGCACCCGGCCGAGCTGGCCGGGGCGCAGCGGGTCCGGGACCCGGTGCACGGAGGCGGGCAGGCGGTGACGGGTCAGGGCGTACTGGGTCAGGCCGATCGCCATGCCGACGGCGGCGATGCCGAAGCCCACGTGGAAGCCCCACGCCTGACGGGCCGCGCCGGTGAGCAGCGGGCCGATCAGGGCGCCGATGTTCACGCCCATGTAGAAGACCGAGAAGCCGGCGTCACGGCGGGGGTCGTCGTGGGAGTAGAGCGAGCCCACGAGGTTGGACACGTTGGCCTTCAGGCCGCCCGAGCCCACCGCCACCAGGACCAGGCCCAGGATCAGGCCGGGGACACCGGGCACCAGGGCGAGCGCGATGTGGCCGCCCATGATGAGCAGGCCGGAGAGGAACATGGTCTTCTCGGAGCCCAGGATCCGGTCGGCGACCCAGCCGCCGAGGATGCAGAACACGTACACCATGCCGCCGTACGCGCCCACGATGCCGGTGGCCACGCCCTGGTCGATGCCCAGGCCGCCGCGGGAGGCCTCCCAGTACATGTAGAAGACCAGCATGACCTGCATGCCGTAGAAGGAGAACCGCTCCCACATCTCCACGGAGAACAGGTTGGCGAGCGGGCCGGGCTGGCCCAGGAACCGCCGGCCGGTGTCGACCGTCCCGGTGCCGTCGGGGGCGGGTGGGGCTGCGTGGGACGCCGACGGGGCGCCGCTGTCTGTCTGTCGGATCACCGGTCCACTGTGCTCCACCCCACGTCCGATGTCCCGCCTGACATGGGGTGACGTCGATCACGTGGACGCACAGGCCCCGGAAATGGCGAGAGCCGGCCCCGCAGGGACCGGCTCTCGGTGTGTGCTGGTCGGGCTAGCGGGATTTGAACCCACGACCTCTTGACCCCCAGTCAAGCGCGCTACCAACCTGCGCCATAGCCCGTGATCGGACGCGGTCTCCCGCGTCTTTCGCACCAGATGAGTGTAGCGCATGAGCGCCGCCCCGGACGAATCGGCGTCGGCACGGCCGGGGCGGACGCGGGGACCCGCCCCCCGGACCTGCCTCCGGGCATGAACAAGGGGCCCACGTCCTCTTCGTGGACGTGAACCCCTTATCCCTGATCCGGGGACGACCCGACCGAGAGTCCCCCGGCTTCCGCCCCGGCCTCACCAGGAGCACCGGAGCGGGAGGTCTGCCGACGTCCGCCGGTCCACGCCTCAGAGGCGCTCGCGGACGGACAGTCACGCGTACGGCAGAAAAATACCACGGCGCGACCCGCCTCGGACACCCCCTCCGGCAGACGTCCCCGACGAGGGTCGCCGGAGCGGGCTCAGAAGGTGAAGGAGCGGTCCCCCACCCGGAACTCGACGTCCTCCAGATCGGGGATGCGGTCCCGGACGCGGTCCGCGGCCTCCTGCAGCCGGCGCTCGAGCTCGGCGGGGTCCTCGGGCAGGGCTCCCTCGGCCAGGTCCACGACCATGTCCCGGCCCTCCTGGCCGGTCTGCTCGATCTGCTCGGCGGAGGGGAGGTCCGGCAACGAGTCCACGGCCTCGCGCGCCGCGTCCTCGGCGTCGGAGCCGAGGGAGGACACCGCGTCCTCGGCGCGCCCCACCGCGCTGGACACGGCCGCGCCGGCCTGACTGCGCAGCTCCTCGGTGTCCGGGATCCGGTCCACCTCGTCCTGCAGGGTGTCGATCCGCGCCTCGGCGCTGGACAGGCGCTCCTCGGCGCTGCTGAGGGACTCGCGCAGCTCGGCGGTCTCCTCGTCGGCGCCGCAGCCGGTCAGCAGGAGGGCGGCGGCGGCGAGGACGGCGAGGGAGGCGGTGGTGCGGGGGCGGGGCGTCGTCGTCATGGTCCCCAGGGTAGGGGCCCGGCCTGGGCGACGCCTGGACCGGGCCCCGAGGGCGGCGCTCAGCGGCGCCGGGCGCGCTTCTCCCGGATGCGCATGCCGATCTCGATGGGCGTCCCCTCGAACCCGAAGGTCTCCCGCAGGCGGCGCACGATGAACCGGCGGTACCCCGGGTCCAGGAAGCCGGTCGTGAACAGCACGAACGTGGGCGGGCGCGTGGAGGCCTGGGTCGCGAACAGGATGCGCGGCTGCTTGCCGCCCCGCAGCGGATGCGGGTGCGCCGCCACGAGCTCGCCCAGGAACGCGTTCAGCTTGCCGGTGGGGATGCGCCGGTCCCAGGACTCCAGGGCTGTGTCCAGTGCGGGGACGAGGCGGTCCTTGTGCCAGCCGGTGAGCGCGGAGATGTTCACGCGCGGCGCCCACGCCACGTGGGCGAGGTCCCGGTCGATCTCCTTCTCCAGCTGGTGACGGCGCTCCTCGTCCATCTGGTCCCACTTGTTGTAGGCCAGCACGAGGGCGCGGCCGGACTCCAGGGCGAGCTGGATGATGCGCACGTCCTGCTCGGAGATCACGTGGGGTGCCTCCAGCAGCACGACGGCCACCTCGGCGCGGTCCATGGCCGCGGCGGTGCGCAGGGACGCGTAGTAGTCCGCGCCGTGCGCCATGTGCTGACGGCGCCGGATGCCGGCGGTGTCCACGAAGCGCCACAGCCGCCCGCCCAGCTC
>NZ_JAUNHR010000040.1:961-16332 GCF_030523875.1 Micrococcus sp. | reverse complement strand
TACGGGTAGCCGAAGCCCAGGGACCACAGGGCGGCGGCGTCGGCCTCCTGGACCGCGTCGTCGACCTTGTTGGCGGCCACGATCACGGGGCGGTCCTTGCGGCGCAGCATGGACACCACGGCCTCGTCCGTCGCCGTCATGCCCACGGTGGAGTCCACCACGAACAGCACGACGTCGGCGACGTCCACGGCCAGCTCGGCCTGGTCGGCCACGCGGCGGTGGATGCCCTTGGCGTCGTGCTCCCAGCCGCCGGTGTCCACCACGGTGAACGTCCGGCCGTTCCACTCCGCCTCGTAGGAGACGCGGTCGCGGGTCACGCCCGGCACGTCCTCCACGACGGCCTCGCGGCGGCCGATGATGCGGTTCACCAGCGTGGACTTACCCACGTTGGGCCGGCCCACCACGGCGAGCACGGGCGGGGCGGGGGCGTCGGCCCCGGGGCCGTCCTCGTCCTCCCAGTCCTCGAGGAGGGCGGCGTCGTCCTCCTCGAGGTCGTAGTCGCCGAGGCCGGCGCGCAGCGAGGCCGCCCGGGCCTCCGCCTCCTCGTCGGTCATGGCGGCCAGACGCTCGGCGACCTGGTCCTCCCCCGCGGGGGTGTAGTCCTCGTCCTCGGGGCGGTGCGTCGTCTCGCTCATCGGCCCTGTCCCTTCACGGCCGGGATCCCGGCCTGGTCCTCGACGGCGGCCAGGACGGCCGCCACGGTCTGCTCGAAGTCGAGCTCGGTGGAGTCCACGAGCGCCACACCCTCGGCGGGGCGGTCGAACGTGGACACGGTGGAGTCCTGGGCGTCGCGGCCCGCCACCTGGCGGTGCAGGGTGCCGGCGTCGCGCTCCCCCGCGCCGGCCCGGCGCAGCTGGCCCGAGCGCCGCGCCAGGCGCGCCTCCTCGGAGGCGGTGAGCAGGACGCGCGCGTGGGCGTCCGGGGCCACGACGGTGGTGATGTCCCGGCCCTCGGCCACGATGCGGCCGGCCGCGGCGATCGCCTCGCGCTGCCGGCGCTGCAGCTCCTGGCGCACGGGGATGACGACGGCGACCGTGGACACGGTCTCGGTGACCCGGTCCTCGCGGATCGCCGCCGTGACGTCCACGCCGCCCACGGCCACGCGCTCCACGTCGGGGTCCGTGGACTGGTCCAGGTCCATGGCGCGGGCCGCGACCGCGATCGCGTCGGCGTCGTCCAGGTCCACGCCCGTCTCCAGCACGTGCCACGCCACGGCGCGGTACATGGCGCCCGTGTCCAGGTAGGCCGCGCCGAGACGGCGCGCCACGGCCTTGGACACGGACGACTTCCCGGACCCGGAGGGCCCGTCCACGGCCACCACGAGGGCGGCCGACTGCTCAGTGTTCCCGGTCATCGCTCAGACCACCTTCCATCCGGCGTCGGTCAGGGCCGACACGAGTTCGTCTCTGCGTCCCGGCAGCACCGAGACGTCCACCATGCCCACGCGGTACCCGGAGGCGTGGTCCAGGCGCATGTCCTCCACGTTCACGCCCGCGCGGCCGATCTCCTCGAAGAGCGCGGCGAGCTGCCCCGGGGTGTCGTCCACGATCACCGTGACCAGGGCGAAGGCCTGCGGCGGGGCGCCGTGCTTGCCCGGGATGCGGGCCCGCCCGGCGTTGCCCTCGGCCATCAGCTGCGCCACGTCCAGGCGCGCTCCCGGCGCGGTCGGCGCCTCGAGCGTGGCGATCAGCCGCTCGACGTCCGCCCGCAGCCCGTGGAGGGCGGGCACGATGTGCTCCGCGTTGCCCGCCAGGATCTGCACCCACAGCTGCGGGTCGGAGCCCGCGATGCGGGTGGTGTCCCGCAGGCCGTTGCCGGCCAGGGCCAGGGAGGCGTCCGCCGCGTCCTGCAGCCGCGAGGCCACGAGGGAGGCCGCGATCTGCGGCAGGTGCGAGATCAGCGCCACGGACGCGTCGTGGGCGGCCACGTCCATGCGGTGCACCGTGGCCTGCAGGGCGCGCGCCACGGCCTCGCCCGCGGCGAGGGCCTCGGGCCGTGTGTCCGGGCTCGGGCACAGCACCCACGGGCTCGCCGTGAACAGCGTCCCGCGCGCGGCCACGGGCCCGGAGCGCTCCGAGCCGGCCATCGGGTGCGTGGGCAGGTAGCGGGCGACGTCGTCGTCCGCGATCACGCCCCGGGCGGCGGCGCCCCGCACCTGCTCCAGGATCAGCCCCTTGATCGAGGCGATGTCCAGCACGAGCGCTGCGGGCCACCGGCGCAGGGAGTCCACCACCACGTCCGCGGTCACGTCCGGCGGGGCCGCGACCACCACGAGGCCCGGGGCCAGCGAGGCGTCCTCCGGGTCCGCGGCCCGGCCGGCCCCGATGTCCTCGGCCACGGCCTGCGCCGAGGGCGAGGGGTCCGCGAGCAGCACCTCCGCGCCCGCCGTGCGCAGGCCGAGGCCGATCGAGGTGCCGAGCAGGCCCGTGCCGCGCACGAGCACCGGCTGCGGCACCCCGCCCGCCGCGGCCCCGCTCACAGGCCGACCAGGGCCTTGAGGTGGCCCAGCTCCTGCGCGCTGAGCGCGCGCACGGTGCCCTGCTTCTGGTCGCCGAGCAGGATCGGGCCGACCTTGACGCGCACGAGGCGCTCCACGGGGTGGCCGATCTCGCGGAACATGCGGCGCACGATCCGGTTGCGGCCCGAGTGCAGGACGACCTCCACGAGCACGTGGCCCGGCGTGGAGTCCACGAGCTTGAAGGAGTCCACCTTCGCGACGCCGTCCTCCAGCTCCACGCCCTCGCGGAGCATGTTGGACACGCCCTTGGCGAGCGGCCCGCGCGTCTGCACCAGGTAGGTCTTGGGGACCTCCCAGCTGGGGTGGGTGAGGCGGTTGGCGAGCTCGCCGTCGTTGGTGAGGATCAGCAGGCCCTCGGTCTCGTTGTCCAGGCGGCCCACGTGGAAGAGGTTCTCCTGGCCCGGCTTGAGGTACGTGGCGATCGAGGGGCGGCCCTCGGGGTCGATCATCGTGGAGATGACGCCACGGGGCTTGTTGAACACGAAGTACTGCTTGGTGACGTCCGTCTGCACGGAGATGCCGTCCACGTGGATGCGCGCGGTGGCGGGGTCCACGCGCACGCCGGGCTCGGTGACGACGACGCCGTCCACCTCCACGCGGCCCTCGGCGATCAGGTCCTCGCACACGCGGCGCGAGGCGACGCCGGCGGCGGCCAGCACCTTCTGGAGGCGCTCGCCGTCGGCGACGTGGATCTCGTCCAGGTTCTTGGCCTTGGCGCGGGCCTCGCCGGCACCGCGGCCACGGCGGCCCCGCGGGGCGGCGTCGGCGGCGGCCTCGTCGAAGGCCGGCTCCTCGCGATCGCGGCGCGGCCGACGGCGGGGGCCGAGGTTGCGCTGGAAGTCTCGCTCCGCGAACGGTCCCCCGCGGCGTCCTGCGGCGGGGGTGCGTCCGGAGCCTCGCGGCTTGCGGCTGTCCATGGTGACGGGGTCCTTCCGGTCTCCTCCCCGGCGGGCGCGCGTCAGCACGCCGGACGGGGTGGGGTGATGGGATCGTGGCGGCGGCCTGGTGGCGCCGCGTCCGGGCGGCGGTCGGCGCGCCCATCCGCCCATTCTCGCAGATCCCGGCCCGGGATGCTCAGGCGGGGCCGGTCACGGGGCGCCGCCCCGGCTGATCAGCTCGCGGGCGAGCTGCCGGTAGGCCTTGGCGCCGTCATGGTTCTCGGCGAAGATCGTGATCGGCGTGGCCGCCACCGTGGCGTCGGCGAACTTGATGGAGCGCTTGATCACGGTCTCGAAGACGCGGTCGCCGAACCCGTCCACCAGCGATCCCACGACCTCCTTGGAGTGCAGGGTGCGCTGGTCGTACATGGTGGCCAGGACGCCGTCGATCTCCAGGTCCGGGTTGAGCCGGTCCTGGACCTTCTCGATGGTCTCCACGAGCAGCGCCACCGCGCGCAGCGCGAAGAACTCCGCGGTGAGCGGGATGATCACGCCGTCGGAGGCGGTCAGGGCGTTGACGGTCAGCAGGCCGAGGGAGGGCTGGCAGTCGATCAGCACGACGTCGTAGTCGTCCCTGACCTGGCGCAGCGCACGCTCCAGGACCTGCTCGCGGGCCACCTCGTTGACCAGCTGCACCTCGGCGGCGGAGAGGTCGATGTTGGCCGGCAGCAGGTCCATGTTCTCGAACTCGGTGGACACGATCGCGTCCCGGGCGCCCACCTTGCGCTCCATGAGCACGTTGTAGACGGTCACGTCCATCGCGTGGGGGTCCGCGCCGAGTCCGGCGGAGAGCGCGCCCTGGGGGTCGAAGTCCACCATCAGCACGCGCCGGCCGTAGCCCGCAAGCGCGGCGCCGAGGTTGATCGTGGAGGTCGTCTTCCCGACGCCGCCCTTCTGGTTCACCATCGAGATCATCCGGGCCGGGCCGTGGGAGGTCAGCGGCGCGGGCTCGGGGAAGTCGTGCTTGGGGCGGCCCGTGGGGCCGAGCACGGGCTCGCCGTGGATCGTCATGACGGGGATCGGGTCCTGGGGGGTCACGGCGGCGCCGTCTCCTTCCACGCTGGTTCTGTGGCGCCCGGTCCGGCGGTCCCCGCCCCGTCGTCGGGGCGGCCGCCGCGGGCGTCCTGCTCGGGCTCCACCCTAGTGCCTGGGCCCGCCGCGGCGGCGGAGGGACGCCGTACGACGACGGCCGGGGCCGGGACGGAAGGGAGTTCCGTCCCGGCCCCGGTCGGGTGGGTGCGACGCGCGGCGGCGGTGCGGTCCGGGGGTCAGTGACCCACGCGGCCGGTCGCGTCGGTGCGGCCGTCGGCGGCCAGGGACACGTTCAGGCTCGAGACCGGGTGCCCCTCGTAGGCCTGCTCGGCCGCGGTCGGGGAGGCGTGGGGGTCGAACTCCTCGCCGCCGTGGCCGATCACCATGGCCTCGTCGAACTTGAGGCGGCCGGAGAGGACCTCGCGGGCGCGGGCGCCGTCGAGCTCGCCGACCCACTTGCCGATCAGGAGGGTGGCCACCGCGTTGCCGGTGAAGTTGGTCAGGGCGCGGGCCTCGGACATGAACTTGTCGATGCCCACGATCACGCCCATGCCGCCCAGCAGCTCGGGGCGGTGCGCCTGCAGGCCCGCGGCCAGGGTGGCCAGGCCGGCGCCGGTGACGCCGGCGGCGCCCTTGGAGGCGATGATCATGAAGACCAGCAGGCCGATCTGCTCGCCGAGGTTCATCTCCATGCCCATGGCGTTGGCGACGAAGAGGGCGGCCATGGTCAGGTAGATCGCGGTGCCGTCCAGGTTGAAGGAGTAGCCGGTGGGCACGGTGACGCCGACCACGGACTTGTCCACGCCGGCGTGCTCCATCTTGGCGATCAGGCGCGGCAGGGCGGACTCGGAGGAGCTCGTGGCGAAGATGAGCAGGTACTCGCGGCCCAGGTACTTCATGAGGGAGAAGACGCTCAGGCCGGTGACCACCTTGAGGAGGGTGCCGAGCACCACCACGATGAACACGATGCAGGTGGCGTAGAACGCGCCCATCAGGAGGAGCATCGCGCCGATCGCGGACCAGCCGGTGGAGCCCACGACGGCGGCGATCGCGCCGAACGCGCCCAGCGGGGCGATCCACATGATCATCATCAGGATGCGGAACACGACGCCCTGGACGAGGGTCAGGCCGCGCAGCAGCGGGGCGCCGGCCGGGCCCATCTGCTGCAGGGCGAAGCCCACGAGCAGGGCCACGAACAGCGTGGGCAGCACGGGCATGGAGCCCGGGATGATGTCCAGCAGGAACTGGACGGTGGAGTTCAGCTCGGCCTTGGGCTTGTTGGGGTCGTAGGGGGTGAGCTTGAGGCCCTCGCCGGGGTGCACGAAGTTGCCCACCACGAGGCCGATGGCCAGCGCGAACGTGGACATGGTGATGAAGTACAGCAGGGCCATGCCGCCGACCTTGCCGACGGTGGCGGCCTTGGCGATCGAGCCGATGCCCAGCACGATCGTGCAGAAGATGACCGGGCCGATCATCATCTTGATCAGGGAGACGAAGCCGTCGCCCAGGGGCTTGAGGGACTTGCCGAACTCGGGGAACAGCAGGCCGACGGCGGCGCCCAGGATGACCGAGGCGATCACCATGATGTACAGCCAGTGGGTGCGGTCCCTCTTCTGCCGCACGGGCGGGGTCGCGGTGTCCGCGGGGACGGGGTGCGCCATCGCACGCTCCTTCTAGACGGGTACGGGGGCACGCCACCGCGGACGGCGGCGATGCACCCACCCTCCCGCCTGGCGTGGCGCCCGTCACGCTTGCGTTCATAGTGGTCACGGACACGGATCCGGGGCACGATCGAGGGGCCCGCCCCACCCCGCCGCCGGACCGGAAGGAGCCCCGCGCATGCGCCACCCGTGGTCGATCGCCCGCCGCATCGCGGCCGCGATGCTGCTCCTCTTCTCGGTCATCGCCCTGCTCAGCGGGTGGGCCGCCTACCTGCAGGCCCGGCAGACCGCCATCGACGTCGAAGGGCGCCATGTGCTGGGCGTCGCCTCGCTCGTGGCGCAGGAGGAGGCGGTGGTGCGGGCCGCCGGCTCGCCCGCCACGGCGCGCGCCCTGCAGGAGCGCATCCCCGCGATCATGGACCGGGCCCGCGTGTCCTGGATGACCGTCATGGACCCATCCGGCATGCGGCTGGCCAGCTGGCACCCCGACCAGGTCGGGGTCCCCTACCCCCTCCCCGTGGACCGGGCGCTGGCCGGCGACTCGTGGACCGAGGTCTCCACCACCGGCGCCGCGGGCCGGTCCGTGCGCGCCGTCGTCCCCGTGCACGACCCGGCCACGGGGGACGTGGTCGGCGTGCTCACGATGGGCGTCCAGGTGTCCGAGCTGGAGATCGTCACGGCCGCGCAGCTGCCCCGCCTCGCGCTCTCGTTCGCTCTCACCGCCACCGTGGGGGCGGTCACGGCGTACGCCGTGGGCCGCTACCTGCACCGGGTCACCCTGGGCCGCGGCCCCGAGGACCTCGCCGAGGCCTTCCTGCTGTCCGAGGCCGCCATGGACGCCATGGGCGCCGGCGTCGTGGTCCTCTCCCCCGACGGACGGGTGCGCCAGCACAATGCCGCTGCCGGCCGGCTGCTCGGCCTGCCCGCCCGGGACGAGGCCGGCGCCGCCGCCGGGTCGCCCCGCGTGCCCGCCGCCCTCGAGGACGCCCTCGACCGGCACCCCGAGGCCGAGTTCACCGCGGAGCTGGACGGGCGGCTGGTCGTGGTCCAGCAGCGCCGGGTGCAGCGGCCCGCGCCGCGCCGCGGCGGGGCGCTCGCCCTGGCGGCACGGGAGGGGGTGGCCCCCGCCCCAGCGGGGACCCGCGTGGTGGTGCTCCACGACCGCACCGACCTGCAGCGCCTCAGCGACGACCTCACCCTGTCCCACACCCTCACCGCCGCCCTGCGCGCCCAGACCCACGAGCACGCCAACCAGCTCCACACGGCGCTGGCCCTGGTCGACGCCGGCAGGCTCGAGGCCGCCCGCGGCGTCCTGTCCCGGCACGGCCGCCCGGACGAGGACGCGGACGACGTCGTGACGGCCCTCCTGGAGGCGAAGCGGGCCCAGGCGGCGGAGCGCGGGGTCGCCCTCGAGCACGCCGTCCGCATCGACGCCCCCGTGCCGCTGCCCGCTCTCGAGCTCGTCACCGTGGTCGGCAACCTGGTGGACAACGCGCTCGACGCCGCCGCCGACGGGCCCGCGGACGGACGGTGGGTGGACGTCTCGGTGACCAGCGACGTCGAGGGCCTCGTCGTGCAGGTGGCCGACGGCGGGCCGGGCCCCGGGGCCGGCCCCGAGCTGCTCTTCGAGCCCGGCTACTCCACCAAGCCCGCGCCGGCCGCCGGCCGCGGGGTCGGGCTGGCGCTCGTGCGCTCCACGGCGCTCGCGGCCGGGGGCGTCGTGGACGTGGCCACGGACTCGGGCACGGTCTTCACGGTGGAGGTCCCCGCCGCGGAGGCCCCGGGGAGTGCCGCGGGGGCGCGCTCATGAGCTCCCCCCGCGCCTACCGGGTCCTGGTCGTGGAGGACGAGGACGTCACGGCCGCCCTCTACGCAGACCACGTCGCCCGGCTGCCCGGCTTCGTCCCCGCCGGGCGGGCGGCGTCCGTGGACGAGGCCCGTCGCCTCGTGGCCGCGGCCCTGGACCGGGACGGGCGCTTCCCGTTCGACGTGGTCCTGCTGGACATGAACCTGCCCGACGGGCACGGGCTGGACCTGCTCGCGCAGCTGCGGGCGGCCGGGTTCGAGGGCGGGGTGCTGGCGCTGACCGCGGCGACCGAGCTGGCCGTGGTGCGCCGCGCGCTCGCGCTGGGCGTGGTCCAATACCTCGTCAAGCCCTTCGGCTTCGACGAGCTCGCCGCCCGCCTCACCGGCTTCCGCTCCGCCGCCGCGCTGCTGGCCGGGGACGGCCGGCTGGGCGGGCAGGAGCAGATCGACGACGTGTTCCGCGTGGGCCGGCACCGCGGTGCGGAGGAGCTGCCCAAGGGCCTCACCGACGGCACGCTGCGGACGGTGGTGGACGCCGTGCACGACGCCGGCGCGGGGCTCAGCGCCAGCGAGGTGGGCGAGCGGCTGGGGATGTCCCGGGTGACCGCCCGGCGCTACCTCGAGCACCTCGTCGCGCTCGGCCGGGTGGATCGCCGAGCCCGGCACGGCGGACGCGGGCGTCCCGAGCAGGAGTACGTGTGGGCGCCGGGGGCCGGCCCGCGCTGACGGCCGCAGTCCCGGCACGCCGCCGGGCCCGGGCGGGGGGCGGGGCCGGGGGGGCGGCGCGCAGGGCGCCGCACGGGAGGTCAGCGGCCGGGGCGCAGCAGCGGGTGCAGCTGCTCCAGAACGGCCGGGTCCTCGATGGTGGAGGGCACCGAGTACTCCTCGCCGTCGGCCATCTGGCGCATGGTCTTGCGCAGGATCTTGCCCGAGCGGGTCTTGGGCAGGGCGTCCACCACGGTGACGTCGCGGAAGTCCGCCACGGGGCCCACCTCGCGGCGCACCGACTGGCGCAGGGCGTCCAGCAGCTCCGTCTCCGCGTCCGAGCCCGGCTCGGGGACCTCGACGCCGGACTTGAGCACCACGTAGCCGGAGGGGCGCTGGCCCTTCAGCGGGTCGGCGACGCCGATCACGGCGCACTCGGCCACGGCCGGGTGGGCGGCCAGGGCCGCCTCCAGCACGCCCGTGGACAGGCGGTGGCCCGAGACGTTGATGACGTCGTCGGTGCGGCCGAGGACGAACACGTAGCCGTCCTCGTCCAGCACGCCGGAGTCGCCCGTGGCGTAGTGGCCTGGGAAGGCGGAGAGGTACGAGTCCACGTAGCGCTGCTCCGCGCCCCACAGGGTCGGCAGGGTGCCGGGGGGCAGGGGCAGCCGGACCGCGATGTTGCCCTCGGTGCCCGCGGGCACCTCCTCGCCGAGGCCGTCCAGGACCACGAGGTCGAAGCCCGGGCTGGGCACGGAGGCCGAGCCCACCTTGACGGGCAGCTCCTGCAGGCCCACCGGGTTGGCGGCGATCGCCCAGCCGGTCTCCGTCTGCCACCAGTGGTCGATCACGGGCATCTCCAGGAGCCCCTCGATCCACCGCTGCGTCTCCGGGTCCAGTCGCTCGCCGGCCGCGAAGAAGTGCCTGAGCGAGGACAGGTCGTGGGCCTTGAGCATCTCGCCCTCGGGGTCGGCCTTGCGGATCGCGCGCAGCGCGGTGGGGGCGGTGAAGAAGGAGCGCACCCCGTGGTCCTCGATCAGGCGCCAGAAGGCGCCGGCGTCCGGGGTGCCGACGGGCTTGCCCTCGTACATCACGGTGGTGGCGCCGGCCAGCAGCGGGCCGTACACGATGTAGGAGTGGCCGACCACCCAGCCCACGTCCGAGGCGGTGCACATGGCCTGGTCCGGACCGACGTCGTAGATGTTCTCCATGGTCCAGCGCAGGGCCACGGCGTGGCCGCCGTTGTCGCGCACCACGCCCTTGGGCTTGCCGGTGGTGCCGGAGGTGTAGAGCACGTACAGCGGGTCCGTGGCGGCGACGTCCACGCACCCGGCCGGCTCGGCGTCGGCGACGGCGGCGCCCCAGTCCTCCCACGCGGCCCCCCCGCGCTCGGCGACGTCCGCGAGCGCGGTCTCGAAGCCCTCGCGCTCGTGCACCAGCACGGTGCGCACGGGGTGGGAGGCGGTCTCGAGGGCCTCGGCCACGGCGGGCAGGTACTCCACCCGGCGCTTGGGCTCGATGCCGCCGGTGCAGGTGAGCACGACGTCGGGGGTCGCGTCGTCGATGCGGGCGGCCAGCTCGCGGGGGGCGAACCCGCCGAAGACCACGGAGTGGATCGCGCCGAGGCGGGCGCACGCCAGCATGGCGATCGGCGCCTGCGGGATCATCGGCAGGTAGACCAGGACCCGATCCCCCTTGCCGACGCCGCGCGCGGCCAGCGCGCCGGCGAGCACGGCCACCTCGTCCCGCAGCTGCGCGTAGGTGAACCGGGTGACCTCGCCGGTCATGGCCGAGTCGTGGACGAGGGCGAGGGCGTCCCCGCGGCCGGCGTCGACGTGCCGGTCGAGGCAGTTGTGCGCGGTGTTCAGGACGCCGTCGGGGAACCAGCGGTAGATCGGGGCGTCCGGGTCGTCGAGCGCGCGGGTGGGAGCGACGGTCCAGTCGATCGCCCGGGCGGCGTCGAGCCAGAACCCCTCGCGGTCCGCCAGCGAGCGGACGTGGGCGTCGGAGTAGGAGCCGGTGGAGGTGGGTGCGTCGTGGGTCGCCATGAGCCGAATCTAGTGTCCGACATCACAGAAGGCAAGGGATGTGTATACATGACGCCCTGCGACGGTGGGCCCTCCCCCGCGCGGTGCCCCCCGCCGGACAACCGGCTCCCCTCCCACACCTGCCCTGCACGTGCGAGCGGACGCCACACCGTGCCCGGCGAGCCCCTTCCCTCCCCCGCCGCCGCATGTATACAGTGTGGCCATGCGAGCGAGTGAGCGTGCCTACGCGGCCCTGCGCGAGGAGATCCTCGACTGGGACCTGCCCCCGGGGGCGGTCCTGGGCGAGGTCGAGCTCGCCGAGCGCCTGGGCATCTCCCGCACGCCCGTGCGCGAGGCCCTCTCCCGACTGGTCTCGGACGGCCTGGCGGAGCAGGCCCCCGGGCGCGGGGTCGTGGTCTCGGACCTGACCCTCGAGCAGGCCGAGCACCTCTTCGACCTGCGCATCGCGCTCGAGTCCCTGCTCGCCCGCCGCGCCGCCCAGCGCGCCACCCCCGGCCAGGCCGCCGCCATGGGCGAGCTGGCCGAGCGGTTCGCCGTCGCGGTGCCGCACCTCGAGGCCGGTCGGGACCCGGCGGACTACTACCGCCTGACCAAGGCGCTCGACGCCGGGCTGGACGAGGCCGCGGACAACCCGTACCTCGTGTCCACGCTGCGCACGCTGCGCCTGCACCTGGCCCGGCTGCGCCGGCTCGCCGCGCACGACCCGGCGCGCCTGGCCACCTCCGCGGCCGAGCACGCCGACATCGCCGCCGCCGTGGCGGCGGGCGCCGCCGACCTGGCCGACGCCACCACGCGGGTGCACCTGCACCACGCCTTCAGCCACCTCACCCGGCACGGCCGGGCCGAGGACCCCACCGCCCTGCTCACCACCACCGAAGGAGACCGCCCGTGAAGAACCACGACGTCCGCGTCCATCCCTCCGCCGACAACCTGGCCCGCGAGGACCAGCTCGCCTGGAAGCTCGCCGAGGTCGCCGTCGACCCGGTGGAGGTCCTGCCCGAGGTCGAGGAGATGATCGTCAACCGCATCATCGACAACGCCTCCGTGGCCGTGGCCTCCCTCAAGCGCGGCCCGATCGTGGCCGCCCGCGCCCAGGCGCTGTCCCACCCCGTCTCCACCGGCGGCGCCGGCGCCACCGTGTTCGGCGTGGACCACAAGGTCTCCCCCGAGTGGGCCGCGTGGGCCAACGGCGTGGCCGTGCGCGAGCTCGACTACCACGACACGTTCCTGTCCGAGGAGTACTCCCACCCCGGTGACAACATCCCGCCGATCCTCGCCGTCGCCCAGCACGCCGGCCGCTCCGGCCGCGACCTGATCCGCGGCATCGCCACCGGCTACGAGGTCCAGGTGGACCTGGTGAAGTCCATCTGCCTGCACAAGCACAAGATCGACCACGTGGCCCACATCGGCCCCTCCGCCTCCGCCGGCATCGGCACCCTCCTGGGCCTCGACGCCGAGACCGTCTTCCAGGCCATCGGCCAGGGCCTGCACACCACGACGGCCACCCGCCAGTCCCGCAAGGGCGAGATCTCCACCTGGAAGGCCCACGCCCCCGCGTTCGCCGGCAAGATGGCCGTCGAGGCCGCCGACCGCGCGATGCGCGGCCAGACCTCCCCCGTGCCGATCTACGAGGGTGAGGACGGCGTGATCGCCTGGATGCTCGACGGCAAGGACGCCCACTACGTCGTCCCGCTGCCCGAGAAGGGCGAGGCCAAGCGCGGCATCCTGGACACCTACACCAAGGAGCACTCCGCGGAGTACCAGGCCCAGGCCTGGATCGACCTGGCCCGCAAGCTGCACTCCAAGCACCCCGAGGCCACGGACCCGGAGAACGTGGAGAAGGTGCTCATCAAGACCTCGCACCACACCCACTACGTGATCGGCTCCGGCGCGAACGACCCGCAGAAGTACGACCCCACCGCCTCGCGCGAGACCCTCGACCACTCCATCCCCTACATCTTCACCGTGGCCCTGCAGGACGGCGCCTGGCACCACGTGGACTCGTACGCCCCCGAGCGTGCGGGCCGCGAGGACACCGTCGCCCTGTGGCACAAGGTGACCACCGTGGAGGACCCGGAGTGGACCCGCCGCTACCACTCGAACGACCTCACCGAGAAGGCGTTCGGCGGCGCGGTGGAGATCACCCTGACCGACGGCACCGTGATCACGGACGAGATCGCCGTGGCCGACGCCCACCCGCTCGGGGCCCGGCCGTTCGCCCGCGAGCAGTACATCCAGAAGTTCCGCACCCTCGCCGAGGGCATCGTCACCGCCGAGGAGCAGGACCGCTTCCTCGACGCCGTGCAGCGCCTCGCCGAGCTCGGCCCGGGCGAGCTGGACCAGCTCAACGTCCAGGCCGATCCGGCCTTCCTCTCCGAGGCCGACCTCGCCGCCGCTCCGAAGGGCCTGTTCTGATGCTGTACGCCAAGAAGACCGCCGCGCAGAAGCGCGTGGACCTGCGCGAGACCCTCAAGCGGGGCGGCGCGCAGCAGTTCCCCGGCGCCTTCACCCCCCTGTCGGCGAAGCTGATCGAGGAGAAGGGCTTCCCGGGGGTCTACATCTCCGGCGCCGTCCTGGCCAACGAGCTGGGCCTGCCCGACGTCGGCCTGACCACGCTGACCGAGGTCGCCGCCCGCGGCGGGCAGATCGCCCGCCTGACGGAGCTG
Source organism: Micrococcus sp. (assembly GCF_030523875.1). Taxonomy (GTDB): domain Bacteria; phylum Actinomycetota; class Actinomycetes; order Actinomycetales; family Micrococcaceae; genus Micrococcus. The sequence goes on along the minus strand of NZ_JAUNHR010000040.1, from coordinate 2,958 downwards.
CCGTGCATCATCGACGCGGACACGGGCTTCGGCGAGCCGATGAACGTGGCCCGCACGATCCAGGAGCTCGAGGAGGCCGGCCTGGCCGGCTGCCACATCGAGGACCAGTTCAACCCGAAGCGGTGCGGCCACCTCGACGGCAAGAACATGGTGGACCTGGACACCGCGGTCAAGCGCATCGCCGCCGCGGTGGACGCCCGCCGGGACCCGAACTTCCTGATCATGGCGCGCACCGACCTGCGCGCCGTGGAGGGCCTGGACGCCGCGATCGCCCGCATGAAGGCGCTCGTGGAGGCCGGAGCGGACGCGATCTTCCCCGAGGCCCTCAAGGACATCGGCGAGTTCGAGACCGTGTGCCGCGAGCTCGAGCCCCTGGGCGTGCCGGTGCTGGCCAACATGACCGAGTTCGGCAAGTCCGAGCTGTTCACCCGGGACCAGCTGGCCGACGCCGGCGTGTCCATGGTGATCTACCCGGTCACCCTGCTGCGCGCGTCCATGGGCGCCTCCGAGCGCGTGCTCGACGCCATCAAGGCGGAGGGCACCCAGCAGTCCCAGGTGGAGCAGATGCTCACCCGGGCCCGCCTCTACGAGCTCGTGGACTACGAGGCGTACAACGCCTTCGACACCGGCATCTTCAACTTCGACGTGCCGACGCTGGACATCGACTCCAACAACGCCAACCTCTGACCCCGTCACCGCGGCCCGCCCCGCCGGGGCGGGCCGCCTCCCCCTCAGGAGGGACATCATGACCGACACCGAGATCAAGAAGGGCCTGGCCGGCGTCGTGGTGGACACCACCGCGATCTCCAAGGTCAACCCCGAGACCAACTCCCTGCTGTACCGCGGCTACCCGGTGCAGGACCTCGCGGCGCACCTGCCGTTCGAGGCCGTCGCCCTGCTGCTGTGGACCGGCGAGCTGCCGTCCGACGCGGAGCTCGAGGAGTTCCAGGAGTTCGAGCGCGGGCACCGCACCCTCGACCCCAAGGTGAAGCAGGCGATCGACCTGCTGCCGACCGACTGCCACCCCATGGACGTGGGCCGCACCGCGGTGTCCGTGCTGGGCGCGAACCACCCGAAGGCGGAGGACTCCTCTCCCGAGGCCGAGCTGGAGAAGGCCAAGGCCCTCTTCGCCGCGTTCCCGGCCGTCGTCGCCTACGACCAGCGCCGCCGCCGCGGCCAGGACGTCGTGGAGCCGAACCCGGACCTGGACTACTCCGCCAACTTCCTCTGGATGACCTTCGGCGAGGAGCAGCCGGAGGAGGTCGTCGACGCGTTCCGCGTGTCGATGGTCCTCTACGCCGAGCACTCCTTCAACGCCTCCACCTTCACGGCGCGCGTGATCACCTCGACGCTGTCCGACCTGCACTCGGCCGTGACCGGCGCCATCGGCGCCCTCAAGGGTCCGCTCCACGGCGGCGCGAACGAGGCCGTCATGCACACCTTCGACGAGATCGGCATCCGTGAAGAGGAGTCCCGCGAGGACGCCGCCGCCCGCTCGAAGGCCTGGATGGAGGACGCCCTGGCCCAGAAGAAGAAGGTCATGGGCTTCGGACACCGCGTGTACAAGAACGGCGACTCCCGCGTGCCCACCATGAAGGCCGCGCTGGACCGCATGATCGAGCACTACGGCCGCCACGAGATGCTGGGCCTGTACGACGGCCTCGAGCAGGCCATGGACGAGGCCAAGCAGATCAAGCCGAACCTCGACTACCCCGCCGGCCCGACGTACCACCTGATGGGCTTCGACACCGAGATGTTCACGCCCATCTTCATCGCGTCCCGCATCACCGGCTGGACCGCCCACATCATGGAGCAGCGCGCCGCCAACGCGCTGATCCGCCCGCTGTCCGCCTACGACGGCCCGGACCAGCGCGAGCTGTCGGCGTCCTGACCGGCCGAGCACGCCGTTCGGGGGCGGGTGCGCTCGCCATTGGCGGTGCACTAAGCCCGGGGCCCGCCCCCACCCGCCGGGGGGTGGCCGGGGGGGCGGCGCCCGG
>NZ_JAUNHR010000040.1:0-951 GCF_030523875.1 Micrococcus sp. | reverse complement strand
GCCCCGGGCCGGCGACCCCCCCGCCCGACCCCCCGGTTCGGGGCCGGTGCCCGTCGCAGGGGCAGGTCCATTCCGACGGGAACCGCCCCCTTCCGTCCTGGAGGAGGCCGGGGCGACGACGCCGGCGCCGGGTCAGCGCCCGTCCCACCGGGCGCGCGGGTGCGCCTGCGCGTAGACCTCGCGCAGCGCCTCGGCCGTGACCCGCGTGTACACCTGCGTGGTGGTCACCGAGGCGTGGCCGAGCAGCTCCTGGACCACGCGCACGTCCGCGCCGCCCTGCATGAGGTGCGTGGCGAAGGAGTGGCGCAGTGTGTGCGGGGAGACCTCCTCCGCGAGCCCTGCGCGGTCCGCGGCCGCCTTGATCACGGACCACGCCGACTGCCGGGACAGCCGTCCGCCGCGCAGGTTGAGGAACAGGGCCGGCGTGGCCCGCGCCGCGCGGGCCTGCGCCACGAGCGCGGGCCGGCCGCGCACCAGCCAGGCCGCGAGCGCCTCGGCGGCATACGACCCCACGGGCACGATCCGCTCCTTCGAGCCCTTGCCGAACAGGCGCACCACGGGCACCTCGGCGTCGGCGCGGGCACCTCCCGGCTCCCCCGTCAGCCCGACGACGTCGTCCACGTCCAGGCCGACGGCCTCGGACACGCGCGCGCCGGTGCCGTAGAGGAACTCCAGCAGCGCCCGGTCCCGCAGGCCCGCGGGGGTGTCCACGGGGACGGCCTCCAGCAGGCGGGTGACCGCGTCCACCGGCAGGGCCTTGGGCAGGCGTTCCGGGGCGGCCGGCGGGGCGACGTCGGCGGCGGGGTCCGCCGCCGTGACGCCCTCCAGGGCCCAGAACCGGTGCAGTCCACGGACCGCCGCGAGCACGCGGGCCACGGAGCGGGGGGCCAGCGGACGGCCGCCGTCCCCGCCGGTGCCCAGGGCCGCGACGAACCCGGTGACGTGGCCGGC
>NZ_JAUNHR010000039.1:13027-20582 GCF_030523875.1 Micrococcus sp. | reverse complement strand
ATCTGCGAGGCGAGGACCTCCTGGCTCAACCCGGAGACGCGAGCCGCGTTGGCGATGTCCTCGCGGTATTCCTCCGGGATCTGGGCCTGGCCGGCGTCTCCGGCGGAGCAGATTTCCGCGATGGAGGTCTCGGAGCTGGCCAGCTTTGAAGCGCTGAACATCGAGCCGAGTAGGACCGGCACCAGGGCCAGCAGCAGCACCAGGACGCCGACGACGGCGGCGCCCCCCAGCAGGATCGCGCGCTTCACGACAGGCCTTCGATCAGGGCGGCGGCGGCCTCGAGGTAGGCGCGGCGGGTGGCCTTGGACAGCCGGTCCCAGTCGATCTCGTCGCCCTCGTCCAGGGCGGGATCGAACGGGATGACCACGACGGCGCCCACGTGCTCTGCCAGCAGCTCGCGGACCTTGTCGAGGCGGTCGGTGGAGGCCTCAGCCGGCTGGGTGACCACGGCGATCGAGCGGGCGAGCTTGTCGCCGTGTCCGGCCTTGCGCAGGGCGTCGATGGTGACGAACGCGCGGCGGGCGGCGTCCTCCTTGTTCGTGATGGCCACGACGATGGAGTCGGCCACGTCCACGGCTGCGCGCCAGGTGGCGGCGGTGGAGGCGTTGCCGGTGTCCACGATGGCCAGGGAGTAGTGCTGCCGAAGGACGGCGTGCATCTGGCGGAAGGCGTCGGCGTCGATGACCTCGCGGTCTCCGGCGTGGTCCTGGGAGGCCAGGACGTGGAAGCGGTTGTCGCCCTGGGGTCGGACGTAGCCGGTGAGCTTGTCGGCGTGCTCGGGGGTGCGGAAGTCCTCGATGTTGGCCAGCAGGTCCACGGCGGTGTGCTGGTGGGAGGCCGGCAGTGCGCGGTCGGCGAGGTTCCCGGCGTTCTCGTTGTTGTCCCAGGCCAGCACGGTGCCCCCGCGGACCCGGCCCAGGGTGGCCGAGAGCAGGTAGGTCGCGGTGGTCTTGGAGGCCCCGCCCTTGATGTTCACCACGACGGCGGTGCGGTGCCCGGGCAGGCCGCGCTGGATCGTGGTGGTCAGCTCGCGGGCGTGCATCTCGTCGGCGGAGGGCGCCAGCTTCAGGCCGAAGGCCTCGTTCAGCGCCCCGCGCCAGCCCTGCCGGGCCGGGGACTGGCGGCGCTTGTCCGGGCGGGTGCGGGTGGCGAAGGTCTCGGCCATGGAGGTGGTGACCTCAGCGTGGGCAGGCTTGCGCTGAGAGGGCAGGTAGGACTGGGCCACCACGCCGGGCAGGTCCGAGTCCACGATGACCTCGTGGCCGAGCCGGTCGGCTGCGGACTGGGCGATGGTGGCCAGCGCCGGGGTCTGCACGGGCGAGGCCGTCCCGGACGGGTCGGTCAGGGTGAAGGCGGAGTAGGCGAGCTTGTAGGCCGGGGTGGTGGTCTGCGGGGCCGGACTGAGGTCCCCGTCGGGGTTGACTCGCCAGGTGTCCCGGTCGATGGTCAGGCCCTCGTGCTGGCCGGTCACGGTGACCACCGGCGTCCGGCCGGTGCGGGCCTTGGCCACGGTGGCCAGGGCGGTGTCCAGGTCGGTGGCCGGCAGACGGGTGCCGGTGGAGTCGGTCAGAGTGACTTGTCCGGTCAGGTGCAGCGTGGTCTTCATGGGGTTCTTCCTCGCGTTGGTGGCCTCCCGTGGGGCCGGGTGTGGTCAGGTGGCCGTCCTGGATTCGTGCCGGCCTGTCCGGGATGTGTGGCAGCCGTGTCCGTGGTCGGACATGGCTGTGGCCACCGGAGCAGGTGTCCGGTGGCCACGGTGGCTGGCTGGGGCCGGTCAGGTGCGGGTCGGCCCGTCCACGGCCGGAGCGGCCACGGTGGCCGTGTCCGCTGCGCGGTACTCGGCCACGGCCTCCTTCAGGGCGTCTAGGCGCAGGCCGGCGGTGGCGCGTGTGGGGGTCTGCAGGATCGGGGTCTGCTCCAGGCCTCGGGACTTCAGCTTGGCCACGAGCTCGGGCCGGGCGGTCAGGTCGATGTAGTCGTAGGGGACCTGGTGGCGGTCGAGGTAGGCGGTGGCCTGCTTGCAGGGGTAGCAGTCGGGCTGGCCATACAGGGTGATCATCGCGGGGCTCTCCTCGGTCATCGGCCGTGGCTCGGGTGCGCGGCCGTGGCCAGGCGGATCAGGACCGTGCGGCGCCGCCGGATGTCGGCCTGGGGGCTGGAGCCGAGCGCGCGCAGGGTGTTGGGCTGCGGGCGCAGGTGCTCGAAGGGTTTGGCGGGAGCGCAAATGTTGGGTCGCATGGGTGGATCCTCAGAAGGGGTTCTCGGTCTCGATGGGTGCCGGCTGGTCGGACGCATCGGCGGTGAGGATCAGCTCTGTCAGGTCCTCGACGTCGAGGTCCGTGTCCGTGCAGTTGTCCAGCCACCATCCCGAGCGGGTCAGGTCCATGGCGGCGGCGAGCACGCGGCGGCCGGTGGCCTCGTCGGTGTCGAGGATGTCGGTGAGCGCCTGGTAACGGACCCGGGTGGCCCAGGCGATCTGCTTCTCCGACCCGGTGAGCTCAGGCAGCTGGTGCTCCTGGGCGAACTGCTCGGCGTCGAGCAGGGTTTGCCGGTTGCGTTGCTCGAGGTCGGCCGCGCCGGCGGCCTTGAAGCATCGCGTGCAGACGCGGTGCTTGCCCAGGCCGAAGGCGTAGGCCTTGCGGCGCCCGGCTGGGATGTGGCTGAGGTCCACGGTCTCGGTGTGGGTGCAGCTGAACTCGATGGGGAGTCTGGTCTTGATGGGCATGTGCGGGCCGTTCTCGAGGGGATAGGTCGCACAGGATTCGAACGGCGGTGCGTGGGAGGTGTGTCCTGGCGTGGTCAGGACACGAGTTCGCGGACGCGCACTGTCATGTCCGGAAGGGAGTGGATGGCGGCGACGTCGCGGGCGAGCTTGTCGGCGGCGACTCGGGTGTAGACCATCGTCGTGGAGACGTCGGCGTGGCCGAGGAGGTCCCGGAGGCCGAGGATGTCCTGGGATGCTGAGTAGACGTGGGTGGCGAACCGGTGCCGGAGGGTGTGAGCGGACCATCCTTCCTCGAGGAGGTCGTTGATGCGTTGGGCCACGGAGGCGGCGAGGTAGTGGCCGCTGGGATTGCGGTTGCTGGGGAAGAGCCATCCGCGGCTGGGGGCTAGGAGGAGCGCTTCTTTAAGGAGGGGGTGGACGGGGACGTACCGGACGTGTCCGCCCTTGCCGGTGACGCGGATGAGGTCGTCGTTGATGTCTTCTGCTCTGAGAGCGGCAATCTCGCCGACGCGCAGTCCGCTAAGGGAGCCGAAGAGCAGCATGAGGATGTCGGTGGGGCGTGTGCATCGACTGATGGCGTCGCGCAGCACGTGGTCCGGGGTCGGGCGGGGAAGTCCGCGGGGCACGTTGATGCGGGGGAGGGACCCAACGGGATTGGTTTTGGTGTACCCGGCGTCCATCGCCCATCTGTAGTAGCCGCGGATGGCGTCGGCCGCGTTTTTCCGGGTGGCTGGGGACTTCCCTACGGCGGAGAGCCAAGTGGTGATGTCGGTAGAGGTCAGGTCCCATGGAGAGCGTGAGTGCTCCGCCGCCCATGTCGTGAGCCGTCGCGCGTAGTGGACGCGGTTCTCCACGGTGCGGGGGCGGCGGTAGACGCGCAGCCAGGAGGCGTACGCGTCAATTGGGTCCTTGAGAGGTGCTGGGGAAGCTGGCATCTCGTCCTCCGTCGTGTGGTGTCGGATCGGACGATGCTGGCATGGGCAAAATGGGCAAAACAGGGGGGGCGCCCTGAATGTGGACAGCCCCCGTGTCGCGGGCGGTTGTGCAGGACTAGACCCGGCGACGGGTAGGGATGAACTGCAGGCCGACCCATGCAGCGGTCGCGAGAACGCAGGGGAGCGCGTAGAGCTCGGCAGGGCCGCCGAAGTACCAGGCGAGCCCGCAGACGCCGGCGGCGGCGAAGGCGCAGAACTTCATGAGAGCGAGCAGGCTGGAGAGGGGGTTCAGGACGAGCGCGAGCAGGCCCATGACGGCCACTCCGAGCAATGGGAGCCACATGTCATGTCCTTCCGATGGTGGTGACGGCGCTCACTGTGCCTGGGGGCGGGGACGGGTTAAGGCTGTGGACAGTACGACCATGCTTGCAACCGTGCGCTCGAGCAGGGTTGGCGAGACATAACCGAAGGGTTACTGGTTCGAGTCCAGTCGGAGGAGCACAGTGAAGCCCCGCCCGGTGATCCGGGCGGGGCTTCGTCGTCGTCGGGGGAGCGGCTCAGTCCTGCGCCTCCACCGAGCGCAGCACGCGCGGCCCCGTGGTCAGCAGCAGCCCGCCGAGGATGTTCAGGGGGACGACCCACCAGATCCACCCCAGCCAGTCGACATAGCCGATGCCCTCGGCCCCGGAGTGGATGGCGCCGAACATGATCACCGAGTCCAGCACCGAGTGGAACAGCGAGCCGCCGCCGAGCACCACGGCGCCGGCCACGGCGGCCGCCACCTTCGTGGGCGCGTCCTCGGCCCCGGCCTGCATCCGGGTCATCAGGGTGATGGCCGTCCCCGCCAGCAGGGCCAGGGCGGCGCCCTGCCAGCTCAGGCCGATCTCGAGGAAGTGGTGGGCGGTCTCGGCCAGCTCCGGGTGGAGCTTCGGGAACGCCAGGGCGATCAGACCGACCGTGACCCAGCCGCCGAGCAGGTTCGTGGCGAGGGTGACGCCCCACAGCCGCAGCAGCTCGAGCCAGGTGCCCCGGCCGTCGACGATGGCCATGATCGGGTAGAAGAACCCCTCGGTGAACAGCTCGGAGTGCGCCAGGAACAGGGCGATGAACCCCACGGAGAGCGCCACGCCCGCCAGCAGGTGGCTGCCGGTCTCGTGCAGGGCGAGCAGGTACGCCAGCAGTCCGATGGTGATCTCCACCCCGCCGAGGAATCCGGTGGTCAGCAGGGCCGGCCACGATCGGTGCAGCCGCTGGGCCCCCTCCTCGGAGGCCTCCCCGTAGGTCCTCTCGACCGGCTCCTCGACGTCGTCGTCGGCCGGCTCGTGCTGTGCTCGGCTCTCGCTCATGCGGCGCATCCTCGCACAGGAGACCCCAGGGTCACGCAGCGGCTGGAGGGACTTCGTCGTTCCCGGCCAGGCCGCCTACGCTCAAGGTCATGACCGCCGCCTCCGCCCCGCCGCCCCCGGTCGTCTGGCGCTTCCGCGGCCACATCCTCGGCGTCGGCACCGCGGAGGGCACGCGGGTCGTCGTCGGGACCTGGCCGGACTCGCCGCTGGGGGCCTTCAGTGACGTCATGGTCGAGCGCCCGGACGGACACCGTCTCCTCCTGGCCCCCACCCGCGAGGTCGCGGACTTCGTGACCGCCACCTACCGCTTCGACGAGGTGCGCGTCGAGCCCGTCACCGTGGACCTCACGGTCCGCACGCTCACCGTCACGACGCCGTCCCTCACCCTCGCCGCGCGACTGGGCCGACGCCGGCCCCTGGGGTGGGCCCTGCGTCTCCTCCCGTCCTCCGTGGCTTCCCATCCCGCGTTCTGCGCGGTCTCCGACCCGATCGCGCGCATCGCCATGCCCGGGGTGCGCACGCGCGGCACCGCCGGCCAGGGCCGGCGTGAGTACTACGGCGCCACGGACGTGCGGGACGTGGTGGGCGTCGAGGCCCGCTGGGAGGGGCGGGACCTCGGAGCCCTGGCCCCGGTGGACCCGCCCACGCGCTTCGGGTTCTCCTCCACGCCCCGCCGCCCGGCGCTCACCCGGGTGGTCACCACCATCCGCCAGGCGAGTCCGGGGTCCCGATCGCCGACGACGACGCCGTGACGGCCCGGATCCTCGCGGACGTGGACACCGGCATCGACGACGCCTGCGCCCTCCTGCACCTGGCCGGCGCCGAGCGGCTGGGGCTGGCGGAGATCGCGGCGGTGACCGTCACCGGGGGCAACGCCTCCGCCCGGGACTGCGCCCTCAACACGGCCGCCGTCCTGGACCTCGCCGGCCGTCCGGACGTGGAGGTCGCCGTCGGGGCGGAGGCCCCGCTGCGCCGCCCGACCGTCACCACGCCGGAGACCCACGGCGAGGGCGGCCTCGGCCACGCCCGCATCGAGCGCCGCCCCGAGCGGCTCAGTCCGCGTCCGGCTCTGGACGTGTGGCTCGAGGAGCTGCACGCGCATCCGGGACAGACCACCATCCTCTGCACCGCCCCGCTGACGAACCTGGCGCTGGCGCTGCGGGCCGCACCGGACCTGCCGGAGCTGGCGGCCGGCGTCGTGATCATGGGCGGGGCGTACCTGTACCCGGGCAACACCACGCCCACCGCGGAGTGGAACACGTGGGTGGACCCGGACGCCGCCAAGGAGGTCTTCGCGGCCTTCGAAGGCCGCCCCGAGCACCGGCTGCCGATCGTGTGCGCGCTCGAAACCACGGAACGGATCGAGTACACCCCGGCCCTGCTGGACGGGCTCCTGCACGACGCCGGCGCGCGCCCCGTGCGCTGGGACGTCGCCCGCCCGCGCGTCGCCGGGCCGCTCGCCGACACCGGGCACCGCGTCACCGACGTCCTGGCGGACGCCCTGCGGTTCTACTTCGAGTTCCACCACGACTACGACCAGGGGTACGTGGCGCACCTGCACGACCTCTTCGCGGCGCAGGCGGCCACCGGGCAGGCCGTGCTCCGGACGCAGACCACCGTGGTGGACGTCGAGGCCGACTCGGAGCTGCTGCGCGGCACCACCGTGCACGACGACAGACACATCTGGGGCCGCCGCCCGAACGCGCGGCGCGTCACGGGCAACGACCCCAGGGGGGTGTTCGCGGCCTTCGCTCAGGCGATGGCGGCGGTGTCGGGGCGCTCGACCTCGTAGCCGGGCGCGCGGTAGGTCGGCTCGTGCCGCTTGAGCACGCGGATCACGGCCAGTGTCACGGGCACGATCAGGATCTCCACCGTCGTCTTGTAGAGGAACCCCGTGGCCGTGTAGTTCGCCAGCTCGAGCAGCGTGATGGTGCCGCCGAACGCGATGATGCAGAAGATGAGCGTGTCGATGAACTGGCCGACCACCGTGGAGAGGATCAGGCGGAACGCTACGTGGCGCTCCTTCATGCGCTCCTTGAGGCGGACCACGATCGTCGCGTTGACCAGGGAGCCCACGAGGAACGCGACGAAGCCGGCCACCGTGATGCGCAGCATCGGCGCCAGCGCCTGGTCCCACGCCTCGAAGCCCTCGACGGGCGTGGTCAGCGACACCACGGTGTAGGTGAGCGCGGCGAGGACGAGCATCGCGAAGCCGAGCACGATGGCGCGGCGGGCCCGGCGCCAGCCGTACACCTCGGCCAGGATGTCGCCGATGATGTAGACGAACGGGAAGAGGAAGGCGCCGCCGTCGAAGATGAGGGGGCCGCCGCCGTAGAAGACGTCGGAGAGCACGGGCACGGTGGGCCCGTAGAAGAGCTTGGCGGCGGTCACGCCGGAGAGGATGAGGAGGGCGACGAAGACGCCGACGAAGAGGTCGTAGTGGCTCGCGGGCACCCGGGCGTACGCCGGGGTGCCCGGCCCAGACGTGGGCGTCTCGGGGGACGGGGGGAGGGAGGAGGTGTTCACCGGGACATCCAACCATCCTGCGT
>NZ_JAUNHR010000039.1:0-13017 GCF_030523875.1 Micrococcus sp. | reverse complement strand
CGCCCGGTGCTCCCGTCCCCTCCGGGTGTCACTCGCAGGCGACCCCGTCGTCGTCGCCGTCCATGGCCGAGCGGTAGCCCGGCTCGCCGCGCAGCAGCGGGGCGGCGCCGGCCGCACGGGCCGCGGTGCAGTTCTTGTAGAACACCTCGGCCTCGGCCGCCGGCTCCGGCTCCGGGGCGGGCTCCGGGTCGACGGGCGCGGCGGGCTCGGGCTCCGCGGCCGGTTCCGGCGCGGGGGCCTCCTCCGCCGGCGCGGCGTCCTCCGGGGCGGCCGGGGCGCCGGCCCCCTCGCGCGCGGGCACCTGCTGGTCCGGGCAGTCGGCGAGGACCCGGGCCATGGCGTCGTGCTCCGCGGAGGTGACCCAGAGCCCGTACTCGGCCTTGACGGCGATCTGCCGGGCCACGTAGGGGCAGCGGTAGGAGCGGCTCGGCGGCAGCCAGGTGGCGGCGTCGCCGTCGGACTTGGCCTGGTTCGTGGGTCCGTCCACCGCCAGCAGGTTCAGGGGGTCGTTGGCGAACGCCAGCCGATCGTCCGCGTCGAGGGACCGGGCGCCCTTCTGCCAGGCGTCGGACAGGGCCACCACGTGGTCGATCTGCACGGCGGACGAGGTGTCCTGGCCGGAGACGAACGCGATGGTGCTCCCCGTGTACGGCCCGTGGAGGGTGCCGCGCTGCACCTTGCACCCGCCTGTGCCGGGCTTGACCGCCACGTCCACGAGGTCCCGGCGCAGGATGTCGTTGCGCGTGTCGCAGCCGTTGCGGTCCACGTCCGCCCAGCTCGGCCCGAACAGCTCCCGCCCGTAGCCGGTCTTCGGCGCACGGCCCTTGACCTCGAGCGTGTCCAGCAGGGCCAGGGCGGTGTTCGCCTCGGCCTCGGCGCGCGCCGGGGCGACGGACGACGACGGCGCCGCCTCAGGCTGGTCGTCCGCCGCGGTCTCGATCCTCGCCTCCGATTCCGGAGCGGCGGGGGCGGACGGGGGAGCGGAGGCCGTGCGGGTCGGGGCCGCGGAGGTGGGCCCGGTGGTCCGGGGCTCGGCCGGGCCGCCCCACGCGGAGGAGCCCGCGGCCGAGACCGCCGAGGAGGGGGAGGGGGTGGGCGCCGTCGACGGGGCGGCGGGAGCGGGGGAGGAGGCCGAGGCGTCGCCGCCGGCCTGCGGATCCCCGGTGTCCCGGGCGAGGCCGCCGAGCAGCAGGGCCAGGAGCACCAGCCCGATCAGCAGGAGGCCCAGGCACCCGCAGCCGGCCCGCCGGCCCGTCCCCGCCCCGGACGGCGCGGCCCCCGCGGGGGACGTCGGACGGGCGGGACGGGACGGACGGGAGGGAGGCATCCGTCCACCCTAGTCAGGCGCGGGTCCGGGGCCCGGGAGGCGGGGGCGGCGGGGTCCCCGTGGCGGGGTCAGGCCAGGCGCAGCTCCGTCAGGCAGGTCGCCCCCGAGGGGCCGGAGTCGAACGGGCATGTGGCGGTCTCCCCGCCGGCCCGGACCTCCACGGTGCCCCTCAGCCCGCGGGGCACCCAGTGGCCGGTGAAGCCGTTGGCCCCGGTGCGGGCGTCGGCGTCGACGAGCACCCGTCCGTCGGCGGCGGTGACCCGCACGTGGACGTCCGTGTCCGCGAGCTCGCCCTGGCAGCCGCCCAGGGCGTGCAGCACGCAGTCGTGCGTCACCTCGCGGTAGGGCGCCAGGGACAGGTAGAAGAGGCCGGCGGTCAGGGGCGCGACGGCCTCGCCCTCCGCGTCGGCGAAGCGGACCTCGTCCGCGCGGACCTGGCCCTGGAGGGCCAGGGGTCGGGCCTGCGGCAGGCGGTCCACCCCCTCCACGGCCTCCTCGGCCGTCGTCGCCTCGACCCCGTGCCGGGCCAGGAGCGCCCGGACGTCCCCGGGCAGGGCGTCGGGGGAGGCCGAGCCGGTCGGCGCCCCCGCGGCGCCCGGGGAGGGGGCGGACGGGCCGCCGCCGTCCCCGCTGGCGCCGCAGGCGCTCAAGGCGGCCGCCCCCGCGGTGGCCGCCGCCGCGATGAGCAGACGACGGCGGGTCGGGTCGGGGCCGGGCCGGACGTGGGGGGACCGGGCGGGACGGGACACGGGTGCTCCTCTCCGGCCCGGCACGGAGCCGGGCGCATGCTCCTGTCCGTCAGTCTGTCCGGCGCCCGCCACGGCCCTCCCCGCATGGCGCGGCATGACCTGCCCCCCGCGTAGGCTCCCACGGGTGAACCGCACCGCCCGCTCCGACGAGAGCACCCCCGCCCTGCCCGACGTCGACGCCGCCCGCCTCCGCTCCGGTCTCGAGGAGGCCCTCGAGGCCGCACGCCCCGAACGGGAGGGCGAGCCCTCGGACTACCTCGAGGACGTGGCCAACCAGGACGTGGACGGCCTGGCCGCCGCCGTGTGCACCACGGACGGCGAGGTCGCGGTGGCCGGCGACGCCGACGCGCGCTTCGCCCTGCAGTCCGTCTCCAAGGCGCTCACCTACGCCGTGGTCCTCGAGGAGGTCGGTCTGGACGAGACCCTCGAGCACGTCGGCGTGGAGCCCTCCGGCGAGGCGTTCAACCACCTCTCCCTCCACGACGACGGCCGCCCCTACAACCCGCTGATCAACGCCGGCGCCATCATGGCCCACGCCCTCGTCCCCGGCGACGACGCCGAGGCCCGCGTCCGGTTCCTGCTGGAGCGCTACTCCGCGCTCGCGGGCCAGGAGCTGGAGGTGTCCCGGGAGGTGGTGGAGGCCGAGCGGGAGCGGGCCGACCGCAACCTGGGCCTGGCGCACCTCCTCGCCGACGGTGGCCGCCTGCCGATCCCGGCCCGGGAGGCGGTCGAGGGCTACCTCGCGCAGTGCTCGGTGCGGGTGGGCGCGGAGCAGCTGGCGGTGATGGGCGCCACCCTCGCCGCGGGCGGCGTCAACCCGCGCACGGGCGAGCGCGTCCTGCGGGAGGAGGTGGCCCAGCAGGCCATGTCCGTCATGCTCACGTGCGGCATGTACAACGCCTCCGGCCAGTGGGTGGCGGAGGTGGGCATCCCGGCGAAGTCGGGCGTCTCCGGGGCGCTGTTGGGCGCCGTGCCCGGCGCCCTCGGCATCGCCACGTGGTCCCCGCGCCTCGATGAGCGGGGCAACTCGCTGCGCGGGATCGCCGTGTTCGAGGATCTCGCGGAGCGCTGGGACCTGCACGTGCTGCAGCACCACACGGCGCTGCGGGGCCTGCGCGGCTGAGGAACCGCCGCCCGTCGCCCCTTGTCACAGGGGGGAGGCGCGCCCCTAGGGTCATCTCCATGACTGAGCACACGGACCAGAAGGACCAGCAGCGCCCCGACTCCGAGATCCCGGTGGAGTCCTCCCAGCTGGCGCACGACGACCCCTCCACTCGCCACCCGGAGCAGGACGCCCCGATCCAGGACCAGCCCGAGCCGGGCCTGGATGTGGAGACCGACCCCGTCCCGGACATCGGCCTGGACTCCTACCGGGGACTCGGCCGCCTGGAGGGCCGCAAGGCCCTGGTGACCGGCGGCGACTCCGGCATCGGCGCCGCCGTCGCGATCGCCTACGCCCGCGAGGGTGCCGACGTGGCCATCGCCTACCTCCCCGCGGAGCAGCGCGACGCCGACCGGGTCCTCGAGGCGATCCGCGCGGCCGGCCGCACCGCCGTGGCCCTGCCGGGCGACCTGATGGACGAGGACTACCGCAGCTCCGTCGTGGACCGGGCCGCGGAGCAGCTGGGCGGTCTGGACATCCTCGTGAACAACGCCGGCAAGCAGGTCGTCAGCGAGTCCCTCGAGGAGCTGACCGACCAGCAGGTGTTCGAGACGTTCCAGGTGAACATCCTGTCGATGTACACGCTCTCCCGCGCCGCGCTGAAGCACATGGGCCCGGGCTCCACGATCGTGAACTCCACCTCGATCCAGGCCTACAACCCCAACCCGATGCTGCTGGACTACGCCGCCACCAAGTCGGCCATCAACGCCTTCACCAAGGGCCTGGGCCAGCAGCTGGCCCCCAAGGGCATCCGCGTCAACGCCGTGGCCCCCGGCCCGGTGTGGACGGTCCTGCAGGTCTCCGACGGCCAGCCGAAGGAGAAGCTGCCGAAGTTCGGCGAGGACACCCCCACCGGCCGCCCCGGCCAGCCCGTGGAGATGGCCCCGGCCTACGTGTTCCTGGCCTCCCCCGAGTCCAGCTACGTGGTCGGCGAGACCCTCAACGCCAACGGCGGCACGCCCACCCCGTGACCGTCCGCCCGGCGGCCCTGCGCCGGGCGATCCCGGCGACGCCCCGGCGCCCCTGCGGCGGCGGGGCGTCGTCGTCCTGCGGGAATGGCCCGCCCTCCGCCGCGGTTGATCCGCAGCGCAGGAGTCCGCGCAGCCCACGACCTCGAGGAGAGCACCCCATGAGCACCACCGTCCCCCGGACCGCCTTCCACGACGGCCGGTCCATCCCCCAGCTGGGCTACGGCGTCTGGCAGGTCGAGGACGAGGTCGCCGCCGACGTCGTCGCCCAGGCCATCTGCGCCGGCTACCGACACATCGACACCGCCGCGATCTATGGCAACGAGGAGGGCGTGGGCCGCGCGATCGCCTCCGCCGGCGTGCCGCGCGAGGAGCTGTTCATCACGACGAAGGTGTGGAACTCGGACCAGGGGCGAGAGAGGACCCGCGCGGCCCTCGAGTCCTCCCTCGAGAAGCTCGGCACCGACTACGTGGACCTCTACCTGATCCACTGGGCCAAGCCCGCGCAGGGCCTGTACCTCGAGACCTGGGAGGCCCTGATCGAGGCGCAGGAGGAGGGGAGGGTGCGCTCCATCGGCGTCTCGAACTTCCCCGCCGAGCAGCTCGAGGAGATCATCGAGGCCACCGGTGTGGTGCCGGTCATCCACCAGGTGGAGACCCACCCGTACTGGCAGCAGCGCCGGCTGCGCGAGGTCCAGGAGCGCCACGGGATCGTCCACGAGTCCTGGTCCCCGCTGGGCCAGGGCGGCGAGGTCCTCGAGGACCCGGTGATCACTGCGATCGCCGAGGCGCACGGCGCCACCCCCGCCCAGGTGGTCATCGCCTGGCACCTGGCCGAGGGCTTCGTGGTGATCCCGAAGTCGGTCACCCCCGAGCGGATCGCCTCCAACCTGGCGGCGGCCGAGCTCACCCTCTCCGAGGAGGAGCTGGAGCAGATCCGCGGCCTGGACCGCGAGGACGGCCGCATCGGACCGGACCCGGCCACCATCACCTTCTGATCCGGCCCGCTCCACCACCGCCCGCCCTCGGACCCACGGGGGCGGGCGGTGATAGCGTGAGCCCTGAGCATCACACCTGATCACCACACCCCGATCCCCTCCCGACGGGCCGGCCCACGGGCGTGCCCGCCGGAGGACGATCCGCCGCACGTCACGGAAGGCCAGCCCCATGTCCCACGCCGCCCCCACGCAGTCGGTGCGCGCGCCCCGTCCCACCACGCCGGTGACGACGCAGACCCGCGCGAGCTCGCTGTCCGACCTCTTGGGCGCCCTCGTCCGCCTGCTGCCGCTGCAGCTGAAGGACGAGCTCTCCCTGGCCAAGGGCCACATCGCGGCCAAGGGCAAGAAGGCCGGCATCGGCGCCGCCCTCGCCGTCCTGGGCCTGGGCCTGCTGGCCCTCATGCTGGTGGCCCTCGTGGTCGCCCTGATCGGCGCCTTCGCCGACCCGACCTTCTGGTTCCCGGCGCTCATGGTGGCGCTGGTCTTCCTCGTGCTCGGCCTGGTCCTCGCCGGCGCCGGTGCCATGCAGATCAAGGGCGCCATGCCGCTCGTGCCCCAGGAGACCGTGCGCAACCTCGAGTACGACCTCGGCTACCTCAAGGAGGGCAACGACTTCGACCCGGCCGAGTACGACCGCCTCAAGGCCGAGCGCAAGGAGGCCGAGCGCATCGAGAAGCAGCGCGCCGCCGAGCGCAGGAAGATCGAGGAGGAGGAGAACAAGAAGGCCCGCAAGAACGGCCTCGCCGCCCCCCACCCCGATCAGGACGACGCCTCTGACGACGAGGTCCGCCGCCGCGCCGAGCTGCGCCGTCGCCACCTCGGTGACATCCGCTCCGGCCTCGAGGAGCGCACCAGCGTCAAGGGCAACGTGGCCGCCTTCACCGCCCAGCGCAAGCTGCGCGGCGCCACCGCGGACACCGCCCACGCCACCGACCAGACCGCCCCGTACACCGGCGCCGCCCGCGCCGGCGAGCAGGCCGCGTCCGCCGAGGACTACGTCAAGGACCGCTGGCAGCCGCTGGCCTTGCTGGGCGCCTCGGGCACCGCGTTCGCGGTCCTGGCCTCCCGCCTGCGCGGCCGCCGCGACTGACCTCCCGTCCGTCCGGCACGACGACGCCCCGATCCGCACCGGATCGGGGCCTCGTCGTCGTTAGGCTGGGGGAGGGGGACCGTCCCGTGCGCGCCGCGCCCTGCTCCTCCGCCCGTCCCGCCCGACCCGAGGAGACCATGAGCACCGCCGCCACCGGACAGGCCGCCGGACCGTGCCGCTGATCCCGGTCCTGTGCGCCCTCGCCGGCGCGGTGTTCCTGGCGCTGGGCAGCGAGCGCCAGGCCCGCGGCGTGCGCGCCCTCGAGGCGCGGGCCCCCGCCCGGGGAGGGATGCTCGCGCTGCTGGGCTCGCCCGTGTGGCTCGTGGGCGGGGCGCTCATGCTGGCCGGCATCGCCCTGAACGTCACCGCCCTGGCCCTGGCCCCGTTGAGCGTGATCCAGCCGCTCGGGGCCATCGCCGTGGCCGTCACCACGGTGCTCCACGCCCGCACCGCGGGCCTGCGCATCGACCGCGGCACGTGGGCCGCCATCGGCGCCTGCACCGTGGGGTCCGCCTCCTTCGTGCTCATCACCCTCGCCGCCACGCGCCAGAACCCCGTGCCCACGACGGAGCAGGAGCGGGTGACGGTGGCCATCGCGTGGATCGCCGTGGCGCTGGCCGTCCCGGCGGCGCTGTGGCTGCGCCGGCACGTCAGCGCGCTGGTGCCCATCCTGGCCGCCGGGGTGCTCTACGGGTTCGTGGCCGTGGCCGTCCGGCTCACCGCCGTCCGGGTGCTCGGGGCGCGCCTCCCGGACGCGGACGTGCTCGCCGTCGTCGCCGTGGCGGGCCTGCTGGGCGTGTGGTTCGTGCAGACCGCGTACCGGCACGGGCCGCCGGACCTGGTGGTGGCGGGCCTGACCGTGATCGATCCCATGGTGGGCGTCCTGATCGGCATCCTGGTGCTGGGCGAGCTGCGTCCGGACGTGCCCGGCTGGGTGGGCCCGGGACTCGTGGCCGCCGCCCTGGTTGCTACCGTGGGGATCGTGCGGCTGGCGCGGAGCCACCCCGACGTGCTGGCCCGACGCCAGGACGGCCGCGCCCCCGTCCCGACCCCAGGAGAGACCCCCACGTGAGCCCCCGAGAGCTCCCCGGCGCGGAGCGTCCGCTGACCGTGCTCATCGCCGCGGACACCTACCCGCCGGACGTGAACGGGGCCGCGACCTTCTGCCTCCGCCTGGCCACCGCGCTGCACGCCCGCGGGCACGAGGTGCACGTGGTGGCCGCGCGCACCGAGGACGGCCCGGACACCGTGGAGCAGCGGCCCGAGGCCACCGTGCACCGGCTGCAGTCCTGGCACGCGCCCACCCACGAGTACTACCGGCTGGTGTTCCCGCCGCGGGCCCGCCGCTCGATGCGCCGCATCATGGCCGAGGTGGAGCCGGACGTGGTGCACGCGCAGTGCCACTACATGATCGGGGCCGCCGCCATCCGGGTGGCCGAGCAGCGCCGCGTGCGCACCGTGTCCACCAACCACTTCATGCCGGAGAACCTCGAGCCGTTCCTGCCGTTCCCGCAGTGGGTCCTGGACCGCTATTCCCGCTACTCGTGGTGGCGGATGGGCCGGCTCATGGGCAAGGGCGCGGCCGTGACCACCCCCACCGCGCTGGCCGCCGGGGCCATGGCCCAGCGGGCCGGCCTGGACCGCGTGCTGCCGATCTCCAACGGCATCGACGCCGCCGCCTACGAGCCCGCCCCCGGCGAGGTGGTGGAGCCCCACGCGCACCCCACCGTCCTGTTCGTGGGGCGACTGGCGGTGGAGAAGCACGTGGACGTGCTCGTCCGGGCGATCGCCCACCTGGCGCGCACGCGGCCGGACCTGGACGTGCACGCGGAGATCGTCGGCGACGGCGAGCAGCGCGACGCCGTCGACCGCGTCATCCGCGAGGAGGGCGTGACGGAGCGCGTGCACCGGCGCGGCCACGTCTCCGAGGAGGAGCTGCACCGGGCGTACCTGCGCGCGGACGTGTTCTGCCAGCCCGGCACCGCCGAGCTGCAGTCCCTGGTCTCCCTCGAGGCGATGAGCGCCTCCACCCCCGTGGTGCTCGCCGACGCCCTGGCCCTGCCCCACCTCGTGGACGACGGCGTCAACGGCTGGCTCTTCCCGCCGGGGGACCACGAGGCCCTCGCCGAGCGGATCGCGCGGGTCCTCGACCTGCCCGACGCCGAGCGCGCCGCCATGGGGGAGGCCTCCCACGCCAAGGCGGTGCAGCACTCCGCGCGGCGCACCGTGGACCTCTTCGAGCGGCTGTACCGCGGCGAGACCGCCGCGCGCATCCGCGCCGAGCTCTGAGGCCCCTGGCTAGGATGGTCAGGTCCCGCCGGCGCCGACGAGCGCGGCGCGGGGCGGGGGGCGTTAGCTCAGTCGGTCAGAGCAGGGGACTCATAATCCCTGGGTCGCGGGTTCAAGCCCCGCACGCCCTACCCGCAGCACGACGTCGGCCCCCGCCCTGGCAGTCCAGGGCGGGGGACGACGTGGTCGTGGTGGGGGCGGCTCAGTAGCGGCCGACGACCGCCATGCGGTTGGAGGTCATGACGTCGATGGTGGTGACGACGAGGTCGTCGGTGGGGTTCATCGCGTGGGCGACCTTGCCGTTCCCGAGGTAGATGGCCACGTGGTACATCCGGCCGGTGGACTGGTTGGACCAGAAGACGAGGTCGCCGGGCTGCGCGTCGGAGAGCGAGTGGTAGGAGCGGGCGCCCATGTACTGGTCGTGCGAGGTGCGCGGGATGGTGATGCCGGCCTGCGCGAACGCCGCCTTGGTCAGGCCGGAGCAGTCGTAGCCGTACGGGCCGTTGCCGCCCCAGGCGTAGTAGGTGTCCGGGTCGGCGACCTTGGCGAGGGCGAAGTCGATCGCGGCCTGCTTGCCGGAGGACTGATGGATCACCGGGGCGGTGCTCGTGGTGGTGCCGGAGGTCTTGAGGACCATGCCCGGGTGCAGCTCGGTGCTGGCGGTCATGCCGTTGATCTTCTGCAGCGTGCTCATGGACACGCCGGTGCGCTGGCTGATGATCCACCAGCCGTCACCGGGCTGGACCGTGTAGGTGCCGGCCGTGGAGGTCACGGTGCCGGAGGTCTTGAGGACCATGCCCGGGTGGAGCATGTCGCTGGAGGTCATGCCGTTGAGCAGCATCAGCTGGGAGATCGACACGCCGGTGCGCTGGCTGATGATCCACCAGCCGTCGCCGGCCTGGACGGTGTAGGTGGACTCGGCGGCCTGGGCGGCGGGGGCCACCACTGCGGAGGCGGCGCCGGCCGTGGCCAGGGCGCTCGCTCCGAGGGCGAGGGCCAGGGTGGCCGAGGAGGTGCGGATGCGGCGGGCGGGGGCGAGGGTGTGCTCGGTCAAGGCGGTGCTCCGTGAGGTGAGCGGTGGACTGGTCGCGGAGCGACCACGACGAGGGAATGCCGGCCCACCGGGGCGAGAGGATGACGGGGTGACGCCCGGACGCCGGGAGGCGTCCGGACCGGAAGAGTGAGGCAGGTCTCGTGACCGAACCGTGACCTACCGTATCCGATCGTTACCGAAACGCAATGTGAACTTTCTGCAGAGCCCGAACGTCGCAGGTCAGAGGCGTGGACTGCACGTCACCTCCTGGCCTCCGGGCAGCGCTCCCGTGGGGCGAGTCCGGGGCGCCTCCCGCGTGGCGTGCCGGTTAGCGTGGAGGCGTGACCCGCCCCCTCCTGCTGCTCATGGACGCCCGCTACACCCGCACGGACGTGCACGACGGCATCTCCCGGTACGGCGCGAGCCTGATCGAGGCCGTGCACCGCACCGCCGACCCGGCACGGGTGCGCGTGGAGATGCTGATCTCGGACGAGCGCCAGCTGCGGCTGCTGCCCGCCGGCGTGCCGTGGCACCGCGTCTCCGCCCCGACCTCCGTCCGAGAGCCGTGGGTGGCCCGGCAGGTCCGTCGGCTGCGGCCGGACGTGGTGTTCTCGCCCCTGCAGACCATGGGCTCATGGGGGCGTCGTCACGGACTTATCCTCACGCTGCACGACCTGATCTACCACGAGCACCCCACCCCGCCCGGGGACCTGCCCGAGCCGCTGCGCTGGCTCTGGCGCGCCTACCACCTGGCCTACACGCCGCAGCGGCTTCTCCTGGACCGCGCGGACGCCGTCGCCACCGTCTCGCGGACCACCGCGGACCTGATCGCGGAGCACCGGCTGACGCGACGCCCCGTGCGGGTGGTCCCCAACGCGCCCCAGCCGGTGGCCGCCCCCCGCGACCCGCGGCGGGCCCCTGCCCGGGAGATCCTCTACATGGGCTCGTTCATGCCCTACAAGGACGTCGAGTCGGTGCTCGAGGCCGCGCCCCTGCTCCCCGGGTACACCCTGCACCTGCTCTCCCGCATCGGCGACGAGCGACGCCGCGCCCTCGAGGTGCACCTCGCCGACGCCCGACGGCGGCGGGGGGCCCACGGGGCGGAGGTGGTCTTCCACGGCGGGGTGGAGGAGGCGGAGTACGTCCGGCTGCTGCGGCGGGTCACGGCATCCGTCACGCTCTCCCGCGCCGAGGGGTTCGGCCTGCCCGTGGCCGAGGCGCAGGCGCACGGCACCCCCGTGGTGTGCTCGGAGCTGCCCGTGTTCCGCGAGGTGGCCGGCGCCGGCACCCCCGCGTGGCGCGGCGTCCCGCTCGAGGGGGACCGCGGCGCGGCGCTGGCCCGGCACGTCCGGGAGCTCGAGGACCCCGGCGTCTTCGCCGCCGCCTCCCGCGCCTCCGTGGCCCAGGCCGCCCGGTTCACGTGGGACGCCTCGGCTGCCGAGCTGCTCGACCTCGTGGCGGACGTGGCCCGGCGCCGGGCGGCCTAGACCGGCCCGTCCTGCGGCCACAGCACCGAGGGCCCGGCCCAGCCGAGGGAGATGAGCGGGTCGAGGTAGCGGTCGAAGCGCGCCGCACCGACCTGCCAGGCGTCCTCCCGGCGCAGCCCCCAGTGCACGCACCGCACGGGGCAGTGGAGGACGACGGCGGACACCGTGCCGACCTCCTGCCCCGCGGCCACCGGCTGGCCCACGATCAGGGTCGAGTCCACGGGCTCGAACGAGCTCAGGGTGCCGTCCGCGTGCGCGAGCGTGACCACGCCCCGCCCCGCCACGGACCCCACGAACCGCACCGTGCCCGCCGCCGGCGCCACCACCCGGCCGCCCGGGGCGGCCACGTCCACCCCGCGGTGGCCCCGGCCCCACGGCTTCAGCGGACCGGCGAAGCCGCGGAGCACGTCCTCGGGCCCGGCTCCGGGCACCGGCGGCAGCAGGGGTGCGGCCGGGCCGAGGACGTCCATGCGGGCGGTCACGACGCGCGGCACGCCCGCCTCCGACGCCGCGGGCGCGGACGGCTCTGCGGGACCGGCGGAGGATCCCACGGTCAGGGCGGCGACGGCCGCGAGGACGAGGAGGGGCGTTCGGCGGGGCGTCGGATGCGGGGGAGGGCGGTGCGGGCGGGGCTGGGGCATGCCGCCCACGCTGGGGCACCGGGGCGATGGCCGGCGACCCCCGCAGCCGTCGTGGTGGAGCGCCGCGGGGCCGACGTCGCCTGTGCAGGACCGGCGGCCGTCCGCTCCGTCGTCGGGCCGCGGTGACACCCCACGGCCCGGACGGCGGGGAGGGGCCCGTGGGGTAGGATCGCGGGAGCGGTGTCGTGCCACCGGCGTTCAGCCGTGCCATGACGCCGACTCCGCGCACCACGGTGGTCCCGCCCGAGCGGGTCCAGCCCCCACGTCCGGTCCCCGTCCGCCCGCAAGGTCGGCCGGGGTGATCGTGGGGCCCGGCAGTCGCCGTCGTGATGCCAGGGGCCGCCGTGGAGGCGGCCGCCAACCGTGAAACGCAACGACCGGCAGACCGCCCGTGCGCACCGCGCGGGGTCCCACGGCTGCCACAGAAGGGAACGCCATGTCCGTCGTGACCATGCGCAATCTGCTCGACTCCGGTGTCCACTTCGGCCACCAGACCCGCCGTTGGAACCCGAAGATGAAGCGCTTCATCCTCACCGAGCGCAACGGCATCTACATCATCGACCTGCAGCAGTCGCTGACCCACATCGACCGCGCCTACGAGTTCGTCAAGCAGACGGTCGCCCACGGCGGCACCATCCTGTTCGTCGGCACCAAGAAGCAGGCCCAGGAGGCCATCTCCGAGCAGGCCTCCCGCGTGGGCATGCCCTACGTGAACCACCGCTGGCTGGGCGGCATGCTCACCAACTTCCAGACCGTCTCCAAGCGCGTGCAGCGCATGAAGGAGCTCGAGGCGATCGACTTCGAGGACGTGGCGGGCTCGAACCACACCAAGAAGGAGCTGCTGCTCCTCAACCGCGAGCTGCAGAAGCTCCAGGGCAACCTGGGCGGCATCCGCGACATGTCCAAGACCCCCTCCGCCGTGTGGATCGTGGACACCAAGAAGGAGCACCTCGCCGTCGACGAGGCGCAGAAGCTGGGCATCCCCGTGGTGGCCATCCTCGACACCAACTGCGATCCGGACGAGGTCACCTACCCGATCCCGGGCAACGACGACGCGATCCGCTCCGTCGCCGTCCTCACCCGCATCGTGGCCGACGCCGTGGCCGAAGGCCTGATCGCCCGCCAGGGCGGCAAGTCCGGCGACTCCGCCGCCGAGCCGATGGCCGAGTGGGAGCGCGAGCTCCTCGAGCAGCACGAGGCCGAGCAGGGCCAGAAGGCCGAGCAGGCCGAGGCTCCGGCCGCCGAGCAGCCCGCCGAGGCCGCCGCCGCCCCG
>NZ_JAUNHR010000038.1:18070-20933 GCF_030523875.1 Micrococcus sp. | reverse complement strand
CACGACGGCGAGCCGGCATCCCGGAGCCCCGACCGTCGGACACGACGGCGACGGGCAGGGTGCGGGTGGCGTCGTCGTCGGGCGGGAGCGCCCCGTCCCGGGGGCCGTCCGCGGCGCGGCGCGGCACCGGCAGGGTCTCGGAGTCCGGGTGCTCCTCGATGTCGATGTCCGCACCGTCGGGGTCCGCGCCGTCGTCGTCCGCCTCGTCCTCCGCGGGGCGCCCGTGCCCCGCGGAGCCCCCGGCCGCGGCGGGCGGGACGTGGTCCAGCTCGGCGTCGGAGAGCCCGGCGCCGACCCGCTCGAGCTCGCCGAGCAGGACGACGGCGTCCTGTGGGCGATCCCGGGGGTCGGGCTCGGTGCACCACAGCACGAGGTCGTCGAGGGACTCGGCGAGCCCGGGCACGAGGGTGGAGGGGACCGGCACGCGCTCGTGCAGGTGCCGGTAGGCCACCTGCAGGGGGCCGGCGGCGGTGAAGGGCTGGCGGCCGGTGAGCAGCTCGAACAGCAGGATCCCGGCGGCGTAGACGTCGGCCCGGGTGTCCGCGTGCTCCCCGGCGATGTGCTCCGGGGCGAGGTAGGCGGGGGTGCCGAGCACGGCCTGGCCCGTGGAGGTGTGGCCCGTGGCGGCGCGGGAGAGGCCGAAGTCCGCCACCGTCACCCGGCCGTCCTCGCGCACCAGGACGTTCTCCGGCTTCACGTCCCGGTGGACCAGGCCCGCGCGGTGGGCGGCCGCGAGGCCGGCCAGGGTCGGCTGCAGCAGGTCGAGGGCGCGGCGCGGGGTCAGGGGCGCCTCGGCGCGGATCACCGAGCGCAGGGTCCGCCCCGCCACGAACTCCATCACCAGGTAGGCGACCGTCTCCCCGGATGCGTCCACGGTGTGGCCCTGGTCCAGCACGGCGACGACGTGGGGGTGGGAGATCCGGGCGGCGGTCTTGGCCTCCCGCTCGAACCGGGCCACGAGCGCGGGGTCCTCCGCCAGGTGCGGGTGCATGACCTTCAGCGCGACCATGCGGTCCAGGCGGTGGTCGAGTGCGCGGTAGACCGTGGACATGCCCCCGCGCGCCACCCTCTCCAGGACCTCGTACCGGTCCTCGACGGTGGTCCCGACCAACGGGTCCCGGCGCGCGCTGCTCATGCCCACCAGGGTAGAGGACCGCCCCGACCGGCCCCGGGGAGCCCGCGCGTGCGGCCGTCGTCGTCCGGGGCGGGCCGCCGGGCGGCCGCGTACAGTGTCCGCGTGAGCACCGAGAACACCACCGCGACCACCGCCGAGCCCCCCGCCGACGCCATCCCCGCCGACCTGGACGCCCTCGTGGGCGAGTGGGTGACGGTGCCGGACGTCGCCGAGCACCTGGACATCCGCGTGACCCGCGTGCACAACCTGGTGTCCGAGCGCCGCCTGCTCGCCGTGCGCCGCCCGGCCCCGCCCGTGCGCTCCGTGCCGGCGGCGTTCCTCACGGAGACCGGGATCCTGGAGCCGCTGCGGGGCACGCTCGTGCTGCTGCAGGACGCCGGGTTCGACGACGGGGAGGCCCTGCGCTGGCTGTTCACGGAGGACGAGTCCCTGCCGGGCCGCCCCGTGGACGCCCTGCGCGAGGGCCACAAGACGGAGGTGCGCCGGCGGGCCCAGGCCCTGGCCTGGTGACCCGCTCCGCGTGAGGAGGAGGTCCGGGCCGGTGGGACGCCGACCGGGGCCTCAGGCCGCGCGCACCGTGTACGCGCGGATGAGCGCGGCCAGCTCCTCCCGCACCGCCGCGGGCACGCCGTGGTCAGCGAGCGCCGCCAGCCCGTCCTCCGCGCGGCGGGACAGGCGGGCCACCTCGTCCGCCACGGACGCGCGGGCGCCGACCTCCTCCAGCCGGTCCTGCCAGTGGCGCACGCGCGCCTCGGCCATGTCCGGGTCGCCGAGCTCGGCGTCGAGGGCGCGGGCCTCCGCCTCGGGCAGCAGCGCCGAGGCGCGGGCCACCAGCACGGTCCGCTTGCCCTCGCGCAGGTCGTCGCCAGCCGGCTTGCCCGTGGCCTCGGGGTCGCCGAAGACCCCGAGCAGGTCGTCCTGGAGCTGGAAGGCGATCCCGAACGGCAGGCTGACCTCCTCGAACGCGGCCTCGAGGGCGTCGTCGGCGCCGGCCAGCAACCCGCCGAAGGCGAGGGGGTGCACGGCGGAGTAGCGGGCCGCCTTGTGCTCGACGACGGCGGACGCCGCCCGCTCGGCCTCCTGCGGGTCGGCCGCGGGCGGGGCCATCTCGGCGGCCACGTCGAGGTACTGGCCCAGCATCACCTCGAAGCGCATCCGCTCCATCTCCGCCCGCGCGCGCTCCGGCCGGGCGCTGCCCTCGAGGGCGCGGGAGAAGGTCGCGTCGCTCAGGGCGAGCGCCACGTCGCCGGCCAGGATGGCCGCGGCCACGCCGAAGTGCTCCGCGTCGTGCCGCCAGCCGAGCTCGCGGTGGCGGGCCTCGAACGCCCGGTGCACGCTCGGCATGCCGCGGCGGGTGTCGGAGCGGTCCAGGATGTCGTCGTGGACGAGGGCCGCGGCCTGGAACAGCTCGAACGCGGCCCCGGCGGTGACGGGCCGGGGGTCGTCCGCGGCCCCGCCGGCGGCCCGCCAGCCCAGCCACGTGAGCACGGCCCGCAGGCGCTTCCCCGCTCCGGTCAGGCGGGCGAGGGCCGCCACGGCCGGCTCGGCGGCGGGGTGGATGCCGGCCGCGCGGGCGCGGTGCTCGGCGAGGATCTCCTCGAGCCGGGCGGCCACGGCGGCGCGGTAGTCGGAGTCAGACGGGGCGGGCTCAGTCGGCATGCGGCCACCCTAGCGGCCGGTCGGTAGGCTCGGGGGATGACCGTCCCGACCGCGCCGAGCGGCCCGCCG
>NZ_JAUNHR010000038.1:0-17970 GCF_030523875.1 Micrococcus sp. | reverse complement strand
GCCTTCTTCCTGTCGGTCGAGCTGCGGGAGCGGCCGCAGCTCGTCGGGGCGCCCGCGGCCGTGGCCGCCCCGCACGGGCGTTCCGTGGTGCTCTCCGCCTCCTACGCCGCGCGCGCGTACGGGGTGCGCTCGGCCATGCCCCTGGCGCACGCACGCGCCCTCTGCCCGCCCCTCGTCGTGGTCCCGCCCCGCCAGCACCTGTACCGGGAGGTGTCCGCCGAGGTGATGGCCCTCTTCGACCGGGTGACCGCGGTCCGGGAGCAGCTCAGCGTGGACGAGGCCTTCCTGGACGTGGCGGGGGCCCGACGTCGGCTCGGTCCGCCCGAGCGGATCGGGCGCCTCGTCCGGGAGCGGGTGCGCGCCGAGCTGGGCCTGCCGTGCACGGTGGGGGCGGCCGGGGTGAAGTTCGTGGCCAAGATGGCCTCGACGGCCGCCAAGCCGGACGGGCTGCTGGTGGTGCCGCCGGAGCGGACCCTGGAGTTCCTCCACCCGCGCCCGGTGGACCACCTGTGGGGGGTCGGACCCCAGGCCGCCCGGCGTCTGCGGGACCGCGGGGTGGCCACGATCGGCGATCTCGCCGCCGTGGACCCCGAGCGGCTGCGCGGGTGGTTCGGCGCGGCGGGCCCGCAGTGGCACGCCCTGGCCTGGGGCCGGGACGACCGGCCGGTGGCGCCGCGGGCGGAGGCGAAGAGCATCGGCGCGGACCACACCTTCGAGGTGGACCCCACCGACCCGGCCGAGGTGGACCGGGAGGTGCTGCGCCTGAGCCTGCACGTGGCCGCGCGGCTGCGTGCCGCCGGGGTCGAGGCCCATGCGGTCACGGTGCGGGTCAAGGACCCCGCCCGTCAGGTGCGCAGCCGCACGGGGCGTCTGCCCCGGCCCTCGGCCGCCGGCCGCGTCCTCCACGAACACGCCGGCCCGCTGGTGGCGGACCTGCTGCGAGAGCGGCCCCACCCGGTGCGGCTCGTGGGCGTGCGCGCCGAGCGTCTCGCGGCCTCCGGGGAGGGGGCGGAGGCGCAGGAGGCCCTGTTCGCGGCGCCCGGGGAGGGGGACGCCGGGGCGGGGCCCGCGGCGGAGGCAGGCTGGTCCCGGGCGGAGGAGGCCGCGGACGCCGTCGCCCGCCGCTTCCCGGGTCTGGCCCTGCGTCCGGCGACGCTGCTCGAGCCGCGCCCGCGCGAGGACCCGGAGCGGTCCCGCTGACATGGCGCGCCGCGGGGGCGCCGACTACCCTGGTCGCACCGGCGCGCCACCGCGCCGTCCGCAGGGGGCGAGCCCGGCCCGCCCCGGATCGAAGGAGACCGAGTGCCCCTCTCGGACCATGAGCAGCGCGTCCTCGAGCAGCTCGAGCGCCAGCTGAACGCCGACGACCCGCGCCTGGCCACCCGGCTGGCCGACTCCGGCCGCCCCGCCGTGTCCGTGCGACGCGTCGTCCTCGGCGCGGTCCTGGCCGTCGTCGGCCTGGCCGTGGTGCTCGCGGGGGTGAGCACCCAGGTGGTCCTCGTGGGCGTCCTCGGCACGGCCCTGCTCGGCGCGGGCATCCTCGTGGCCACCATGCCGCACCGCGGGGACGCCGACGCCGCCCGGCCGGCCGCCCCGTCCGCCGGCCACGCCGACCGGTCCCGGACGAGGGGCTCCTCCCTCATGGCGCGCCTCGAACGCGACTGGGACGACCGCGGCCGCCCGCGCGGCTGACCCCGAGACGGCCTGGCAGGGCCCCCGACCCGCACCCGCGGGACGGGGGCCCTCGTCGCCCTCGCCCTCCACCGTCCTCCACCGGGCGCCCCGCCCCCCGCCACCCGGGCGCGCCTCGGCCGTGTGCCGCGCCCGGCCCCCGGCGGGCGCCGGGGTCGCCCGCCTCCGCGTCGCCTGGACGCGGCCCGACAACACGCCGCAGATCCGCCCGGACCGGTGGTGCGGGGGGGAAAGTGGGGTAAAGTGGAGGGCAGAAGAGAGCGGGCCCCGACCTTGGTCGGGTGGGGCCACTCGTCGAGCAGGGGGGTGCACGGTGTTCCTGGGCACATACACCCCCCGGCTGGACGAGAAGCACCGGCTGATCCTGCCGGCGAAGTTCCGTGAGGAGCTCGCCGAGGGCCTGGTGCTCACCCGCGGGCAGGAGCGGTGCGTGTACGTGTTCAGCGCCGCCGAGTTCGCCCGGGTGCACGAGCAGCTGCGTGCGGCTCCGCTCTCCTCCCGGCAGGCGCGGGACTACATCCGCGTCTTCCTCTCCGGGGCCTCGGACGAGGTCCCGGACAAGCAGGGCCGCGTCACGGTCCCCGCGCCGCTGCGGCAGTACGCGGGGCTGGACCGGGACGTCACGGTGATCGGCGCGGGCAGCCGTGCGGAGATCTGGGACACCGCGGCCTGGACCGAGTACCTGGCCGCGCAGGAGGCGGCCTTCTCCGAGACCGACGAGGACGTCCTGGGCGGCATCCTCTGACCACCACCGAGCGAGACCTCCAGCCGGTGCCGGCGCACCTGACCCGACTTCCCCCGGGCCAGGCACGACGGCGGCGGAGGGGGATCCCGCCCCGATGGCGGCACCACCACGAACGCGAGCAGGGAGGTCGGACCGTGGACACGCACCGACAGCGCCCCGAGGACCGCCACGTGCCCGTCATGCGGGACCGCGTGGTCGACCTGCTCGCCCCCGGCGTCCAGGCCGCGCTCGACGCCGGCCGCGCCCCCGTGGCGCTGGACGGCACCCTGGGCATGGGCGGGCACACCGAGGCCCTGCTCACCCGCTTCCCGGAGCTGCGCGTCGTGGGGATCGACCGCGACCCCGCCGCCCTCGCCATGGCCGCCGAGCGGCTGGGCCCCCTCGCCGAGCGCCTCGTCCCGTTCCACGGCACCTACGACGAGGTGCCGGAGGCGCTCGCCGCCGCCGGCGTGGAGCGTGTGGACGCCGCCCTCTACGACCTCGGCGTGTCCTCCTACCAGCTCGACGCGCGGGAGCGGGGCTTCGCCTACTCCTACGACGCGCCGCTGGACATGCGCATGGACACCACCGCCGGCCGGACGGCCGCCGACCTGGTGGCCGAGCTGGACGAGGCCGATCTGCGGCGCATCATCCGCCGCGACGGCGAGGACCGGTTCGCCGGCCCCATCGCCCGCGCGGTGGTGCGGGCCCGCGAGGAGGAGCCGATCCTCACCACCGGACGCCTCGTGGAGGTCATCCGCGGCGCGGTGCCCGTGTCCGCGGGCGCCACGGGCGGACACCCCGCCAAGCGGACCTTCCAGGCCCTCCGGATCGCGGTCAACGAGGAGCTCGACATCCTCGACCGGGCCGTCCCGGCCGTCCTCGAGGCGCTCGCGGTCGGCGGACGCCTCGTGGTGATGAGCTACCACTCCCTCGAGGACCGGATCGCCAAGCGCCACCTGCAGTCCTGGGCCGCGTCCACCGCGCCGCCCGGGTTCCCGGTGGAGCTGCCGGAGCACCGCCCCGTCGTGAAGGTCCTCACGCGGGGCACGGAGCGGCCCACTGAGGACGAGATCGAGGAGAACCGCCGCGCCTCCTCCGCGAAGGTGCGTGCGGTTGAGAAGATCAAGGCGTCGAGGACTTCGGAATGACGGCGTACGAGGAGACCAGGATGAGCGCACAGGCGCGGATGGACGGCCCGCAGGGGGCCTGGCCGCACGCCGGGGCCGAGACCGGGCGGACCGCCGCCCCCCGGACCCCGCTCTCCGTGGTCCCCGCCCCGCTGCCGCGCTCCGGCTCCGGGGTGGCCGTGCTCTGCGCCGTCGTCCTGCTGGTGGCGCTGGCCCTCGTGCTCGTCATGAACATCACCATGTCCAACCGCCAGTACGGGCTGATCGACCTGCGGGACCGCCAGGTGGAGGTCACCGAGGCCAACGAGCGCCTCGCGGAGCAGGTCGGGTACCTGGACGCGCCGCAGAACCTCGCCGCCCGCGCCGACGCCCTCGGCATGGTCCCCGCGGCCGGAGCCGGGACCGTGGACGCGGCCTCCGGGGAGGTCTCCCCGGCCGCCGCGCGTCGGGAGGCCCCCGGCCTGGTCACCGGGCACGTCGGGCCGCCAGCGGACGCCGACGAGGCCCGTCAGGGCCTGGCCGCCTCGGCGGACGCGCAGGCCGAGATCGCCGGGCCCCGCACCCTGACCCCGCAGGAGGCCGCGGCCGCCTCGGCGGCGGCGTCGGCCGGCGAGAGCGTCGACCCGTCGGCCGAGGGGGTCGTCCCCGCGCCGAGCCCCGCCGCCCCTGCCGACGGGTCCGACGAGCACTGATGTCCCGTCTCGACACGCGGGGCTCGACCACCGTCCCCGCCCCCGGCGACCTCGGCCTGCGCAGCCGCCTCGCCATGCTCGCGCTCATGGCCCTGCTGCTGCTCCTCGGCGTGCGCCTCGTGTGGGTGCAGGGGGTGGACCCGACCGGCCAGGCGGCCGCGGCCATGGACGAGCGGCTGACCACGCAGCAGATCCGCCCCGAGCGCGGGGCCATCACGGACCGCGACGGGGACGTGCTGGCCGAGAGCGTCCGGCGGTACGACATCGTCGCCGACCAGCGGATCGTCAAGGACTTCAAGGAGTGGGACGTCGAGCGCCGGGAGCAGGTGCTCGTGGACGTCGAGTCCCGCCTGACCACCCTCGCGGACGTGCTCGACATGCCGGAGGAGGAGGTCCGCGCGCGGACCCTCGGCACGAGCCCCTACTCGGTGGTGAAGGCCTCGGTGACCCCCGAGGTCCGGGATCGCGTCATGGCCCTGAACCTCCCCGGCGTGCTGGCCGAGGCCGTGGACCGGCGCACCTACCCCAACGGCGCCGTGGCCGGCGGCGTCCTCGGCTTCATGGGCCGGGACGGCGTGCCGCTCGAGGGCCTCGAGAAGAGCCAGGACGCCGTCCTCTCCGGCACCCCGGGGGAGCGGCGCTTCGAGGTGGGCGCCGACGGCATCCGCATCCCGCACGCCGAGCAGGAGGTCACCCCCGCCGTGGACGGCGCCGACCTGCGGCTGACCCTGGACAAGGACGCGCAGTGGTACGCCCAGGAGACGGTGGCCGCCCTCGCCGAGAAGCACGACGCGGAGTGGGCCAACGCCGTCGTGATGGACGTGCGCACCGGGGAGCTGCTCGTGCTGGCGGACTCCACCACCGTGGACCCCGGCGACCCCGGGGCCACCCCCGCGGAGTTCCGCACCGCCACGGTGGTGCGCACCCCCTACGAGCCCGGCTCCACCGGCAAGGCCGTGACGATGGCCGCTGCGATCGACGCCACGGACCTGACCGCGCACTCCGGCTTCGAGGTCCCGGACCGGCTGGAGTTCCCCGGTCAGCCGCCGATCCGGGACGCCTCCCGCCACCCGACCTTCGAGATGACCCTGGCGGGGATCTTCGCGCGCTCCTACAACACGGGCACCGTGCAGGTCGCCGCGACGATGTCGGACGAGCAGCGGTACGAGTACATGCGCGCCTTCGGCATCGGCGCCCCCATCGAGCTCGGCCTGCCCTACCCGGCCACCAGCGTGCTGCGGGCGCCCGAGGACTGGGACGGCCGCCAGCGGCTCGTGAACTCGTTCGGCCAGGGCTACACCGTGACCACGGTGCACACGGCGCAGCAGTTCCAGGCCCTGGCCAACGGCGGCGTGCTGGAGCCCGCCCGTCTCATCCACTCCACGGTGGACGCCGACGGCGCCGAGCACCGCTGGCCCGCTCCGGCCGAGCCCCGCCGGGTCGTCTCCGAGGACACCTCCCGCCAGATGCTGCGGATGATGGAGACGGTGGTGACCCAGGGCACGAGCGCGACGGCAGCGATCCCCGGGTACCGGGTGGGCGGCAAGTCCTCCACGGCGCAGGTGGCCGGCCGCACGGGCACCTACGACGG
The DNA here is from genome assembly GCF_030523875.1 of Micrococcus sp. Classification (GTDB taxonomy): domain Bacteria; phylum Actinomycetota; class Actinomycetes; order Actinomycetales; family Micrococcaceae; genus Micrococcus. Next base: position 12,141 of record NZ_JAUNHR010000038.1, on the reverse strand, counting down.
CTTCAACTACGGCTTCACCGCCGTGGCCCCGCTCGACGATCCGCGGTTCGTCGTCTCCGTCTCCATGAACCGCCCGACCTCGGGCGGCAGCTCCGCCGTCGTGGCGACCGCGGCCTCGCGCATCATGGCCCAGCTGCTCGGCCAGGCGGGCGTGCCCGCCACCGGCGACGAGCCCCAGGACTACCACGTGTTCGTGGACGAGCCGCAGGATCGCCCGTGGTGAGCCGCTCCGCGCCCGCACCGACCCCATCCGCTCCCCAGGAGGAGACCATGCCGCACACCGCCGACCCGAGCGGGACGCTGTCCCCCGCCGAGCAGGACCTCGCCTTCCGTCCGTCCGCCGTGCGGCCCGTCGAGTGGTCCGCCGTCGCCGAGGCCCTCGAGCAGGCGGGGCAGCCCGCGCGCCTTCGGGGTGGGGAGCCGCTCCGGGCGGTGACGGGCGCCGCGCTGGACTCCCGGGTGGTCCGCGGGGGCGACCTGTACGTGGCGCTGCCGGGCGCCCGGGCGCACGGGGCGTCCTTCGCCCGCGCCGCGGTGGACGCGGGCGCCGCGGGGGTGCTCACCGACGCCGGGGGCGTGCGGATCCTGGCCGAGCTGGGCCTGGGGGACGTCCCCGTGCTCGAGGTCGAGTCCGTGCGCGCCGCGGCCGGCGTGGCCGCCGCCCGCGTCTACGGGGGCGAGGGCGACGCCGGCCCCGCGCTGCTCGGCGTGACCGGCACCAACGGCAAGACCACCACGAGCTTCCTGGCGGCCTCGATCGTGGAGGCCCTCGGCGGGCGCTCGGGGATCATCGGCACGATCCTCACCCGCGCCGGCAAGCGGGAGGTGCCCTCGACGCTGACCACCCCGGAGTCCACGCAGCTGCACGCCCTCATGGCGCTCATGCGGGAGGAGGGCGTGGACACGGCCGTCATGGAGGTCTCCTCGCACGCGGTGGAGTACCGGCGCATCGCCGGCCTGCGCTACGCCGCGGCCGGCTTCACCAACCTCACCCAGGACCACCTGGACCTGCACGGGTCCATGGACGCGTACCTCGAGGCCAAGCTGGGTCTGTTCGACGCCGAGCGCTGCGCCCGCGCCGTGATCACCCTCGACGGCGGCGAGGGGCCCCGCTGGGGCGTCGAGGCCGCCCGTCGGGCGCAGGCCCCGGTCACCACGCTCGCCCTGGGACCGGCGGCCCCGCACCCGGGCGCCCTCGAGCGGGAGCACCCGGACGTGCGGCCGGACTGGACCGTCACCGAGCTGGTGCCGGACGGCCTCGGCCACCGGTTCACCCTCACGCACTCCGCCACCGGGGACACCCTCCGCGCGTCGGTGGGGCTGCCCGGCCGCTTCAACGTGGCCAACGCCGCACTGGCGGTCCTGCTCGTCCTCGCGGCCGTGGGGGAGGAGCGCCGCGACGAGCTGGCCGCCCTCCTCGACGTGCCCGCCGGGGAGGGACCGCTGGCGGCGGCCGTGCCGGGCCGCATGGAGGTGGTCGGGCGCGAGCCGGACGCCGTCGTCGACTTCGCCCACAACCCCGACGGCATGGTCCAGGCCCTGCGCTCCCTCGCCGAGGCGCGCGCCGCGGCGGGCCGGACCGGGCGCACCCTGATCGTGATCGGCGCCGCGGGGGACCGCGACGCCGCCAAGCGCCCCGTCATGGGACGGATCGCCGCCGAGCACGCCGACGTGGTGATCGTCACGGACGACACGCTGCACTCGGAGGACCCCGCCCCCATCCGGGCCCAGGTCCTCGAGGGCGCCCGCGCTGAGGCGATCCGCGCGGCCGAGTCGGGGCGGCACGTCGTGGTGGAGGAGTTCGACGACCGGGCGGCCGCCATCCGCCGGGCCGTGGAGCTGGCGCGGCCCGAGGACGGGATCCTCGTGGCCGGCCGCGGACACGAGACGGAGATGGACTACGACGGCACGCCCGTGCCCCTGGACGACCGCGTGGCGCTCCGCGCCGCCCTGGCCGACGCGGCCGCGGACCGGTCCGGGTCGGGCGGCGCCGACGGGGGTAAGGTCGTCGGGTCATGATCGCTCTCACCGCTTCCCAGGTCGCCGAGGCCGTCTCCGGCACGCTCTCCGCGACGCTCGACCCGCAGACCGTCCTGACCCACGTCACCCCGGACTCCCGGGAGGTCGCGGGGGAGGGGACCCTGTACGTGGCCAAGCCCGGCGAGCGCGCGGACGGCCACGACTTCATCGACGCGGCGCTGGCCGCGGGCGCGGCGGCCGTGCTGGCCGAGCGCGTGACCCACGGGCCCGACGGGGCGGAGCATCCGGCGGTCGTGGTCGAGGACGCCGTCCTGGCCATGGGCGCCCTGGCCCGCGAGGTCGTGCGCCGCGTGCGCGAGCACTCGCCCACCACGGTCGTGGGGATCACCGGCTCGGCCGGCAAGACCACCACGAAGGACCTGCTGGCCGCCCTGCTGGCCACGCGCGGGGACACCGTGGCCCCGGTCGGCTCCTACAACGGGGAGGTCGGCGTCCCGCTGACGATCTTCCGGGCCTCGCTGGAGACCCGGTACCTGGTGGTCGAGATGGGCGCGGACCACGTGGGCAACATCGAGTACCTGTGCGACATCGCGACGCCGGACATCGGCGTCGTGCTGATGGTCGGCACCGCCCACGCCGGCAGCTTCGGGGGCGTGGAGAACATCGCCCGCACCAAGGGCGAGCTGGTCGAGGCCCTGGGCCCGGACGGCGTCGCCGTGCTCAACCGCGACGACCCCCGCGTGGCGGCCATGGCCGAGCGCACCCAGGCCCCCGTCACGTGGTTCTCCGCGGACGAGGCGACGGCGGTCGAGGCGGCCGCCGACGTCGCCGACGGCCGCGCCGCCGCCCTCGTGCTGGCGCGCGACCTGGCCGCCGACGCCGAGGAGCACCCGGTCCTGGACCTGCAGATCGGCGCCGACCTGGACGCCCCGCGGCACCGCGTGGTCTCCGGCCTCACGGGCGTCCACCACGTCCACAACGTCCTGGCGGCCGCCGCGGCGGCCCACGCGGCGGGCATGGACCCCGCCGAGATCGCCGCCGCGCTCGACGGGCTCGGCCCGACCAGCCGCCACCGCATGGAGCGCACCGACCGCGCCGACGGCGTGAGCATCATCAACGACGCGTACAACGCGAACCCCGAGTCCATGCGCGCCGCGCTGCGGACCCTGGCCACGCTCGGCCGGTCCTCGGGCCGGCGCACGTGGGCCGTGCTGGGGGAGATGCTCGAGCTCGGCGACGCCCGGGTCCGCGAGCACACGCTCGTGGGCGAGTCCGTGGTGCGCCTGAACATCTCCCAGCTGCTCGTGGTGGGCGCGGGCGCCCGACCGCTGTACGTCGGTGCGGTCAACGAGGGCAGCTGGGGCGACGAGGCCCACTTCGTCGACGACGCGGCGCAGGCCGAGGAGTTCCTCGCCGGCCGCCTGGCCGCCGGCGACATCGTCCTCGTGAAGTCCTCCAACGGGGTCGGGCTCGCCGCCCTCGGCGAGCGGCTGGCGACGGCCGACGACCTCACCTCCCCGTCCGACCCCGCGAAGGAGACGCGACCGTGATCGGCCTGCTCATCGGCGGCGTGCTCGGCCTGGTCCTGACCGGCCTGGGCACCCCGCTGTTCATCCGCTACCTCGTCAAGCAGGGCTACGGCCAGCAGGTGCGCGACGACGGCCCCCAGACGCACAAGTCCAAGCGCGGCACGCCCACCATGGGCGGGTTCGTCATCATCACCGCTCTCGTGGCCGGCTACCTCCTCACGCACCTCGTGCTGGCCCTGCTGGGCAGCGAGCTCGCCGGCCCGACGGCGTCGGGCTGGCTGGTCCTGCTGCTGACGGTGGGCATGGCGTTCGTCGGCTGGATCGACGACTACACGAAGATCGCCAAGCAGCGCTCCCTCGGTCTGACCCCGATGGGCAAGATCGTGCTCCAGGCGGCGATCGGCACGGCCTTCGCCGTGCTCGCGCTGAGGTTCCGCGACGAGCACGGGCGCACCCCCGCCTCCACCGCGGTCTCCTTCGTCCGCGACCTCCCGTGGCTCGAGCTCGCCTTCGCGGGCCCGCTGCTCGGCGCCGTCCTCTTCGTGGTCTGGTCCAACGTGATCACCACGGCCACCACCAACGCGGTGAACCTCACCGACGGCCTGGACGGGCTGGCCACCGGCGCGACCGCCATGGTCACCGGCGCCTACGTGCTGATCACCCTGTTCCAGGCGGGCCAGGACTGCACCGGCGGCGCCGTGCCCGGCTGCTACGAGGTCCGCGACCCCATGGACCTCGGCCTGCTCGCGGCGGTGCTCACGGGCGCGCTGCTCGGCTTCCTCTGGTGGAACACCTCCCCGGCGAAGATCTTCATGGGGGACACCGGCTCGCTCGGCCTGGGCGGCGCCCTGGCCGGCCTGGCGATCCTCACCCGCACCGAGATGCTGGTGATTGTCCTCGCCGGCCTCATGGTGGCCATCACCCTCTCCGTGATCATCCAGGTGGGGTGGTTCAAGGCCTCCGGCGGCAAGCGCGTGTTCCTCATGGCCCCGCTGCAGCACCACTTCGAGCTCAAGGGCTGGGCCGAGATCACCGTCGTGGTCCGGTTCTGGCTGATCTCCCTGATCTGCGTGGCCGCGGGCCTGGCCCTGTTCTACGGCGAGTGGCTGCTGCACCAGGGCGGCCTGGCGGGGGTGACCCCGTGACCGGCGCACCCGTCCCCGTGACCCGTCCGATCGCGGACACCGACCGCACCCGGGGCCTGTCCTCGTGGGACGACGCCGGCTGGCGCGGCCTGCGCGTCGTCGTCACCGGCCTGGGCGTGAGCGGCTTCTCCGCCGCCGACACCCTCGCCGAGCTGGGCGCCGTCGTCGTCGTGGTGGACGGGGCCGACACCCCGGAGAACCGCGCGAAGGCCGACACCCTGCGCATCGTCGGCGTGGCGGACGTCCTGCTCTCCGACGAGGCCACCCGCTCCCTGCCCGAGGTCGCGGGGGAGCCCGCCGACCTCGTGGTGACCTCGCCCGGCTGGCGGCCGGACCAGCCGCTGCTCATGGCCGCCCACGCCGCGGGCCTGCCCATCTGGTCGGACGTGGAGCTCGCCTGGCGCGTGCGCGAGCGCGCCGGTCGGCCCACCGCCGAGTGGGTGTGCCTGACGGGCACCAACGGCAAGACCACCACCGTGACCATGGTCGAGGCCATCCTGCGCGCCGACGGCCGTCGCGCCCTCGCGTGCGGCAACGTCGGCACCCCGGTGCTGGACGCCGTGCGGGACCCCGAGGGCTTCGACACCCTCGCCCTGGAGCTCTCCAGCTTCCAGCTGCACTGGACGCACCACCTCGAGCCCGCCTCCTCGGCCGTGCTGAACCTGGCCGAGGACCACGTGGACTGGCACGGCTCCATGGAGGAGTACGCCGCCGCCAAGGGCAAGGTGTACGAGAACACCGCCGTGGCGTGCGTCTACAACCGGGCGGACGAGCTCACCCGCACGCTCGTGGAGCGCGCGGACGTGCAGGAGGGGTGCCGGGCGATCGGCTTCACCACGGACAGCCCCGCCGTCTCGGACGTGGGCCTGGTGGACGGGATCCTGGTGGACCGCGCGTTCCTGGAGAACCGGCGGCACGAGGCGATCGCCCTCGCCGAGCGCACCGACCTCGGGCCCGTCGCCCCGCGGCACACCGTGGCCAACGCCGCCGCGGCGGCCGCTCTGACCCGCGCCGTGGGCGTCTCCCCGGAGGCCGTGGCCGAGGGCCTGCGCTCCTACGACCGCGGCGAGCACCGCATCCAGCTCGTGGCCACGTCCCGGGACGTCATGTGGGTCAACGACTCCAAGGCCACCAACCCGCACGCGGCGGACGCCTCGCTGGCGGCGTTCTCCTCGATCGTCTGGCTCGCCGGCGGCCTGCCCAAGGGCGTGACCTACGAGGAGCTCGTGGCCGCCCACGCGCACCGGCTGCGCGCCGTGGTCCTGCTCGGCACGGACTCCTCCGCGCTGCGCCGGGCGCTGGCGGCCCATGCGCCGGACGTGCCGGTGCACGCCCCGCTCGCCGACGCCGAGGGCTCCGGCTCCCCGGACGGCCCGGCCGTCATGTCCGAGGCGGTCCGCACCGCGGACGGGCTCGCCCGCCCCGGGGACGTCGTGCTGATGGCGCCGGCCGCCGCCTCGATGGACCAGTTCCGCTCCTACGCCCACCGCGGGGAGGCGTTCATCGACGCCGTCGCCGCCCTCATGGCGGAGCACGGCTGGGACGTCGACGGCGCCCCCGGGGCCTGACCCCCGCCGCCCCCGCCACCCCCTCCCGAGAGGAGCCGCCATGCCGGCCACCGCGACCCGTGCCGACCGCAGCCCCCGTGCGGCGGAGGCGCCGCGCCGCGGCGGCCGCATGGGGGCCGTCTGGCGCCTCCTGGAGGGTCCCCGCGCCCTCGACCTCGCCGCCCTGCTGATCGGGCTGTGCACCGCCGTCCTGACCGTGCTGGGCCTCGTGATGGTCCTCTCGTCCTCCTCCGTGGAGGCGATCGGCAGCACCGAGGGCTCCTACGGCCTGTTCCGCCGCCAGGCGATGTGGGCGGCCGGCGGCGTGGTGGCGCTGCTGATCCTGCGCCGCCTGCCCCTGCACGTCCTCAAGGCGCTCGCGTGGCCCGCGTTCGGCCTGGCCTTCCTGCTCCTGAGCCTGGTGGCGTTCACATCCCTGGGCAGGGAGGTCGGCGGCAACACGAACTGGCTGCGCATCGGCGGCTTCTCGATGCAGCCCTCCGAGGCCGCGAAGCTCGCCATGGCCCTGTGGGCGGCCGCCGTGCTCGAGCGCAAGGGCCGGCTGATCCGGCACGTCCACCACGCCCTGGTCCCGGTGCTCCCGTTCGGCCTGATCCTGGTGGTCCTGGTCCTGCTGGGCCGCGACCTGGGCACCGCGATCATCCTCACCGGCATCCTGGCGACCATCCTGTTTATCGCCGGCACCAACCGCAAGGTCTTCATCGCCTTCGCGGCGCTGGCGACCACGGTGGCGCTCACCATGGCCCTGATGGCGAAGAACCGCTTCGTCCGCGTCCAGGCCTGGCTGTTCGGCTGCGAGGGGCTCGAGACCGCGGGTGACCCCTGCTTCCAGCCCGACCACGGCATCTACGCGCTGGCCTCCGGCGGGTGGTGGGGGGTGGGCCTCGGCCAGTCGCGGCAGAAGTGGAGCTACATCCCCGAGGCGGAGAACGACTTCATCTTCACCATCCTGGGTGAGGAGCTGGGCCTGGTGGGGAGCCTCGCGGTGCTGACCGCGTTCCTGGGTCTGGCCATCGGCATGTACACGCTCGCGTCCCAGACCACGTCCCCGTTCATCCGGCTGGCCACGTGGGGGATCATGGCGTGGCTCGTGGGACAGGCGTTCGTGAACATCGCCATGGTCACCGGGCTGCTGCCGGTGATCGGCGTGCCGCTGCCGTTTATCTCCTATGGTGGATCCGCGCTCACGCTCGCCCTCGCGGGGGTGGGCGTCGTCCTGGCGTTCGCCCGGCACGAGCGCGAGGCCCTGCGGGCGCGGGCCCCTCACGACGCGCCCGCCCCCGACCCGTCCGCCCTTCCGCAGGAGACCCGATGACCACCACCCCCGACGCCGACCGTCCGCTGCGGGTGGTGCTCGCCGGCGGCGGCACCGCCGGCCACATCTCGCCCATGCTCGCGATCGCCCGCGCCCTGCAGCGGCGTCCCGGGCCCGGGGCCGTGTGCACCATGGTGGGCACCGCCTCCGGGATGGAGGCCCGCCTCGTCCCCGAGGCCGGCTTCGAGCTGGACCTCGTGGACCGCGTCCCCCTGCCGCGCCGCCCCTCGGCCGACCTGCTGCGCCTGCCCGGCCGCCTGCGCGGCGCCGTGGCGGCCAGCTCCCGCATCCTCGCCGAGCGGCGGGCGGACGTGCTGGTGGGCGTCGGCGGGTACGTGTCCACCCCGCTGTACCTGGCGGCCTTCCGGGCGGGCGTGCCCGTCGTCGTCCACGAGGCCAACGCGAAGCCGGGTCTGGCGAACCGCGTGGGCGCCCTGCGGGCGGCGGCCGTCGGCACGGCCCTGCCGGAGACGCGCCTGCGCGGCGCGCGATGGGTCGGCATGCCCATGCGCCCCGAGATCTCCGGCCTGGACCGCGCGGCCGCGCGTCCGGCCGCCCGCGCCGCCCTCGGGCTGGACCCGGACCGGACCACGGTGGTGGTCACCGGCGGCAGCTCCGGTGCCCTGAACGTGAACCGCACGGTGGAGGAGTCCCTCGACGACCTGCTCGGGGCCGGGCTGCAGGTGCTGCACCTGACCGGCCGGGGCAAGGCCGTGCTGGACGCCGCGGGCGCACCGCTGCGCCGCCCCGGCTACGTCCAGCGAGAGTACCTGGACGGGATGGAGCAGGCGTACGCCGCGGCCGACCTCCTCGTGGCCCGCTCCGGTGCGGGCACGGTGTGCGAGGTGGCGGCCGTGGGCCTGCCCGCCGTGTTCGTCCCCCTGCCGGTGGGCAACGGGGAGCAGGCGCTCAACGCGCGTCCGACGGTGGACGCCGGCGGCGCCCTGCTGGTGCGGGACGAGGCGTTCCGGGCCGACTGGGTCCGGCGCGAGCTGGTCCCCCTGGCCGCGGACCTGCGGCGCCTGCGCGCCATGGGCGAGGCCGCCGCGCGCCTGGGCGTGCGCGACGCAGACGAGAGGATGGCCGACCTCGTGCACGGGGCGGCCTGGGAAGGAGCACGCCGATGACCACCGAGGACACCGCCGCACGGGACTCCGTGCACGATCTGGGCCGCGTCCACTTCCTCGGGATCGGCGGCGTGGGGGTCTCCGGCGTCGCCCGGATCCTGCAGGACCAGGGCGTGCCGGTCTCCGGGACGGACGCCAAGGACCTGCCCGTGATGCACGACCTCGCCGAGGGCGGGGCGCGCATCGCCGTGGGCTACGCCGCGGAGAACGTCGGCGAGGACGTCACGTGCGTCATCGCCTCCTCGATCGCCGGCCCCGGCAACCCCGAGTACGACGCCGCGGCCGCGCGCGGGCTGCGCATGATGCACCGCTCCGAGGGCCTGGCCCTGGCGATGCGCGGGCACCGTGTGCTCGCCGTGGCCGGCACGCACGGCAAGACGACCACCTCCTCGATGGCCGCCATGGCGTTCACCGAGGCCGGCTGGGATCCGACCTTCGCGGTCGGCGCGGCCGTCGCGGGCCTGGGCACCAACGCCGCCCACGGCGCGGGGGAGTGGTTCGTGGCCGAGGCGGACGAGTCCGACGGCACCCTGGTGAACTACCCCACGACGGTCGCTGTGGTCACCACGGTCGAGGCCGACCACCTGGACCACTACGGCACCGAGGAGGCGGTCCACGAGGTGTTCCGCACCTTCGCCGGACAGCTCCCGTCCGCCGAGGACGGGGGAGCGCTCGTCGCCTGCCTCGACGACGATGGCGCCGCAGGCCTGGCCGCGTGGGCCCGGGAGCACGCCCGCGCCGCGGTGCTCACGTACGGCACGGGTGAGCGCGACGGCGTCGTCCCGGATCTGCTGGTCTCCGACCTCGAGGTCGAGCCGGGCGAGTCCGGCGTCGGCCAGCGGGCCCGGTTCACCCTGGCGGACGGGGCCTCCCTCACGGTGCGCCTGCAGGTGCCCGGGCGGCACAACGCGCTCAACGCCGCCGCCGTGGCCCTGGCCGCCGTGCGCGCCGGGATGCCGTTCGAGGACGTCGTGCGCGGCCTCGAGGCGTTCCGCGGGACCGCCCGGCGCTTCGAGTTCCGCGGCGCGGGCCGCGGCGTGCGGGTCTTCGACGACTACGCCCACCACCCCACCGAGGTGGCGGCCGCCGTGTCCGCGGCGCGGGCCGTGGCCGGCGAGCACCGGGTGCACGTCCTCTTCCAGCCGCACCTGTTCTCCCGCACGCGCGACTTCGCCGCGGAGTTCGCGCAGACCCTCTCCGGTGCGGACCGCGTGCGGGTGCTGCCCGTGTACCCCGCCCGCGAGGAGCCGATGCCCGGGGTCGACGCCGGTCTGATCGCCTCGCGGCTCACCACGGCGGACCCCGCGGACCGTGCGGTCGCCGAGGACCGCGCCGCGGCCGTGCGCGAGCTCGCCGACGGCGCGGAGTCCGGGGACGTCGTGCTCACGATGGGCGCCGGCGACGTCACCGCCCTCGGGACCGACCTCGTCGCGCGCCTGGCGGAGGCCCCCTCCGCCGCCTCGGCGTGAGCCGGCGACGCGGTCCCGCCCCCGCCGCCCCCCGCCGCGCCTCCGGGGCGGGGACGGGGCCGGCCGGCAGCACGGTCGTGGCCTTCCCCGGGCTCAGCGCCCGTCAGCGGCGGGTGCGGCGGCTCACCGCCGTCCTGGCGGCCCTGCTCGTGGCGGCCGCGGCGGCCTGGGCCGTGTTCGTCTCACCGCTGCTGGCCGTGGACCGGATCGAGGTGACCGGCACGTCCCTCGTGGACCGCGACCAGGTGCGCTCCCGGCTGGAGGCGCTGAGGGGCACGCCCCTGCCCCGCGTCGGCTCGGACGACGCCCGGGAGCTGTTGGAGGGCACGCCCGGCGTCCGCGAGGTGACCTCCGTGGCGCTGCCGCCGACCGGCGTCGAGGTCCGGGTGGACGAGCTGGCCCCCGCTGCCCGGGCCGACGACGTCGCCGACGGGGTGCTCTTGGCGGACGGGTCCGTCCTCACCGGCGTGGCGGAGGAGACCCTCGACCAGGCGAGGGGGCAGGCCGGCCCGCTGCCCCGCATGACGCCCGGGCTGATGGCGGCCGGGCCGGACGTCCGGGCCGCCGCGGCCGCGGTGCTCACGGGCCTGCCCCCGGCGGTGGCCGGGCGCGTCACGGGCGTGGACGCGCAGACCCCCGAGCAGGTGGAGCTCACCCTCGAGGACGGTCCCCTGCTGGTGTGGGGCGACGCGTCCCGCCCGGCCGCCAAGGCCGCCGTGGTGGAGGCGTTCCTCGCCGAGGACGGGTCCGGCACCGCGGTGCGCGGGGTGGACGAGCTGGACGTCTCCGTCCCCGAGCGGCCGCTGACGCGCTGACGACCGGCACGCCCCGTCGACCCGGGGTCACCCTCAGGTCGAAGGTGAGACTTCTGCGGGCGGCCGGAGGATCCGGGGCGGATGCGGGGCGTGCTTCGACCTTCGCGTGAGGGTCGAACCACGGCGACGCTGCGGCGCGCCGTCATGCCGATTCCTTTGCGCCGCGCCGCCTGCGGGCAGTACGGTGGGACCGAACGCGCGCGCGTGACCTCCTTCAAGCACGCCTTGAGACCGGAGGCGTGGACCGGCTCCGCAGGGACCCTCGTCCCGCGGGTCGCGCGCGGCACAGCGAGCATCGTCGAACAAGGGAATGGACACCGTGGCTGCACCCCAGAACTACCTGGCCGTCATCAAGGTCGTCGGCATCGGCGGCGGCGGCGTCAACGCCGTCAACCGCATGATCGAGGTGGGGCTCCGTGGCGTGGAGTTCATCGCCATCAACACGGATGCCCAGGCGCTCCTGATGTCCGACGCGGACGTGAAGCTGGACGTGGGCCGCGAGCTCACCCGCGGCCTGGGCGCCGGCGCGAACCCCGAGGTCGGCCGGCAGGCCGCCGAGGACCACGCGGAGGAGATCGAGGAGGTCCTGCGCGGCGCCGACATGGTGTTCGTGACCGCGGGCGAGGGCGGCGGCACCGGCACCGGCGGCGCGCCCGTCGTGGCCCGCATCGCCCGCTCCCTCGGCGCCCTGACCATCGGTGTCGTCACCCGCCCGTTCACCTTCGAGGGCCGCCGCCGCGCCGGCTCGGCCGAGGCGGGCATCGACGCCCTGCGCGACGAGGTCGACACGCTGATCGTCATCCCCAACGACCGCCTGCTGTCCATCTCGGACCGCAACGTCTCCGTGATGGACGCGTTCCGGCAGGCCGACCAGGTGCTCCTGTCCGGCGTGCAGGGCATCACGGACCTGATCACCACCCCGGGCCTGATCAACCTCGACTTCGCGGACGTCAAGTCCGTCATGCAGGGCGCCGGCTCGGCGCTCATGGGCATCGGCCACGCGCAGGGCGAGGACCGCGCCGTCAAGGCCGCGGAGCTGGCGATCGCCTCGCCCCTGCTCGAGGCCTCGATCGACGGCGCCTACGGCGTCCTGCTCTCGATCCAGGGCGGCTCGGACCTCGGCCTGTTCGAGATCAACGAGGCAGCCCGCCTGGTGCAGGAGGTCGCGCACCCGGAGGCCAACATCATCTTCG
>NZ_JAUNHR010000142.1 GCF_030523875.1 Micrococcus sp. | reverse complement strand
CGCCCCGTCGGCGGACACGGACCGGTCACCGGTGGCCACGGAGTCCAGGTAGTAGTCGATGGACATCTTCGAGATGGACACGGTCATGGCCGGGCCTCCTTCGGGGTTGTCCGGTCACCGGTGGCCACCGCTGACCGGAACCGGGCGTGCGTGGCCAGGATGCGTTTGTCCACGGCCGCCACCGGCTGGCCGGCCACGGCCTTGGCCAGACGACGGCACAGGGTGTCCCACTGCCGGACGATGCCCTGCAGCTGCGCCCGCTCGGTGGCCGCCGCCTCGGCCGCGGCGGACAGGCGGCCGTGCCGGACGGACAGGTCCTCATACCGGGCACGCAGGGCGGACAGCTGGCCGCGCAGGGCGGCCACCTCGTCCGGGGTCAGGTCAGTGCCGGCCGTGGCCACGGACCATGACCGGCGCAGGGCGGACAGCTGGCCGGCCAGGGCGGCGTTGTCCGCCCGGACAGCGACCGTCCGGTTGGCCTGGCCAGCGATGGCCACGGCCGCTGACCGCCGCTCGGCGGCCAGCTGGCCGGCCAGCTGCTGGACCTGCTCGGTCTTGCGCCGGACGCGGGCCTCGAGCTGGCCGATGCGCGTCTCGGCGTCACGACGCTGAGCGCGCTCAGCCTCGAGCTGCGCGGTCAGGGCCAGGACGGCAGGGTCCGGGGTCTGCCCTGCGGTCCTCGCCCGGTAGGCCGCTGAACGGCACGCATGGGTGCAGTACCGCTGGCGCGGCGAGGCGTCCTCGGGCAGGGGATCGGCGCAGTGCGCGCACGGGCGGCGGTCGCTCATGCCCGTGGTTCGCGCCCCGGCCGGGGGCGCGTGTGTCACGCGAATCGTGACGCTAGTGCACCTTGGTGCCAGACGTGTGATGGATGGTTTGCAGGGGTGCTCCGCGCTCAGCGCGGTGCACCCCTGGGTGTCAGCGCTCCCCTGCGGGGTGCGCGGACGGCGGGTGGGCTGCCGCGGTGCGGTGCTCGTCTCGGGTCGTGCTGCGCCGGCGGTGCGGTCCGCCGTCGCGTGCGGCGCTCAGCGGATGGCGTCGGGGCGTGGGAGGGGCTGCGGGGGCCGGACGAGGTGCACGCGGGGCAGGTCGGGCTGCGTGCTGGCCCGCGTGAATGTGGGCACGCGGCGGATGTAGTAGTCGGACAGGGTGTCGTTCAGGGCGGTGGCGGTGATCGTGACGTGTGCGGCGTCGGCGGCGTCGAGCAGGGCAGGGATGAGGCCGGTCCAGAGGGGCTCAGCGGTGCGGGCCCCGGGGCGAGTGGTGAAGAAGTTCTCGACGTGCCAGTCCGCCTCGCGGGCGCGGGCGGAGAGGAAGACGCGGCGGGTGGGGTCCATGTAGGCGCGCAGGGGGCCGCGGTGGACCTGGAAGCGTCCGGCGGTCGCGGCCACGATGAGCACGGCGGCCAGGGCCAGGAGAGCGATCAGCCACGACGGCAGGGGAGCGGAGGCGAACAGCACGGGGGCCAGCGGGACGACCAGGAGCGGGCACACGATGAGCAGCACGAAGCACGCCCCGCCCTGGACGAGGACCCACGGGCGGGCGTCCGTGGGACCGTGACGCCAGGCGTAGACGTAGCCGATCAGCATCCCGGTCAGGATCGTCAGCCCATCGCGCAGTCGCGGAGACGGGTACTCGGGCAGTTCAGGCAGGGGCGGGGTGCTCACGATCTCTAGTCCTTCTCTGGTCGGTGAGTGTCCTCGGGGGCTGGACCAACTCGCTTCTTGGCCGGTGCCCCCTCGTGAAGGTGACCCTACGCACGCACGGTGCCAACACCCCCGGCCGCCTCCTCCAGGTGACCCCACGGACTCCTGGGGCGGGACCCGGCGGAGCGCCAGCGGAGCCGGGGGCCGCCCTGCGGTGGTCCAGCGCCGCGCTGGCCTGGGGGTGCGGGGGGCGGAGCGCCCCCGCGAAAAGGTGTCCACCCCGCATGGTGGGATGCGCGCATGACCGCAGCCCAGCACCGCCACATCCACGTGTACGAAGGGCCGGCCTTCACCCACCCCGACCAGGTGCACAGCACGCGCTACGGCCGCGAGCCGTCCGTGCGCGTCCAGCTGCCAGGCCGTGAGTCCTTCGACGCGATCATGACCCGCTGGAGCGAGCACCATCTGCTCGTCTGCTGGCAGGAGACCCCGGGCGGGCCGATCCAGCAGGCATGGGTCCCCACCAGGTGGGCAAGCCCCCTCGACGCCTCGCAGGCGCGCTGGCGACCGGGGGCCGGACGAGACCCGCTTCCGTGGCGAGACCACTGACCGGCCGGCATCACGCGGCGGGCAAAGGTCGGCCCCTCCAGCCATGAAACGGGATCGGCTGGAGGGGCCTGACGCGGGAGGCCGGAGGGGGGATGGCCTACGACCGCGCTGACATGAGCGTAGCGGCTAGAAGGGGCCGCTCCAGGTGTAGCCGGCCACCTTGGGGATATCGCCGTCCGTCATGACGAAGTAGTAGGTGCGGGCGCCCTGCCCCGCTCGTCGGGTGCCGTCCGGGGCCACCCAGTCCCAGGTGACGTTCACCGTGAGCGCGTTTCCCTCACCGCCGGGGACAATCAGCGCCGTCGGGTCGGAGACCCAGTGACCGCTGGAGGCACGCACCCACTCAGGGTCAGCGGTGCCACGGTCGGAGACGAAGACCTGCGCGGCGCGCTCGGGCGTCATGAGGTGCTTCGCGCGAGCGTCCGAAGCGGTGGGGTCGAGGTCCTTGGCGGGGTCCCACGTTGTCATCACGCGGGCGGCCTCGACGGCTACCTCCTCGGCCGGAGTCTCCGGGGCGAAACCGAAAGGACTGGAGGCTGCGGAGGCGCTGGGGGCCGGGGTCTGCGCTGGCGTGCTCGGGGTGGTGGACGAGGCGATGGTGGGGGAGGGAGGCGCTG
>NZ_JAUNHR010000141.1 GCF_030523875.1 Micrococcus sp. | reverse complement strand
CGGCGCCCGCACGCCCCGAGGGCGGCTCGCACGCCGCGCCGGCTCCGGGCCAGGCGGCCGCCGCGCCCGCCGGGGATCCTGCGCCGGCGGACGCCCCCGCCTCCGCGGACGGCGCCCCCTCCGGCCTGGACCGCTCCTACGGGGTCTCCCTGCCGCCGGAGGAGGTCCAGCGCCTCATCGAGGCCCGCGGCGGCCGGCCCTCGCCCGTGCCGGGGCCCCAGGACGCCTCGCGCCCCGACCCGGACGCTCCGCAGCGCTGACGGATCCGCCCGCCAGGACGGCCCGACCCCGGACGGGGTCGGGCCGTCGTCGTCGTGGGCCGGTGCCCGGCGGCCTCAGCCCTGCAGGCGCGCCATCCAGGCCTCGACGTCCTCCGGGGTGCGGGGGAGCGCGGCGGAGAGGTTCTCGGCGCCGTCCTCGGTGACCAGGACGTCGTCCTCGATGCGCACGCCGATGCCCCGGTACTCCTCGGGCACGGCGAGGTCCTCGGCCTTGAAGTACAGGCCGGGCTCGATGGTGAACACCATGCCGGGCTCGAGCACGCCGTCGAGGTAGAGCTCCCGCTTGGCCTGGGCGCAGTCGTGGACGTCCAGGCCCAGGTGGTGGGAGGTGCCGTGGGGCATCCAGCGGCGGTGGTGCTGGCCCTCCTCGGACAGCGCCTCCTCGGCGGACACGGGCAGCAGGCCCCACTCGTCCAGGTGCGCCACGAGCACGCGCATGGCCTCGGCATGGACCTCGCGGAAGCGGATGCCCGGACGCACGATCGCGAACGCGGCGTCGGCGGCCTCGAGCACGGCCTGGTAGATGCGCCGCTGCACGTCGGTGTAGGCGCCGTTCACCGGAAGGGTGCGGGTGATGTCCGCCGTGTAGAGGGAGTCGTCCTCCACGCCGGCGTCCAGCAGCAGCAGGTCGCCGTCCCGGACCTGGCCGGTGTTGCGGATCCAGTGCAGCACGGTGGCGTTGTTGCCCGCGGCGGCGATCGTGTCGTAGCCCAGGTCGTTGCCCTCCACGCGGGCGCGGGCGAAGAAGGCGCCCTCGACGACGCGCTCGCCGCGGGCGTGGCCGACGGCGCGGGGCAGTGCCCGCACGACGTCCTCGAACCCGGCGATGGTGGCGTCCACGGAGGCGCGCATCCGCTCGACCTCCCACGCGTCCTTCACCAGGCGCAGCTCGGAGAGGGCCTCGGTGAGGGCGGCGTCCGCGGCCTCGGCGGCCTGGACGTCCACCTCCGCCTCCTGCCGGGCGCCGGCCACCAGGGCGTCCATGTCCTGGTCCGCCTCGCGCAGCAGGCGCACCTGCGTGGCGGCGAGGTCCTTGGTCACGGCCGTCTCCAGCTCCTCGAGGCCGGCGGTGCGCAACCCCGTGCGGGCCGCCATCTCGGCGAGGGTGGGGCGGGCGCCGATCCAGAACTCGCCCGCGCGGGGGTCGGAGTAGAACTGCTCGGAGTCCCGCCCGGCCAGGGGGCGGAAGTACAGGGTGGCGGCATGGTCCGTGCCGTCGTCGCCTGTGCCGCCGTCCACGGGCTCGAGCACGAGCACCGCGTCCGGCTCGTGGTCCGCGCCGAGCCCCGTCAGGTGCGCGAACGCGGAGTGCGCGCGGAAGCGGTAGTCCGTGTCGTTCGAGCGGACCTTCAGTCGGCCGGCGGGCACCACGATCCGCTCGCCGGGGAAGGCGGCCGAGACCGCGGCGCGGCGGCGCGCGGCGTGCGGGGCCGAGGCGTCGGCGTCGGGCAGGGCGTCCGAGGACGGGGCCCACTGCGAGCCCATGAACGCGCGGAACGCGTCCGAGGCGGGCTTCTGGGAGCGGTTCTCCACGCGCTCGGCCAGGGGCTGGGGGGAGACGGCGGGCGGGGTGGGGCCGCCCTCGGGGGCGAGGTCGTCGGGCTGCGGGGCGGGGGAGTCGGTCATGGCCTCCATGCTCTCACCGCCGCCCCGCCGGTCGCCGCCCCGTACGCTGGGGGCATGCCCGTGGCCCGCTACGACCTCCACACCCACTCCATCGAGTCGGACGGCACTCAGCCGCCCGCGGAGGTGGTGCGCGCCGCCGCCCGCGCCGGACTGGACGGCCTGGCGCTGACGGACCACGACACCACCGCCGGGTGGGCCGACGCCGCCGAGGCCGCGCGCGCCGAGGGCGTGCTCCTGGTGCCGGGCATGGAGATGTCCTGCATGGCCGCGGACGGCACGAGCGTGCACCTGCTCAGCTACCTGCACGATCCCGAGGACCTGGCCCTGCGCACCGAGCTGGAGACCTCCCGCGCCTCCCGGCTGACCCGGGCCCAGCGGATGACCGAGCGCCTGGCCGAGGACTTCCCCATCACGTGGGAGCTCGTGCGGGAGCACGCGAGCGAGAACGCCACGATCGGCCGGCCGCACATCGCCGACGCCCTCGTCACCGCCGGCGTGGTGCCGGACCGCTCCGCCGCGTTCGCCACGATCCTCACCGGCCGCTCCCGCTACTACGTCCCGCACCACGCCGCCGACCCCGTGGAGGCGGTCCGCCTGGTCCGCGCCGCCGGCGGCGTCCCGGTGTTCGCCCACCCCCGCGCCGTCATGCGCGGCCGGGTGGTGGACGTCGAGGTGATGGAGGCGATGATCGAGGCGGGCCTCGCCGGCCTCGAGGTCGACCACCGGGACAACCCCGAATCCGAACGCACCTGGCTGCGCAGGATGGCCGCCCGCCACGGCCTGTTCGTCACCGGCTCCTCCGACTACCACGGCACCGGCAAGCCCAACCTGATCGGCGAGTTCACCACCGGCGGCGAGGTCCTGGCCGAGATCGAGCACCAGGCCACGGGCACGGCGGTCGTGCGCGGCTGAGTCCTTTCTCGAGCGGCCCGGTCAGCGCCCCGCACGACGACGGCGGCCCGCCCCCTCGCAGAGAGGGGACGGGCC
>NZ_JAUNHR010000037.1:19559-21333 GCF_030523875.1 Micrococcus sp. | reverse complement strand
CGCCCACGTGGAGCTGATGCTGGCCGGATGAGCGGCCGGGCAGCGCCCCCGGGCACACGCCGACGGCGCCGCACCCCTCGGAGGGGTGCGGCGCCGTCGTCGTCGGGGCGGGTGGGGTCAGTACCCGCCCGAGGTGGCCGCGGCCCCGGCGAAGACGATCAGCAGGAGGAAGAGCAGGATGCCCAGCGCGAGGAACGCGAGGCTGAGGTAGTTGGTCACGAGGCCGGCGATCGCGAAGCCCCGGCCGCGGGGCTCGCGCTTCAGGCCCATGTGGCCCAGGACCACGCCCACGATGGGCGGCACGACGAGGGTGAAGCCGCCGATCACGGACAGGATGCCGACCACCATCGAGGCGATGGACAGGCCCGTGCCGGACTGGTCGGCCGAGGCCGGGGCGTGGCCGCCCCCGGTGTACACGGGCTCGCCGTACGCGGGCTGGGCGTAGGCGGGCCGGCCGTGGGCGTCGGCCGGGGCGGCCCCGTACGCCGGGGCACCGGTGCCGTACAGGCCGGCGGCGGGGCGGGCGGCCTCCTCGGAGTAGGACGGGGCCTGGGCGCGCGTGGCCTCCTCGTCGGCCGCGGCGGACTCGGCGTACCAGGACGTGGACGAGCCGGTGCGCTCAGCGGCGGGCTGGTCCGGCCAGCCGCCCTCCGACGGCGTGCCGGCCTCCCGGTCCTGGGGGTGCCGGCCGTGCGGGTCCTGGTCGTGGGGGTGGGCCATGGGGTTCCTCTCCTGGGCGGGGGCGGTCCGTCGCGGTCTCCCGCGCGGGAGCCGCGTCTGTGCCGAGTCTAGGCGCGCGCCGACGTCCCGGGCAGGCCGGTCAGCCCTCGGCGGAGGCCTCCTCCAGCAGGTCCCGCAGGAAGCCGGCGAACCCGCCCGGGGTGCGGCCCTCCAGCCGGGAGGAGGTGTGCACGCGCACCCGGTCCGTGGCGAGCACCCGGTCCTCGCCCAGGGCCCGCACGGCCTCGGCCAGGCGGACGTCCTCGTGCTCGGACACCGCGGCGAACCCGCCGGCCCGCTCGTAGAGGGCCCACGGCAGGCCGAGGTTCGCCCCGTGCACGTGGGGGTGGCCCTCCCGGTGCTCGTAGTCGGCGCGCCAGCTGCGAGCCAGGTCCTCGTCCGCGTGCGCGGGCAGGTCCACCGTGCCGAGCACCAGCACCTGGCCGTCCGCACGACGCCGGGCGGCCAGGGCCGGCTGCCCCACGAGCCAGTCGGCGGGCACGCGGGTGTCCGCGTCCGTGGACCCCAGCCACAGCGCCTCGGCCGGCACGTCGGGGAGCAGCCCTCGGGCGTGCCGGGCGGCCTCGGCGCGCGCCCGCCCCACCCCGCCGGCGCCCGGGGCGAGCTCGAGCACGTGGATCCGGGGGTCGCGGGCGCGGGCGGCGCGGGCCGCGGCGAGGGTGGGGGCGTCGTCGTCCGGCACGGCCACCACCGCGACGGCCGAGCCCTGCGTGTGCTGCGCCTCCCAGCGGTCCAGGGCGGCGGAGAGCCCGGCGAGGGAGTCGGGCAGGTGCTCGGCCTCGTCCTTGGCGGGCACCACCACCACGGCGTGCGTGGCGGCCGAGGCGCGGGTGTGCACGGACAGGCGCAGGTCCGCCTCCACGTGCTCGGACAGCAGCCGCCACCGCGGGTCGGCGGCCACCCGGTCGTGCACCGCGTCCCCGTCGAGCGGCCAGCCGGTGATCGGCTGGCGCCAGTGGCACAGCAGCAGCTCCCCGCCCGGGCCCAGGGAGGCGTCGGCGGCGTCCACCAGCGCGTCGAGCTCCTCGGGCTG
>NZ_JAUNHR010000037.1:0-19459 GCF_030523875.1 Micrococcus sp. | reverse complement strand
GCGTGGGGCACGTCCGCCAGGTGCGCGGCGGCGCGCTCCACCGCCACCTGGGAGGCCTCGAGGCCCACCACGCGCTCGGCGCGCTCGGCCAGCGCCGCGGTGAGCACGCCGATGGACGCGCCCGCCTCCACCACCGTCCCGTACGTGGGGCGCGGGAGCACGGCGAGGGTGAGGGCGCGCTTGCGGGCCTCGTAGGGGCTGGTCAGGTAGTGCCAGGGGTCCTCGTGGGCGCGGTAGAGCCGGTCGAACACGGCGGAGGCGCGGGAGGCGTCGCCGTCGTCCGCGGCGGTGCGCCGGAACGTCTCGAAGCCTCGGCTGAAGTGGGCGACCATGCGCTCGGGCAGGATCGCCTCGTCCCCGGGGGCGTCCGAGAGTGGGCGGGTCTGGGAGGCGTGGGCGTCCAGGGCGGCGCGGCGGGCCTCGGCGTCGCCGGGGGCCAGGTCCAGGCGCCGGTAGCGGCGCGGGCGCAGCTCCTCGGGGACGCCCCAGTGCCAGAACCACAGGGGGAACGCGTACAGCTCGAGGTCGTGCTCGGCGGCCAGCGCCGCGGCCGCCGCGCCCACCGCGTCGTGGTCGCCGTGCCCGTCGTCCGGGTCGTGGCTGACCAGCACGACGGCGCCCGCCGCCTCCGCCTCGGCGCCGCCGGTCGCGGAGCCGCCCGTGGCGGCCGTGCGCGCAGCCAGGACGCGTTCGAGCGCGGACCGGACCTCCTCGGGGCGGGCGGCGAGGCCGCCGTCGGGCAGGCCGAGGGACTCCCAGGTCAGGGTGCCGGCGTCGGGTCCCAGCCCGGCCGCGAGCGCGGCCACGGCGTGGTCCATCTCGGCCCGGCGCAGGCGCACCAGGTCGGCGGGGGTGTGGGTGGGCGAGTCGGGGTGGGAGGCCTCCCCGGCGGTGGCCAGGGCCACGTGCACGTCCGCCCCGCCGCGCAGGGCGGCGCGGATCAGGCCGGTGACGCCGAGGGTCTCGTCGTCCGGGTGGGCGACCGCCACGAGGAGCGTGTCCCCGGGGGCCCAGCTCCGCGGAGAGAGGGCGGGCAGGTCGGCGACGCCGGCGGCCTCCCAGGCCGCCTCGTCCGTGCCGGCGTCCCGGTGGTCGAAGCTCACCACGGCTGCACCCCCGCACGCTCGGCGGGGTCCAGGGCCAGCAGGCCCTCGGCGAGCCGGGCGTCGTCCCGGTGGCCGTGGTGCTGGCGCAGGTAGACCTGCAGGTCGGCGACGGCGCGCGCGTGCCCGGCGTCCCCGGTCAGCGGGCCGGGGCCGGTGGCCTGCCCGACGACGTCGAGCACCTCGGTGCACAGCTGCGCCACCGTGCCGCGGATCCGGTCCGCCTCCACCTGGCCGTGGGCGCCGTCCAGGCGGCCGGCGTCCACGTCCTCGGCGGCGCGGCCGAGCAGGGACGCCATGGCGTGCAGGAGCCGGTCCACGCGGCCCAGCGCCGCCAGGCCGATCTGGTCCGGGCCGGGCCCGGAGCCGTCCGCCGCGACGGCCGCGCGGCGCTCCACCACGGTGCGCAGGGTGCGGGCCGCGTGCACGGCGCCGCCGAGCCACACCGCGGCCACGCCGATCCCGCCCCACGCGAAGCCGGGCCGGCGCAGGTACCACTCGGGCTCGCCGACGGAGCGGCCGGGGACGGCGTCGAAGCGCAGCCCCACGGTGGTGATCGCGGCCAGGCCCAGGGCCGGCCACGCGGTGTCCTGGGGCGTGACGCCCGGGTGGGCCAGGTCCACGAGCAGGGCGTGGCGCAGCCCGTCCTCGGCGCGGCCGGTGACCACCGCGGCCGTGCAGCGGTCCGCCAGCGAGCACCAGGGCTTGGTCCCGTCCAGCAGCCACGCGGGGCCGTCGGGGTCCGCCTGGGGGGCGGGGCGCACGGCGGGGGTGACGCCGCCGGACTCGGAGGCGTAGACGCCCAGCAGGCCCGCCGGCGCGGGCACGCCGGCCTGGGACAGGATCGACAGGGCGTCCAGGTGCGGCTCGAGGACGCGCGCGGCGGACAGGGAGACCGCCGCGGTGGAGGCGAGCAGCTCCCACTGGCGGCGGGTGCGGCCCTCGCCGGTGAGGGGCAGGTCCAGGGCGGGGCCGTCGTCGTCCCGTCCGGGGGCGCCGCGCGAGAGGAGCTCCACCATGGGCTCCACGCCGGCGCCGCCGTCCGCGGCGGCGGCGAGGACGGCGGCCTCGGCGGCGTCGGGCTCGGGGGAGGACGGGGCGGCTCCGGGGAGCAGCACGAGCGGGGTCGCGGGCATGGGCACCTTCTCTGACCGGCGGGGGGACGCGCCCCTGCCGGGCGCGACGGTGGTCCACGCTAGTCAGCACCGGGATCGGCGGGAAGGCACCGGCGACGGCCGGGTCCGGGGGGGCGGGGCGGACGATGAGGGCAGGCGTGCTTTCTTGACAAGTTCAAGACAACTGCGCTGGGGTGGGGACATGAGCCTCGTCGACGCCGATCCCACCGCCGACCGCGCGCTGCTGCGCGCCGCCGGCCTGCGGGTCACCCGCCCCCGGGCGGCCGTGCTCTCCGCGCTGCGCTCGCACCCCCACGCGGACGCCGGCTCCGTGCTGGCGGCCGTGCGCGTCGACCTGCCGCAGGTGTCCCACCAGGCCGTGTACGACTGCCTGCACGTGCTGACCGACGCCGGACTGGTGCGCTCGCTGCAGCCGGCGGGCTCCGCCGCCCGCTACGAGATCGCCGCCCACGACAACCACCACCACCTCGTGTGCCGCGGCTGCGGCGCCCTCGTGGACGTGCCGTGCCAGACCGGCGAGGCCCCCTGCCTGCACGCCCCCGAGGACCACGGCTTCCAGATCGACGAGGCCGAGGTCTACTACTGGGGCCTGTGCCCCGCGTGCCGCGAGGGAGCGGACGGGGCGGCTGCGCCGTCGTCGTCCGCCGCGGCCCCCTGAACGTCCTCCGTCCACCCGCGACCCCACCTTCCATCTCCGAAAGGATCACGCCATGAGCGCTGAAGAGAAGAACCTCCCGCACGGCGAGGAGAGCACCACCGTCGGCGAGATGAACGACACGGTGGCCGTCGGCCAGCCCACGGAGCCCCGCGCGGACGCCGACGGCGGCGCCGCCCCCACCGACGCGGCGGCCAAGAACCCGCAGACCGCCGCCGAGGCGGAGGGGGGCACGTGCCCCGTCGCGCACGGGGCCCCGCTGGCCCACCCCACCTCGGGCGACGCCAACCAGCAGTGGTGGCCGAACCGCCTGAACCTGAAGATCCTCGCGAAGGACCAGCCGGTCCAGAATCCGCACGACCCGGACTTCGACTACCCGGCCGCCTTCGAGAAGCTGGACCTGGAGGCCGTCAAGAAGGACATCGCCGAGGTCCTCACCACCTCCAAGGACTGGTGGCCGGCCGACTTCGGCAACTACGGCCCGTTCATGATCCGCATGGCCTGGCACTCCGCCGGCACCTACCGCGTGGGCGACGGCCGCGGCGGCGCCGGCGAGGGCCAGCAGCGCTTCGCCCCCCTGAACTCCTGGCCGGACAACGCCTCCCTGGACAAGGCCCGCCGCCTGATCTGGCCGGTCAAGAAGAAGTACGGCCAGTCCCTGTCCTGGGCCGACCTGATCGTCCTCACCGGCAACGTGGCCCACGAGATCATGGGCATGCCCACCTTCGGCTTCTCCGGCGGCCGCATCGACGCCTACGAGCCCGCCGACGACGTCTACTGGGGCCCGGAGACCGAGTGGACCAACGGCGGCGCCGAGCGCTACAAGGGCGACCGCGAGCTGGACAACCCGCTGGCCGCCGTCGAGATGGGCCTGATCTACGTCAACCCGGAGGGCCCCGAGGGCGAGCCGGACCCGCTGAAGTCCGCCAAGGACATCCACGAGACGTTCTCCCGCATGGGCATGGACGCGGAGGAGACCGTCGCGCTGATCGGCGGCGGCCACACCTTCGGCAAGACCCACGGCGCCGGCCCCGTGGAGGGCAACATCGGCGCCGAGCCCGAGGCCGCGGACATCGAGCAGATGGGCCTGGGCTGGAAGAACGCCTACGGCGAGGGCAAGGGCCGCGACACCATCACGTCCGGCCTCGAGGTCACCTGGACCTACCACCCCACCCGCTGGGACAACGAGTTCTTCCACATCCTCTACGCGTACGAGTGGGAGCTCATGGAGTCCCCGGCCGGCGCGAAGCAGTGGCGCCCCGTCAACGGCGGCGGCTCCGACATGGTCCCCGAGTCCGACTTCCAGGGCCGCCGCGAGCCCCGCATGCTGACCTCGGACCTCGCCCTGCGCTTCGATCCCGTGTTCGGCGAGATCTCCAAGCGGTTCAAGGACGACTTCGCCGCGTTCCAGGACGCCTACGCCCGCGCGTGGTTCAAGCTGACCCACCGCGACATGGGCCCGATCGCCCGCCACTACGGCCCCGAGGTGCCCACCGAAGAGCTCATCTGGATGGACCCGGTCCCGGCCCCGGCCTCCGTGCCCGGCGACGCCGAGGTCCAGGCCGTCAAGGACGCGGTCGCCTCCTCCGGCCTGTCCGTGACCGAGCTGGTGAAGACCGCGTGGGCCGCGGCCTCCTCCTTCCGCTCCTCGGACAAGCGCGGCGGCGCCAACGGCGGCCGCATCCGCCTCGAGCCGCAGCGCTCGTGGGAGGTCAACGAGCCCGCCGTGACCGGCCCGGTCATCGAGGCCCTGGAGAGGATCGCCGCCGAGACCGGCGTGTCCTTCGCGGACACCCTCGTGATCGCCGGCAACTGGGCGATCGAGAAGGCCGCCGCCGACGGCGGCGTGCAGGTCCAGGTGCCCTTCACCCCGGGTCGCGGCGACGCCACCCAGGAGCAGACGGACGTCGAGTCCTTCGGCCACCTGGAGCCCAAGATCGACGGCTTCCGCAACTGGGACCCGCGGGAGGACAAGCGCTTCCCGTCCGAGTTCGCGCTCGTGGACCGCGCCAACCTGATCGGCCTCTCCGCCCCGGAGATGACGGTGCTCGTGGCCGGCCTGCGCGTGCTGGGCGCCGTGCCCGAGGGCTCGAAGGACGGCGTGTGGACCGAGAACGTGGGCGTCCTGTCCCAGGACTTCCTCACCGCGGTCACGGACATCGACACGCAGTGGGAGAAGGTGGCCGAGGGCCGGTACCGCGGTGTGACCGCCGAGGGCACGGAGCTCTTCGGCACCCGTGACGACCTCGTGTTCGGCTCCAACTCGGAGCTGCGCACCCTCTCCGAGGTGTACGCCGCGGACGACGCCAAGGAGAAGTTCGTCAAGGACTTCGTGGCGGCCTGGGCCAAGGTCATGGACGCCGACCGCTTCGACGCGCGCCGCGCCGCGAAGGAGGCCGCGGCCCAGGGCTGACGTCCTGGACCGCTGACACCCTGACCCCACGACGACGGGCGCTCACCCTGGGAGGGTGGGCGCCCGGCGTCGTTCCGGAGAGCGCGGCGCCGACTGGTGAGGACACACCCTCATGGCCGCCTCCGAGGGGGGTCGTGAGGGTGTGTCCTCACCAGTTCTGCGTGGGGCCGGGCCGCCACCACGACGACGACGCCGACGCGGCGTCCCGTCCGGCCGCCCGCGGCCCGGGAACCGGCAGTCCTTCCCGGGATCATGCGGAGGTGGAAGAGTGGCGGACATGAGCGAGACCACGCACACCCCCGCCGCCCAGCGACCCGGCACCCGCGCCCTGCCCGAGGACCTGATCGACGTCGAGGCCCTGCTCACGGCCTACCGCGAGGGCCACCCGGACCCCACCGACCCGGCCCAGAAGGTCGTGTTCGGCACGTCCGGCCACCGCGGCTCCGCGCTGAAGACCTCGTTCAACGACGACCACATCGCCGCGATCACGCAGGCCGTGGTGGAGTACCGCGCGGGCAAGGGCATCACCGGCGCCGTCCTGGTGGGCAAGGACACCCACGCGCTCTCCGGCCCGGCCCAGGACACGGCCGTGCAGGTGCTGCTCGGCAACGACGTCGAGGTGAGGGTCGACGCCCGCGGCGGCTACACCCCCACCCCCGCGGTCTCCCATGCGATCCTGCACCTGAACGCCGGACGCGAGCTGGCGCCGTCGGGCTTCGCGGTGGACGGGGACAACGCCGGCCTCGTGGACGGCCTCGTGATCACCCCCTCGCACAACCCGCCGGCGGACGGCGGCTTCAAGTACAACCCGCCCCACGGCGGCCCCGCGGACACGGAGGCCACCGGGTGGATCGCCGCGCGCGCCAACGAGCTGCTCGCCGCGGGCCTGGAGGGCGTGCGCCGCGTGGCCGCGGACGAGGTGGACGGCCACCCGAAGCTGGGGACGTTCGACTTCCTGGACCGCTACGTGACGGACCTGCCGCGCGTCGTGGACCTGGACGCGATCCGGGACGCCGGCGTGCGGATCGGTGCCGACCCCATGGGTGGGGCGTCCGTGGCGTACTGGGGCGAGATCGGGCGGCGGCACGGGCTGGACCTGACCGTGGTGAACCCCGAGGTGGACCCGCGGTTCGGGTTCATGACGCTGGACTGGGACGGCAGGATCCGCATGGACTGCTCCTCCCCGAACGCCATGGCCTCGCTGATCGAGCGCATGACCCCGAACGCGGACGGGCACGCCCCGTTCGACGTCGCCACGGGCAACGACGCCGACGCGGACCGGCACGGGATCGTCACCCCGGACGGCGGGCTGATGAACCCCAACCACTTCCTGGCCGTGGCGATCGACTACCTCTACCGGCACCGGGAGCAGTGGCCCGCCGACGCCGGCGTGGGCAAGACCCTGGTGTCCTCCTCGATGATCGACCGGGTGGCCGCCGACCTCGGCCGCGAGCTCGTGGAGGTCCCCGTGGGCTTCAAGTGGTTCGTGCCGGGGTTGCTCTCCGGCTCGGGCGTGTTCGGCGGCGAGGAGTCCGCGGGCGCGTCCTTCGTGCAGTTCGACGGCACCGCCTGGTCCACGGACAAGGACGGGCTGCTGCTGTGCCTGCTGGCCGCGGAGATCCAGGCGGTGACGGGCCAGTCGCCGTCGCAGTACTACCGCGACCTCGTGGCGATGCACGGCGACCCCGCCTACGCGCGGATCGACGCCCCCGCCACGGCCGAGCAGAAGGCCGCGCTCAAGGCCCTCTCCACCGACGACGTCACCGCCACCGAGCTGGCCGGCGAGACCATCCTGGCCGCGCTGACCAACGCCCCGGGCAACGACGCCCCGATCGGCGGCCTCAAGGTGGTCACGCAGAACGCGTGGTTCGCGGCGCGGCCCTCCGGCACGGAGGACGTGTACAAGATCTACGCCGAGTCCTTCCTGGGCGCCGACCACCTGAAGCAGGTGCAGGCCGAGGCGCAGCAGATCGTGGACGCGGTCATCTCCTGACCCCCAGACGCTTTCGCTGACGCGACACGCGCCGCCGGCCCGCTTTCGCTGACGCAACACGGGCGTCCCCGGGCGTGTCGCGGCAGCGGAGGCGGCAGTAGCGTGGGCGGCATGAGCCCGTCCCCGCGCACCGCCGCGTCCGCCCCCGCCTATCCCTTCCCCGGCACGGAGGAGGTGGAGGCCGCCGTCGCCCGGATCCGCGCCGAGGCCGACGCCCGCACCGCCCATCCCCGTGAGGTCCGCGAGGCGCGGCTGCGCGCCGTGCGGCGGATGCTGTCCGAGCACCAGGACCGCTTCGCGGCCGCCCTGGCCCAGGACCTCGGCAAGTCCCGCACCGAGGCGCTGCTCACGGAGGTCGGCTCGGTGGTCTCCGAGATCGACCACGCCCTCGCCCACCTGGACGCGTGGATGAAGCCCCGCAAGGCGCCCGTTCCGCTCGCGTTCCAGCCGGCCTCCGCCCGCGTGGTGCCCGTGCCCCTGGGCGCCGTGCTGGTGATCGGCGCGTGGAACTACCCCGTGCAGCTCACCCTGGCCCCCGTGGTCGGGGCGATCGCCGCGGGCAACACGGTCGTGCTCAGCCCCTCGGAGAAGGCCCCGGCCACGGCGGCGGCCCTCCAGGAGCTGCTGCCGGCCGCGCTGGACGGGCAGGGGATCGCCGTCGTCGAGGGCGGGGCCGACTGCGTGCAGGCGCTGATCGCGCACCCGTGGGACCACATCCTCTACACCGGCGGCGAGCGCGTGGGGCGGATCGTGTACGAGGCCGCCGCCAAGACCCTCACCCCGGTCACGCTCGAGCTGGGCGGCAAGTCGCCCGCCGTCGTCACCGAGGTGAAGGACCCCGTGGGGATGGCCCGGCGCATCGCGTTCGGCAAGTTCACCAACGCGGGCCAGACGTGCGTGGCGCCGGACTACGTGCTCGCGGTGGGCCCGGAGGCGCACGCCCAGGTGGTGCGTCACCTGCCCGAGGCGATCGCCGAGTTCTACGGCGCGGACCCGGCGCAGTCCCCGGACTACGGGCGCCTGGTCTCCGAGGACCACGCCCGGCGCCTCGTGGGGATGCTCGAGGAGGACGTGGCCGCGGGCGCGCACGTGGTGATCGGCGGCGAGTCGGACGTGCCCGGCCGGTATATCGCGCCGACGCTCGTTGACGGGGTGGGGCTGGACGGCGCCCTCATGCGCGAGGAGCTGTTCGGGCCGATCCTGCCGGTGGTCCGCGTGGAGTCCCTGCAGGAGGCGATCGACGTGATCGCCGCGCGCCCGCACCCCCTGGCCTCCTATCTGTTCACGGATGACGACGACGACCGGGCCGCCTTCTCCGCGCAGGTCCAGGCCGGCGTCGTGAGCCACGACGTGACCCTGCTGCACGCCGGCATGCCCGGCCTGCGGTTCGGCGGGGTGGGCCACTCGGGGATCGGCGCGTACCACGGCGAGGCCGGGTTCGAGACGTTCTCCCACCTGCGCCCCGAGCTCACCAAGGGCACCGGGGCGGACACCCTGCGCGCGGTGTACCCGCCGCACGGGCCGGTGAAGCGGACGCTGCTGCCGAAGCTCATGTGAGCCCCGGGACGCTTTCGTTCGGGAAACAGCACCGCCCCGCACATTTTCGTGCGGGAAACGGCGCCTCACGGCGCCCAGCAAACACCCAGCAGCCTGCCACGCCGTCGCCCTGTTGCGGGGCGGCCGCCCCCCCTACGCTCCCACCACGGGGCCACTGTGGGCCCCTCGATGAGAGGGGCGACCATGCCCACCACCGCCACCCACCTGACCCTCGCGGCCGCCGCGGGCCTCCTCGCGCTGACGGCCTGCTCGGCCGGAGGGGCGGCCGGACCCACGACGATGTCCGCTTCCGGCGGGTCGACGTCGGCCGCCGCCTCCGCGTCCGACCTCGCCGGCGCGCCGCTCGGGACGCAGGAGCTCGCCGTCCGCGGCATCACCCACGGCGGCGCGGCGGTCGAGGTCCCCGACGGGACGACCATCGCCGTGAGCCCGGACGCGGCCGCCTTCCAGGCCGCCGTCTCGGGCATCTGCGGCCAGCCACGCTGGGGCGTCTCGGTGACGCGACCGGACCTCTGGTCCGCGACCGGCGACGTCCCCCAGCCCGCCGAGGGCTGCCCCTCCGACGCGCCGGGCCAGGACGCCCGGGCCGGGCTGGACCGGCTCTTCACCGGCGAGGTCCACGCCCGCACGGACAACGGCACGCTCACCCTGACCCGCGACGGCGTCGCGCTGGTGCTGGCACCTGCCGCCTGATCGAAAGGATCTGAAGGAGGGGGCGTCAGCGAAAGCGCCCCCGGCACCCGTGGTGCGTCAGCGAAAGCTAATCCGGTGCGCGTGTTGCGTCAGCGAAAACGCAGGAGGCTCAGTGCTGCGGCCAGATGCCGCGCCGCGTGAAGACCTCGGCCAGGACGTCGGCGCGGTCGGTCATGATGCCGTCCGCGCCCATGTCCAGCAGGCGCTCCATCTCGGCGGCGTCGTCCACCACCCACACGTGCACGGGCAGCCCGGCCGCGTGGCAGCGCCGCACGAACCCGGGCGTCACCACCGGGATCCTGCCGTGCCGCACGGGCACCTGCACGCAGTCCACGGCGAGCGCGTGGCGACGCAGCCAGCCGGTGAGCCCCAGTGGGCCCAGCAGCACGAGCGCGGCGACCGCCGCAATCGCGCCGGACGTCGCCACGCGGCGGGCCCCGGACGTCCGGTCCCCGTGCCCGAGGTCCGTGAGCGCGCGCCGGAAGGCACGCCGCCGGCCGTCGTGGAAGGAGGCCACGAGCACGCGGTCCCACGCGTCGTGCTCGGCGAGCAGCGCCGCCATGGCGGGCGCCGCGGCGTCGTCCTTGAGGTCCGCGTTGAACCGCGCCTCGGGCAGCGCGACGAGCAGCTCGGCAAGCGGCAGCAGGGACTCTCCCGCCCCGTCCGCGACGACGCCGGCCCCCTCCGCCACCACGCGCACCTCCCCGAGCTCCTCCCAGGTCAGCGCGGAGAGCGGGCCGGTGCCGGTGGTGACGCGGTCGAGGGCGTCGTCGTGGAAGACCACGAGCACGCCGTCCGCGGTGGTGTGCACGTCCAGCTCCAGGTACGTGAAGCCGGCGTCCCACGCGGCCTGGAACGCCGCGAGCGTGTTCTCCCGGCCGGTGTCCGCGCCCCGGTGGGCGAACCCCAGCGGCCAGCCGCGGCGGGCGGGCAGGGAGTCGGCGAGGTGGGCGGGGGCGGACGCGCGGGGCGCGGTCCAGGCGGCCTCGGACGGCGCGCGGTGCGCGGGTGACGGAGGCCGGCGGCGGATCACGGTGCCAGGATAGCCGTGTGCACCACGACCGAGAGGGGCTCGCATGAAGCCGATCCACGACGACGACCAGGGCGGGACCACGCCTTGACGCCCCGCCGCGCCGACCTGCCCACGGGCCCGGCCACGGGCGCCCCGGCACCGGCCGTCGCCCCGGCGACGCCTGCCGCGCCCCCGGCCCCCGCCCGCCCCGCGTCCTCCCCACCCACTACCCTCGAGCCCATGAGCGTGCGCCAGACCTACCTCCTCGTGGACGGCGAGAACATCGACGCCACCCTCGGCATGTCCGTCCTCAACCGCCGGCCCCATCCGGAGGAGCGCCCCCGCTGGCAGCGCGTGCTGGCCCACGTGGAGCGCGCGTGGGGGCAGCCGGTGCGCCCGCTGTTCTTCCTGGCGGTGGAGGGGGAGATCCCCTTCGGCTTCGTCCAGGCGCTGACCACCATGGGCTACCAGCCGATCCTCCTCAAGGGCTCCGGCAAGGTCGTGGACATCGGCATCCAGCGCACGGCCGAGGCCCTGCTGAACCGGGAGGCGGACGTGGTCCTGGCCTCGCACGACGTCGACTTCGCCCCGCACATGCAGGCCCTCGCCGCCGAGGGCTCGCGGGTGGCGGTGATGGGCTTCGAGGAGTTCATGTCCGCCGAGCTGCGGGCCGTGAACGGCATGGAGGTGTGGGACCTCGAGCACGAGGTCGGCGCCTTCGACGCCCCGCTGCCGCGTCTGCGCGTCATCCCGATCGACGAGTTCGACCCCTTCGACTTCCTCTGAGCCACCCGTGGCCGCCGTCCTCCGCCGTCTGTCCGGTCTCCACGCCGCGCACCGCCTGGTGTGGGTGGACGTGGCGCGCGGCCTGGCGCTCGTCTCGATGTTCGTGGCCCACGCCGCCCCGTCCGGCGGTCCCGGCGGCATCCTGCACCTCACCGAGTTCCTCACCGCGGCCCTGTTCGCCGCCCTCGTGGGCGTGGGCGCCGCCCTGGAGCGACGCCGGCACGGGGCCGGCCGGGCCCTGGCCCTGGCCCTGATCCGCGCCGTGGCGCTTCTGGCCGCCGCCTGGCTGACGGCCCTGTCCGGCGCGCAGGTGGCGGACATCCTCACCCACCTGGCGATCGTCATGGTCGTCCTCCCGCTGCTCGTGGCCCTGCCCCGCTCCCTCCGCACCGGCCTCGCCGTGGTCTGCCTGATGCTGGGCGTGTG
Source organism: Micrococcus sp. (assembly GCF_030523875.1). Taxonomy (GTDB): domain Bacteria; phylum Actinomycetota; class Actinomycetes; order Actinomycetales; family Micrococcaceae; genus Micrococcus. Next base: position 7,685 of record NZ_JAUNHR010000037.1, on the reverse strand, counting down.
GCTCACCGCGGTGGGCACCGCCCCGGTGGCGGCCCGCCTGAGCGAGGCCCTCGCCCCGCTGCAGTCCCTCACGGCGCCCGTGCGCGCGCAGCTGGGCAACGTGGGGGCCGCCCTGGCTGTCACGGAGGCCGAGTCCCTCCGGTGGACGGCCGAGTTCCTCACCGCCGGCCCCTACCGCCTGCCCCCGCTGCTGGCCTGGGCGCTGCTGGGCTCGGTGCTCGTCGCCTCGGTGCACCGCTTCGAGGGCGTCGCCCGCGGCCGGGCCGCCGCCTGGGCCGGGGCCGGCCTCGGGCTCGCCGCCGTCGCCCTCGCGTTCTCCCGGTGGCGCACCGGCGAGTTCCCGCTGCCGTACACCGCCTCCCTCGCGGACGTCGCCCTGGCCACCGGCCTGGTGCTGGCCGCGCTGGGGGCGTGCGCCGCCGTCGTGCCCTCCCACCTGCCGTGGCTGACGGGGATCCTCGCGGTTCCCGGGTCCATGACGCTGACCGTCTACGTGGCGCACCAGGCGTACCTCGGCTGGGCCGTGGGCGCATGGACCGTCCTGGGCGGGGCGCTGCAGCCCGGCGCCGGGCCGTGGCTCTCCCCCGCCGGCACGGACGACACCTGGTTCAACGTGGTCGCGCTGTGCGTCGGCGGGCTGCTCCTGCCGCTGCTGTGGCGCACCGTGGTCCGGCGCGAGCCCTGGCGCCGCGGCCCGCTCGAGGGCCCGATCGCCCTCGCCACGCGTCGCCTGGCCCGCTGACGGCCCGCCCCCCGCCCCGCCCCTGACCCGGACCGTCGACCACGACGACGCCGCGGCGGTCGTACACTCGAACGTCGCCCGCGCCCGGCCCCGCCGACGCGCCGCGGCCCCCGCGCATCCCAGGAAAGGTCCCCATGGACACCGGACACCCGTCCCCCACGCCCGCCGCCGGCAGCACGGCGACGGTCCCTCGGCCGCCGGCCCCGGAGGAGAAGCTGAAGCGCAGCCTCGGCGCACGCCACATGGTCATGATCGCCATGGGCGGCGCCATCGGCACCGGCCTGCTCGTGGCCTCGGGCAACAGCATCGCCACCGCCGGCCCGGGCGGCGCCCTGCTGGCCTACACCGTGATCGGCTTCATGGTGTACCTGCTGATGCAGTCGCTCGGCGAGATGTCCACGTACATGCCGGTCTCCGGCGCCTTCGAGGAGTACGGCACCCGGTTCGTCAGCCCCTCCTTCGGCTTCGCCGTGGGCTGGAACTACTGGTTCAACTGGGCCATCACGGTGGCGGCCGAGCTCGTGGCCGCGGGCCTGGTGATGCGCTACTGGCTGCCGGACGTGCCCTCCTGGATCTGGTCCGCGCTGTTCCTGGCGATCCTCTTCGCCGTGAACGCCCTCTCCACGCGCGCCTTCGGCGAGAGCGAGTTCTGGTTCTCCCTGGTCAAGGTGCTCACCGTGGTGGTCTTCCTGGTGCTCGGCGTCCTGATGATCCTGGGCATCCTGGGCGGCCCCTCGCCCGGCTTCGAGAACTGGACCGCCGGGGAGGCGCCGTTCGTCAACGGGTTCACCGGCATGCTGGCGATCTTCATGGTGGCCGGCTTCTCCTTCCAGGGCACCGAGATGATCGGCGTCGCCGCCGGCGAGGCCGACGACCCGGAGCGGACCGTGCCGAAGGCCATCCGCACGGTGTTCTTCCGCATCCTGCTGTTCTACGTGGGGGCGATCGCCGTCATCGGCTTCCTCATCCCCCACACCAGCCCGAACCTGCTGGGCAGCGAGATCGGCGACGTCGCGATCTCCCCCTTCACCCTGGTGTTCGAGAACGCGGGCGTGCTGGCGGCCGCCACCGTGATGAACGCCGTGATCCTCACGGCGATCCTCTCCGCCGGCAACTCCGGCCTCTACGTGTCCACACGCATGCTGTACTCGCTGGCCGAGTCCGGCAAGGCGCCGCGCGTCTTCACCCGGGTCAACCGGCGTGGCGTGCCCATGCCCGCCCTGCTGGCCACCACCGCGATCGGCGGGCTGTGCTTCCTCACCGCCCTGCTCGGCGACGGCACCGCGTACGTGTGGCTGGTGTCCGCCTCCGGCCTGGCCGGGTTCATCACCTGGATGGGCATCGCGTGGAGCCACTACCGCTTCCGCCGCGCCTACGTCACCCAGGGCGGCGACCCGGACGCCCTGCCCTTCAAGGCGCGCTGGTTCCCGCTCGGCCCGATCGTGGCGCTCGTGATGTGCGCCGTGGTGATCGTGGGCCAGAACTACGAGGCCTTCATGAGCGGCGGCCTCGACTTCCTCACCGTGGCCTCCGCCTACATCGGCCTGCCGCTGTTCCTCGCCCTGTGGCTGGGCCACAAGCTGGTCACGAAGGCCCCGGGCGTCCGCTACGAGGACGCCGATCTCACCCGCACGCGGCGCTGACGCTGCAGCACTGAGCGGGCGGGCCAGGGCCCGCGCGGGGCGGGGGCGGGCCCCTCGGCCCTCAGCGCGGCGGCAGCGCCAGGAGGGCCTCGATGGCGGCGGCGACCCCGTCGTCGTCGCAGGCCCCGACGACGCCGTCCGCCACCTCCCGCAGGGAGGGGTGCGCGCTGGCCACGGCCAGGCCGAGGCCCGCCCAGGCGAGCATCTCGGCGTCGTTGGGCATGTCCCCGAACGCCACCACGTCCTCGGCGGCGATCCCGTGCCGGGCGGCGTACTCGGCGAGCGTGGCGGCCTTGTGCACGCCGGGAGCGGACATCTCCACGAGCGGCACGCCGGGCGCGGAGTGGGTGGCGGTCACGATCCCCTCGCCGACCTCCCGGACCGCAGCCAGGAACGCGTCCGGGTCCATCCGCCCGGACTTGGCCATCAGCTTCACCACGGTGGCCTCCGCGGGGAGCGCCTCCTCCACGGTGGCGGCGCGGGCCTGGCCGAACTCGTCCGCGGCGAACGCGTCCTCCCAGAAGAACCCCTCGAGGGCCTCGGCGCCGAACGTGGCGGTCGGGTCCAGAGCCCGCACGCGGGCCACCACGCGGTCCATCGCGGCGGTCTCGAGCGCGTGGGCGAGCAGCACCCGGTCCGCGGCCACGTCCACCACCACGGCCCCGTTGGAGCAGATCACCGGGCCCACCTCCCCCAGCTGGTCCTGGAGCGGGCCGAGCCAGCGCAGGGGCCGGCCCGTCACGAACACGACGACGACACCCGCCTCGTGCGCGTCCCGCAGCGCGGCGATGGTCCGCGGGGACAGCCGGCCGCTGCGCGTGTGCCGGTAGCCGATCACGGTGCCGTCCAGGTCCGTGGCGATCAGCCGAGGACGGCGCGCGGAGACGGGCAGGACGGACATGCGCCTCAGTGTAGGCGGCACCCCCACCGGCCCTGCCCGGGTCGACGGTTCCCCCGTTGTGGTCACGCCCCGCCGTCGCGGGGGCCGGCGCCACGGCGGGTCGTGACCACGACGTGCTGGCCAGGCATGATGGACACGTGACCCGCACCACCGCCTCCCCCCAGACCGTGACCGTGACGGGTGCCGCCGGCAACATCGGCTACGCCCTGCTCTTCCGCATCGCCTCCGGCCAGATGCTGGGCGCCGACACCCCCGTGCGCCTGCGCCTGCTGGAGATCCCCTCCGCCGTGCGCGCCGCCGAGGGCGTGGCCATGGAGCTCGCGGACAGCGCGTTCCCGCTGCTGGACTCGGTGGACGTCACGGACGACCCGGCCACCGCCTTCGAGGGCACCACGCACGCCCTGCTCGTGGGCGCCCGACCCCGCACGGCCGGCATGGAGCGCGCGGACCTGCTGCAGGCCAACGGCGGCATCTTCGGCCCCCAGGGCCGCGCCATCAACGACTATGCGGACGAGGCGGTGCGCGTCGTCGTCGTGGGCAACCCGGCCAACACCAACGCGCTGATCGCCTCCGCGCACGCCCCGGACGTGCCCGCCGAGCGCTTCACCGCGCTGACCCGCCTGGACCACAACCGCGCCGTGTCCCAGCTGGCCGCCCGCGCCGGCGTCGGCGTCACGGACGTGGACGGGATCACCATCTGGGGCAACCACTCCGCCACCCAGTTCCCGGACCTCACCCACGCACGAGTGCGGGTGACCGGCGACGACGGCGGCGCCCCCGCCTGGCGACCCGCCCTGGACGTGGTGGACCACGGCTGGGCCGCGGACGAGTTCATCCCCCGCGTGGCCAAGCGCGGCGCGGAGATCATCGAGGTCCGCGGGTCCAGCTCGCAGGGCTCGGCGGCGTCGGCGGCGATCGACCACATGCGCGACTGGTCGCTGGGCACTGGCGTGGACGCCGAGGGGGCCCCGCGGCGGACGTCTGCGGCGGTGGTCTCGGACGGGTCCTACGGCGTGCCGGAGGGCCTGATCAGCTCGTTCCCGGTGACCTCCGACGGCTCCGGCGCATGGACGATCGTGCCGGGGCTGGACCCGGACGAGTCGCTGCTGCCGGGCGAGGGCGGACGACTCGCCGCCACGATCGCCGAGCTCGAGGCCGAGCGGGACGCCGTGCGAGAGCTCGGCCTGCTCTGAGCGGAGCGGAGCCCCGCCGCCGACGTCAGTCCGCCAGCTCGTCCCGCGTGGGCGGGTCGGCGCCGGGGCGGGAGGCCGTGATGGCCGAGGCGCGGGAGGCGTAGATCAGCACGGACTGGATGTCGTGCAGGTCCATCGCGTGGAGGCGCTCCCGGTTCTCGGCGCCCAGCAGGGTGCGGTCGTCCAGGGCGGCCAGGAGGGCGGCGGTGAAGGAGTCGCCGGCGCCCACAGTGTCCGCGACGTCCACGGGGACGATGGGGCGCTCCACCTCATGGTCCGCGGTCACAGCCACGATGTCCTCGGCGCCGCGGGTCATGACCACGAGCGCCGGGCCGGCCTCCCGCCAGGCCTGCAGCGAGTCCATGAGCGGGCGGTCCGGGTAGAGCCACGCGATGTCCTCGTCCGAGGCGTGCACCACGTCGGAGAGGCGCACGACCTCCTCGGCGCGGGCCCGGGCGAACTCCCGGTCCGGCACGATTGAGGGGCGCACGTTGGGGTCGTAGCTGATGGTGGCGTGCGGCTGCGCGGCGGCCAAGGCGCCCATCACGGAGGCGTCCCCGGGGGCGAGCATCGTGGCGATCGAGCCGGCGTGCACGTGCACCAGCCGGCCCTCGTGGGCCTCGTCCAGGCGGCGGGCCAGGTCCTCGGCGGGGGGCAGGGTCCAGTCCAGCTCGAACTCGTAGCTGGCGGCGCCGGTGGGGTCGAGGCGGGCGGTGGCCACGGAGCTGGGGGAGGCGTCCGGCTCGAGGAGGCTGCGCACGCCGTTGCCGCGCAGGTGGGCGGCGATCATCTCGCCGTACTCGTCCCGGCCGACGCGGCCGGCGAACACCACGGGGCGCTCGAGCCGGCTCAGGCCGACGGCCACGTTCAGGGGGCTTCCGCCCGGGTGCGCCCTCGGCGTGGCGGTGTCAGAGAGCACCACGTCCACCAGGGCCTCGCCGATCACTCCGAAGTACTCGTCCACGGCTCAAACGGTACCCTACGAGGCGGCCCCGACCCGGGGCCGGGACGCTGCGCGGAGCCCCCTCCGCGGCGCGCCCCGCCCCAGCCCCCACGCGCCCGGGAAGGCGGACATGTCCCACTCCTCCCCCACCCCTGCCGAGCCCTCCGGACGGCCGGCCCCGCACGACGACGACGCCCCCTCCACCGGCCGCGGCGCCGGCCCCTGGCGCCTGCACGGGGACGGCCGCACCATCACGGCGGGCACCGTCGTCGCCCCCGACGAGCGGCTGAGCTGGCCGCGCACCGTGGGCATCGGCGTGCAGCACGTGATGGCGATGTTCGGCGCCACGGTGCTGGTCCCGGCCATCACCGGCATGCCCGCCACGACGGCTCTGCTGTTCTCCGGCCTGGGCACCCTGCTGTTCCTGGTGGTCACGGGCAACCGCCTGCCGAGCTACCTGGGCAGCTCCTTCGCCTTCATCGCCCCGCTGACCGCGGCCTCGGCCGCCGGCGGGGTCGGCGCGGCGCTGGGCGGCGTGCTGGTGACCGGTGTGCTGCTCATGGTGATCGGCGCGGTCGTGCACCGGGCCGGGACCGGCTGGATCCACGCCCTCATGCCGCCGGCCGTGATGGGCACGATCGTGGCGCTGATCGGCCTGAACCTGGCCGGGGCCACCACCCAGGCCATGGAGGAGGTGCCGGTGACCACGTTCGGCACCGCCCTGGCCGTCGTGCTGACCGCCGTGCTGTTCAAGGGCCTGCTGGGGCGCCTGTCCATCCTGGTGGGCATCGTCGTCGGCTACCTGCTGGCGCTCGCCCAGGGCCAGGTCTCCTTCGACGCCGTGCGGGAGGCCGGCTGGCTCGGCCTGCCCCCGTTCCACGCGCCGACCGTGGACGTGACGCTGCTGCCGCTGTTCCTGCCCGTGGTGCTCGTGCTCGTGGCGGAGAACATCGGCCACGTGCGCACCGTGGGGCTGATGACCAAGCGGGACCTCGATCCGCTCACCGGCCGGGCGCTGCTGGCCGACGGTCTGGCGACCTCCCTCTCCGGCCTCGGCGGCGGCGTCGGCACCACCACGTACGCGGAGAACATCGGCGTGATGGCCTCCTCGAAGGTGTACTCCACCGCGGCGTACTGGGTGGCCGGCCTCACCGCGATCGCCCTGGCGTTCCTGCCCAAGTTCGGGGCCGCCGTCGCCACCATCCCCGACGGCGTGGCCGGGGGCGCGGGCATCATCCTCTACGGGATGATCGGCGTGATGGGCGTGCGCATCTGGGTGCAGAACCGCGTGGACTTCTCCAACACCATCAACCTCATGACGGCGGGCGCGGGCCTGATCGTGGCGATCGCGAACCCGGAGATCGTGGTGGGCGGCCTGGTCTTCGGCGGCATCACCCTGGGCACGCTGACCGCGGTGCTCGTCTACCACCTCATGACGCTCGTGGCGCGGGCGCGGGGCACCGAGCCCGTGGACGAGGACGCCGACGACCCGGAGCACTACCGCGCCGCCGAGCCCGGCCGACTCGGCTGACCCCCGCAGCGTTTTCGCTGACGCAAGACGCGCAGCCGACCCGTTTTCGCTGACGCAAGACGCGCGGCGATGACGTCGTCGCTGGCAGCCGGGGCCGGGACGTCAGCGACGACGACGCCACGGCCCGTGGTGCGTCAGCGAAAGCGGTGGGGGTCACCGGGAGCTGCCGGAGCGCCGCCCGCGGGTGACGCCCACGAACGCCTGCACGAGGTCCGAGTCGGACTCCTTGAGCCAGGCCAGGCCCACGTCCCAGCCGGGGTGGCGGACGACGTCGGCCGCGTCCTTGCCGGTCACAGCGCCGTCGTCAGGATCGTTACCATCGACACCGCTGACGCCGCCGCCGCCGGCGACCTCCAGCTCCGCGGCCGTGGCCGCGGCCTCGCGGTCCGCGCGGGACAGGCCGACCACCTCGTCGAGCTCGCACGCCACGGGCAGGACGACCACGTCCTTGCGGCCGAACACGCGCGCCACGGACATGGGCAGCACCACGTGCCCCACGCCGCTGGCCACGATCTCCAGGGCCATGCGCTCGCCCGCGCCGGGGACCGCGGGGGCGTCGAGGGGGTTGGGGACGGGGGCGTCTGCCGCGCCGTCGTCGCTGTCCCCGTCAGCGAAAGCGTCCTCCGGCACGCGTGTCCCGTCAGCGAAAGCGCTCGCGTCCGCGCGTGTTGCGTCAGCGAAAGCGTCGGGGGTGGGGGCGAAGCGGGCCGGGTCCATGTGCTCGGCCGGGTC
>NZ_JAUNHR010000140.1 GCF_030523875.1 Micrococcus sp. | reverse complement strand
CCTGGCTGGGGAACTCGACCACGTCCCGGGGCACGCTCGTGCCCGTCAGGGAGGCGTACTCGCCCTCGGCCAGCAGCCCGTGCAGCACGTGGCCGAACTCGTGGAAGAGCGTCGTCGTCTCGTCGAGCGTGAGCAGCGCCGGCCGACCCGCCGCCGGGGCCGGCACGTTCATGGTGCAGAAGACCACCGGGCGCTCGCCCAGGGCCTCCGACCGGTCCCGCACCGTGTGCATCCACGCCCCGCCCGACTTCGTGGCGCGCGCGAAGAAGTCCCCCACGAAGAGCCCAATCACGACGCCGGACTCGTCCGTCACCTCCCACACCCGGATCCCGGGCCGGTACAGGTGCCCCGCCAGCTCCGGGCGCTCGGCGAACGAGAGCCCGTACAGCGCCGTCGCCGCCGCGAACACGCCCTCCGTGAGGACCCGGTCCAGCGGGAAGAACGGGCGCAGCGCCCCCGCGTCCACCGCGAACGCCTCCCGGGCGTGCCGAGCCGAGAGGAACGGCCAGTCCCACGGGGCCACGGCGCCGCCGTCCGGCGCCACCACGGCCGCGTCCGCCCGCGCATTGGCCATGGCGGGCCCCACCAGCGCGCCCAGCAGCTCCTCCACCGCCCCCACCGACGGCGCCGCCCGGTCCTTCAGCGCGTGCTCCGCCCAGGACGCCGCACCGAGCAGCCGCGCCTTCTCCAGGCGCAGCCGCACGATCCGCATCGCCGTGGACAGCGTCTCGTGCTCGCCCTCCGACCCGCGCGCGACGGAGGCCTGGAACACCTCTCGCCGCAGCCCCGCGTCCTCCAGGTCCGCCAGCCACGGCTGCGAGGTGAACAGGGACAGCGTCAGCAGCCAGGGCCCCGCGTCCGCGTCCCCCTCTCCGTGCCCGGCCTCCGCCGCGGCCGCGGCGGCCGCCGCCACCGGTCGGTCACCAGGACGGCCCGGGCTGCCGTGTCCGCCACCAGGCGCCGGGTGTAGGCGGCCTTGGCGGCGGCCAGCTCCCCGTTGGTCCGCCGCAGCTCGTCCCGCTGCGCCGGGGCCAGGTGGGCGCCGGCCAGCTCGAGGCGCGTGCGCAGGTCCGCCAGCAGGCGGGCGTCCTCCCCGGTGAGGTCGGCGTCGTCGACGGCGGCCACGCGCTCGGCCAGCCGCGGGTCCAGCAGCACGGCGTCCTCGTGGGCGGCCAGCTCGGGGGAGAGCTCCTCGGCGAGCGCCTGCCGCGCGTCGGTGCCGTCCGAACCCACCAGGGTGAAGAAAATCGGAGCCACCCGGCGCAGCAGCTGCCCGGACAGCTCCAGGGCGCGCACCGTGTTCGCGAACGTGGGAGCCTCGTCCGAGGAGAGCAGGGCCTCGACCTCGGCGCGGTGCTCGGCCATGCCGTGGCGCAGGCCGGCGGCCAGCTCGGCGTCGCTCACGGCGGCGAAGTCGGGCAGCTCGAGGGGCAGGGGGGAGGGGGACAGGAGGGGGTGTCCGGCCGGGAGCCGGTCGGTGATCTGGGTCATGGGGCCAGCGTAGGCCGCGGCCCCGTCCGCAGGATCCAGGGGCGCGCGGGACCGCGGCGGTAGAGTGGTCGGTCGAGTGCGGGGCCCGTTCGCCGGGCCCGCCGGTGACGACGACCGCGCGCCCCTCGGGCGGCGCGCCTGACGATGAGGAGACCCGCATGTCCGGCCATTCCAAGTGGGCGACGACCAAGCACAAGAAGGCCGTGATCGACCAGCGGCGCGCCAAGGCCTTCGCCAAGTACATCAAGGGCATCGAGGTGGCCGCCCGCGCCGGCGGCGCCGACCTGGCCGGCAACCCGGCCCTCGACCTGGCCGTCTCCAAGGCCAAGAAGAACTCGGTGCCCAACGACAACATCGAGCGCGCCATCAAGCGCGGCGCCGGCCTGACCGGCGAGGTCATCGACTACACCGAGATCATGTACGAGGTCCGCGGCCCGCAGGGCTCGGCCCTGCTCGTGGAGTGCCTCACCGACAACAAGAACCGGGCCGCCGCGGACGTGCGCGCCGCGGTCACCCGCAACGGCGGCACCATGGCCGACTCTGGCTCCGTGTCATTCCTGTTCAACCGCAAGGGCCTCGTGCGCCTGCCCGCCGAGGGCAACACCGAGGACGGCCTGCTCGAGGCCGTGCTCGAGGGCGGCGCGGACGCCGAGGAGGTCGTGGAGTCGGGCGACGAGTTCGAGATCGTCTCCGCGCCCTCGGACCTGCGCGCCGTGGCGCAGGCTCTCGACGCCGCCGGGATCGCCTACGAGACCGACGAGCTCGAGTACGTGCCCACCATGAAGGTCGAGCTGGACGCCAAGGGGGCCCGCACCTTCCTGAAGCTCGTGGACGCCGTCGAGGAGCTCGACGACGTGCAGAGCGTCTTCTCGAACGTGGACATCGCCCCCGAGCTCCTCGCCGAGCTCGAGGAGGACTGAGCGTCGTGGCGGCCGGGCCCGTCGACGTCGTCCGCGTGCTCGGGGTGGACCCCGGGCTCACCCGCTGCGGGATCGCCGTGGTGGACGTGGACGCGCGTCGGCGGGCCTCGCTCGTCCACGTCGAGGTCGTGGGCACGCCCGCCGACACCCCGCTCGACGCCCGCCTGCTGCGCATCGACGAGGCGGTGACCGCCGTGCTCGCGCGCTTCTCGCCCGCGCGCGCCGCCGTCGAGCGGATGTTCGCCAACAACAACACCCCCACCGTCCTGGGCACGGCCCAGGCCGCGGGCGTGGCCATCGCCGCCGCCGCCCGCGCCGGCGTCCCCGTGGGCCTGCACACCCCCTCCGAGGTCAAGGCCGCCGTCACCGGGGACGGCGACGCCGGCAAGGAGCAGGTCACCACGATGGTCACCCGCATCCTGCGCCTGGACGCCCCGCCCCGTCCCGCCGACGCCGCCGACGCCCTCGCCCTGGCCATCGCCCACGCCTGGCGCGGCACCGCCCTCGG
>NZ_JAUNHR010000036.1 GCF_030523875.1 Micrococcus sp. | reverse complement strand
GGCTAGCCTCGTCCCCCATGACCAGCACCAGCCCCCGCCCCGGCACCCGGACCGACGACTCCGCCGACACGCCCCGCCAGGACCGCGAGTTCGACCTCATCCTCGTCGGCGCCACCGGCTTCGTCGGCAAGCTCACCGCCGCCCACCTCGCCCGCAGCGCCCCGTCCGACATGCGCATCGCCCTCGCCGGCCGCAGCGAGGACAAGCTCTCGAAGGTCCGTGAGACCCTGCCGGAGGCGGCCGCGGACTGGCCGCTCGTCACCGTGGACACCCTGGACGAGGTCGCGGTGCGCCGCCTGGCCCGGCGCACGCGCGCCGTCGTCACCACCGTGGGCCCCTACGCCGAGTACGGTCGGCACCTGCTGGGCGCGTGCGCGGCCGCGGGCACGCACTACGCCGACCTCACCGGCGAGGTCCTGTTCGTCCGGGACATGATCGACCGCCACCACGCGACGGCGCAGGGCACCGGCGCGCGGATCGTCACCTCGTGCGGGTTCGACTCCGTGCCCTCCGACCTGGGCGTGTACCTCACCGCCCAGCGCGCCGCCGAGGACGGCGAGGGCACCCTCGAGGAGACCGTCCTGCACGTGCGCTCGATGCGCGGCGGGTTCAGCGGCGGCACCGTCGACTCGATGCGCCGCCAGTTCGCCGAGATGGGGCAGGACAAGGAGCGCGCAGCGATCGTGGCCGACCCCTTCGGCCTCTCCCCGGACCGTGACGCCGAGCCGGACCGCCACGACGCCGACCGCCCCGCCTCCGGCGGTGGAGCCGACAAGAAGCAGGCCGCCGAGGGCGTGCGGGGCCGCGTGCGCCGGCTGGCCTCCGCCTCGCCCGTCCGCCGCGCCGGCGGCTCCGGCACGTGGCAGGCGCCCTTCTTCATGGCCGCGTACAACACGCGGATCGTGCGGCGCAGCAACGCTCTGACCGACTGGTCCTACGGCCGCGGCTTCCGCTACAGCGAGGTCTCGGACACCGGCTCCGGCCCGCGGGGCGCCGTGACCGCGGGCGTCATGACGGGTGCGCTGGCCGGCATGGCCACGGGCATGCGGTTCTCCCCGACGCGCGCCCTGCTGGACCGTGCCCTGCCTGCGCCCGGCGAGGGCCCGTCCGAGGAGGACATGGCCCGCGGCCGGTTCGTCATGGAGGTCGAGGCGACCACCACCACCGGCGCCCGCTACATCACCCGCGTGGCCGCGGAGAAGGACCCGGGCTACACCGGCACCGCCGTCATGCTGGGCGAGTCGGCGCTCGCCCTCGCCGCCGAGGACACGGCCCTGCCCGAGCGCGCCGGCGTCCTCACCCCCGCCACCGGGCTGGGGGACGCCCTCGTGGAGCGCCTGCGCGCCCAGGGCTTCACCCTCACCACGGAGCGTCGCGCGGACCGCTGACCCGGAACCGCCCCGCGCACACGGACGCGGCCCCCGCCTCGAGGAGGTGGGGGCCGTCGTCGTCGGGTGGGGCGGTGCCGGGGGAGGAGCCCCCGGCGGGCGGGTCAGTCCGCCTTCATGGTCCCGGTCTCCAGGAAGCGCTGGTGCCAGGAGAGCGCCTCGCCCAGCAGGTGCGGGGTGTGCAGGCCGGCCGACGTCTTCAGGGCGCGCTGGTAGTAGTCCTCCAGCTGGTCCCTGTAGTCCGGATGGGCGCACGTGTCGATGATCATGCGGGCCCGCTGCTTGGGGGAGAGGCCGCGCAGGTCGGCCAGGCCCTGCTCGGTGACCACCACGTGCACGTCGTGCTCGGTGTGGTCCACGTGGGAGACCATCGGCACGATGCAGGAGATGGCGCCGTCCTTGGCCGTGGACGGGGTGAGGAAGAAGGACGTGAAGGCGTTGCGGGCGAAGTCGCCGGAGCCGCCCAGACCGTTCATGATCTTCGTGCCCATCAGGTGCGTGGAGTTGACGTTGCCGTACAGGTCCGCCTCCAGCATGCCGTTCATGGCCAGGACGCCCAGGCGGCGCACGAGCTCGGGGTGGTTGGAGATCTCCTGGGTGCGCAGGATCAGCTTGTCCCGGTACTTCGCCGCGTTGTCGTTGAACCGCTCGGCCGCCTCCGTGGACAGGGAGAACGCCGTGGCCGAGGCCAGGGAGAGCGTGCCGGTGTCCAGGGCGTCCAGCATGCCGTCCTGCACCACCTCGGTGAACGCGGTGAGGCCCGTGAAGCGGGACTTCACCAGCTCCGCCATCACCGCGTTGGCGATGTTGCCCACCCCCGACTGCAGGGGCAGCAGCCGGTCGTCGTAGCGGCCCTGCTTGACCTCGTGCTCGAAGAACTCCACGAGGTGCTGGGCGATGGCGATCGAGTCCGCGTCCGCCGGCTTGAACGGCGAGTTGCGGTCCGGGCCGTGGGTCTCGACGACGGCGACCACCTTGGCGGGGTCGCAGCGCAGGTACTGCTCGCCGATCCGGTCCGAGGGGTGCGTGATCATCACGGGCTGGCGGTGCGGGGGCAGCGCGGTGCCGTAGTAGATGTCGTGCAGGCCCTCGAGGTCCTCGGACTGCCACGAGTTGACCTCGAGGATCACCCTGTCCGCGAGCTCGAGCCAGGACTTGTTGTTGCCGATCGAGGAGGACGGGATCAGGCTGCCGTCCTCGCGGATGCCGGAGATCTCGACGACGGCCACGTCCATGTGCCCGTAGAAGCCCTCCCACACGGTCTGCGCCAGGTGGGACAGGTGCGTGTCGATGTACTCCATGGCGCCCGCGTTGATCTTGGCGCGCATGGTGGGGTCCGTGTTGAACGGGGTGCGCAGCCGCACCGCGTCCGCCTCGGCCAGCGCGCCGTCCATCTCCGGGGCCGTGGAGGCGCCCGTGTGCAGGTCGATCCGGAACGCCTCGCCGCGCTCGTGCATCCGCTTCGCGCGTGCGGCCAGCGCGGACGGCACCGCCTTGGGGTAGCCGGAGCCCGTGAACCCGCTCATCCCCACGACGTCCCCGTCCCGGATGAAGGCTGCGGCCTCCTCGGCGGACATCACCTTGGCTCGCAGGCCGGGGTGGTGGATGCGGGACGACATGGGGCCTCCGGGGCGTGACGTGGGCGACGGGGTGTGGACTGCCAGGGTAGCGGGCAACCGTGTCGAGCCCCTGCCGGTGTCACCCCGCTAGGGTTCGGCCCCATGGGCTACACGCAGGTCGAACTCCAGGCGTACCGGGACGCGACCGTCCCCGACCTGCTGCCGGATCCGCTCCGGCTGCTGTTCATCGGCATCAACCCGAGCCTCTGGACCGCCGCCACCGGCGCCCACTTCGCCCGCCCCGGCAACCGCTTCTACCCGGCCCTGCACCGTTCGGGCCTCACCGGGCACCTGATCGACGCCTCCGCGGGGTACCGCCGCGAGGACCTCGCTGAGCTCACCTCGCGCGGCATCGGGATCTCCAACCTCGTCCCGCGCGCCACCGCCCGCGCGGACGAGCTCACCCGTCAGGAGCTCGAGGCCGCACCGGCGCGCCTGGACGCGCTCGTGGCGGAGCACGCGCCCGCCGTCGTCGCGGTGCTGGGGGTGGGGCCCTACCGGATGGCCACGGGCCGGAGGCGAGCGCAGGTCGGCGAGCAGGAGTCCCCCTGGCCGGACACCCGGCTGTTCGTGGCGCACAACCCCAGCGGCCTGAACGCCCACGCCACCGTGGACTCGCTGGCGGTGCAGTACCGGGAGGTCGGCCGGGCCGCGGGGATCGTCGCCTGAGCGGGCCGACGACGGCGCCCGCACCGGAGCCCCCGCCCGTCAGCGTCGCCTGCGCTCGCGCGGCGTGGGCAGCGGCTGGTTGTCCACGATGGTGCGCATGACGATGGTGGACGTCACCCGCCCGACGCCCGGCAGCGACGCGATCCGCTGGTCCCGCACGTCGGCGAAGTCCTCGATGTCCCGGGCGACCACGCGCAGCAGATAGTCCGGGTCGCCGAACAGCCGCTCCGCGTGGCGCATCTCCGGGATCTCCGCGAGGGCCCGCTCGAACTCGGCCAGCGTGGTGGTGTCCTCCAGGTCCATGGTCACGTGGACCAGAGCCTCGAAGCCCAGCCCCAGCGCAGCCGGGTCCACGTCCGCGCGGTAGCCGCGGATCGCGCCGGAGCGCTCCAGCTCCCGCACCCGCCGGCTGGTGGGGGCGCTCGTGAGGCGCACCCGCTCCGCCAGCTCGTTGACGGCCATGCGCCCGTCCCGCTGCAGGTGGGTCAGGATCTGCCGATCGATCGCGTCCATGCGCACTATTCTTGCGCCTCAGCACCTTTCCGAGCACATCCGATGCGCCCAGAGGCGTGGTCCGCCGCGAACACGACGGCGGCGTGCGCCCCGATCGGGGGAGGGTTGCGGGGACCGAAGGAGTCCCATGCCCGCCACCGCCCTCGTGCCCCTGCTCCCGCTCCTCGCGGGGGCCTTCGCCGTCCCGCAGTACCTGCCCCAGCTGCTGCGGGTGCGCCGCCTCGGCGCCGCGGCCGGCGTCTCCTGGTCCTGGGCCGCCCTCGCCGCGGTGAACAACCTGGCCTGGGCCGTCTACTTCGTGTGGTCCGGCGTGCCCTCCGGGCTCGTGGCCGTGCTCAGCTGCGCGCTCGTGGCCGGCCTGCTCACGCACGCGCTCACCCGTCTGAGCGGCGGCGTCGACCCCCGCCTCGTGGCGGGCGTGGCCGTGTGGGTGGCCGTCATGGCGCTCGCGGGACTGCTCGGCGGCCGCCTCGGGCTCGGCGCCGCCATGAATGTCGCGCTGATCGTGCAGGTGGCGCCCTCCGTGGTCACCGCGTGGCGCTCCCGGGACGTCTCCGGCGTCTCCGTGGGCACCTGGCTGCTGGTGATGGGCGAGCTGACCTGCTTCGGCCTCTTCGGGCTGGCGACGGGGGACCTCACCCTGCTGCTCCTGGGCGTCGTCGGGGACGCGGCCGGGCTGCTCATGCTCGCCCGCGTGGCCTGGGAGCGGGTGCGGCGGCAGCGACCGGCCGTGGATCCGGTGACCGCCCCGGTCCCCGTCGCGGCGGGGACCGCGGGCTGACGGACCACGGGCGGGCGGCTCCGGCGCACGCCCCGCCGAGCGGCTGGCCGAGACCATGGCCGAGTTCCGGCGGATCCCGAACCTCTTCGAGATCCTCAGCTGGGACTACTGGCGCCTGAACCACGGGGTCGGGCTCCCGGACGACGCGCGGGCCCACCGGGACGTGTACCTCGCCTCCCCGGCGGGCCGCGCGCACGTGCACGCCGTCGTCGGGGCGAAGCTGCGGGCCGGCGGGTGCAGCGCCGAGGAGGTCGAGGCCATGCCGGAGGAGGACCGGCTCGCCGCGGCCGAGGGCTTCTTCGGCGGCGGCCACGACGTGATCGTGGCGCGCCGGCACTTCACGGACGGGGCGGCCGACGACCACGCGCTCGCCTCCTCCGGGACGCTCACCCCCGAGGAGCACCACGCCTTCCTCGCCTTCACCGCGGACGCCGCGCGCGAGCTGTACGCGGTGGACCCGGCCGTGGCGTACGTATCCGTGTTCCAGAACTGGCTCAAGCCCGCGGGGCCTCGTTCGACCACCTGCACAAGCAGCTCGTGGCGATCGACGAGGGACTGGTGGTCGCCGCGAACGAGCACGCGGTGCCGTGGCGCGTGATGCTCAAGTGGCGCGTGTCCACCCTGGCCGGGTTCGAGGGCGCCACGAGGATCAACGTCAACACGATCAGCCCGTGGGGAGTGAAGGAGCGGCTCGTCCCGCGGCTGCGTGAGCTGCGCGAGGCCGGGACGATCGCGGCCGGCATCCGGATCGACGGGGAGGCGCGCCTGCAGCGGAACTGCCTGCGGTACGGGCGGACGTCCAGCCGGGATCTGTAGCGTGGGGCCCATGGCCCTGCACCTGCACCGCTACCGCGAGATCGCCCACGTCATGGCGCGGAACGGTCTCATGGCCACGGCCGTGCAGGCCGGGCTGGGCCGGTGGCTGTCCCCGGAGGACCGCGCCGTGCACCACGGGATCGACGCCGAGGCGCGCCCCGAGCTGCTGGTGCGCACCTTCGAGGAGCTGGGCACCACGTTCGTCAAGCTCGGTCAGCTGGTCTCCACCCGCCCCGACCTGTTCCCCGAGTCGTACATCGCGACCTTCGCCCGGCTCACGGACAGCGCCGCGGCGGTGCCGTTCGAGGCGGTCGCCCGCACGGTGGAGGAGGACTTCGGCGCCTCCGTGGACGAGCTGTTCGCCGAGTTCGACCGCCGGCCGCTGGCCACCGCGTCCGTCGGCCAGGTCCACGGGGCGCGCCTGCACGACGGGCGCGACGTCGTCGTGAAGGTCCGCAAACCCGGGGTGGTGGAGGAGGTGAACGCGGACCTGGAGATCATGCGCACCCTCACCGGGCGGCTCTCCCGGGCGTCGCGGACCCTGGCCGACCTGGACGTGTCCGCCATGGTGGAGGAGTTCGACCGCGGCCTGCGCGCCGAGCTGGACTTCGTCGTGGAGGCACGGGCCTGCGAGCAGATCGCCGCCGGGTTCGTCGACACCCCGGGCGTGCGGTTCCCCGCCGTGGAGTGGGAGCTGACCACCTCCCGCGTGCTGACCATGGAGCGCCTGGCCGGGATGCGCGTGGACGACCTGCCCGCCCTGGACGCCGCCGGGATCGACCGGGAGGACCTCGCTTACCGCGCTGCCGACGTGCTGCTGCGCATGGTGTTCGAGCAGGGCGTGTTCCACGCGGACCCCCACGCCGGCAACCTGTTCATCGAGCCGGACGGGACCATCGGGTTCATCGACTTCGGCTCGGTCGGACGCATCTCCCCAGCGGTGCGGGAGAAGTTCGCGGGCATGGCGATGGCCCTGGCCCGCCAGGACGCCGACGCGCTCGTGCGCTCGCTGCTGGAGATCGCCCCGCCGCGCGGGCCCGTGGACCGGCGCCGGCTCCGCGCCGAGGTCGCCCGCATCGTCACCCGCCTCGACGGCCGCGACCTCAAGGACATCCGGGTGCCGCAGCTGGTCTCGGAGATCTTCTCGATCGTCCGCCGGCACCGGCTGTCCCTGCCGGCGGAGCTCGTGCAGCTCTTCCGGATGCTGATCATCGTGGACGGGCTCGGCCGCCGGCTCCACCCCGGCTTCGACTACACGCGGGTGCTGGACCCGTTCGCCCTGCGCCTCGTAGGGGAGCAGCTGGACCCACGGCGGATCGCGGGCCGGATCGGCCGGGCCACGGTGAGCGCCGCCGAGCTGGGCCTCGAGCTGCCCGGGTACGTCCGGGCGCTGATGGAGCGCGTCGAGGACGGCGGCGTGGACGTGAACGTCCGGGCCAGCGAGCTGGAGCCGCTGGTGATGCGCATGGAGCGCACGGGGGACCGGGTGGTGGCCGCCATGGTGGTGGCCGCGATGATCACCGGCGGCACCAACGTGCTGGTGGCCTACAAGGACCGGCTCGGCCCCTTCGCGGGACCGCTCGTGGCCGCCGGCGGCGCCGCCCTCACCAGTGGCAGCGCCTACCTGGCGTGGATCAGCCGCCCGCGCCGGCGCCCGCGCACCTGAGCTCAGACGCCGTAGGACCAGCCGTCCACCAGCCCGCGGGCGTAGGCGGCCTGGCCGAGATGGACCGCGGCGTCGTCGACGATGCTCACGATCCGCACCCCGCGGGTCACCGGGGGCGTGTAGGAGGGGTCGACGACGTCGTCCAGGTCGTCGTCCGAGAGCGTGGCCACGTAGGCCACGAGGGCCTCGACGCACGCCTCGAGGTGCTCGCCCAGGGCGGCGACGTCCGCCACACGCACCGCCCGGACGGCGTCGACGTCGTCCCCGAAGCCGAAGTCGTTCGACGCGCGGTCCACGCCCAGGCGCGCCGCCCAGTCCCCGGCGGCCCACACGGTCTGCTCGCCGCTGAGCGCCGAGGTCTGGACGTCCATCTGCCGGGCCGCGTGCCACAGCAGCCAGGCGATCGGGTTCGCGCGGTCCCCGGGCAGGGTGTGGGCGGCCTCGTCGGTGAGCCCGTCCAGCACGGGGCGGGCGAGGTCGAGGGGGCGGCGGGCGGCGTCGGTGAGCAGTGCGCGGGTGTCCATGCCGCCATGGTCCCGCGCCGGCCGGGGGTCAGGCCAGCCGCGCGTCGAGCCGGGGCTTGAGCGTGCGGATCACCGGCCCGGCCAGCATGCCCACCAGGAACGCGGCGGCCACCGTGCCCTCCCGCACGCCGACCACGGTGCCCAGTCCCACGAGGGAGATGACCACGGCCGCGAGCACGTGCGCGAGGTCGTTGACGATCTTCACCCGGGCGAACTCGAGGTCCCAGCACCGGCAGATCGCGGCGATGAACCCCTCGCCGGCGAGCATGACCACGTCCGCCACGACCTCCAGGCCCACCCCGACCCCCATCACCGCGATCCCCACGGCGCACAGCAGCAGGGACTCGGCGTAGCCGTCGGGGTGCACGTCCCGCAGCAGCCACAGGGCCGCGTCAATCACGACGCCGAACGCGATGCCGATCGGCAGCTGCAGCAGCTGCACGGGCTGGTAGCGGCGGCCGAGGATCACGATCTGTGCCAGGATCATCAGCACGTGCAGGATGATCGTCGCCTGGCCCACCGTCAGCGGGGAGACCAGCGAGACCACGTACGGCGGGGCGGAGATGGTGGTGGTGCCCACCGCGGCGCGGATGGAGAACGCCACGCCGAACGCCACGCCCAGCAGCCCGAGGGCGAACACCAGATACCGGAGGACGTACTCGCGGACGCCGCGGCGTCGGGGTGCGCCCTCCCGCCCTGCCCGCAGTGCGGCGAGGACTGCACGTACGAGTCCGGCGCCCTCCTGACCTGCCCGATGTGCGGGCAGGAGTGGTCGGCCTCGACCGAGGAGGAGGCCGACGGCGGGGCGGGCACGACATCAGCGCCAAGGTGCCCGGTCAGGGCCAGATGTTCCTCAAGTCCTCCGTGGTGAAGCGCGCCTGACCGGCCGGCTCAGTCGCGCCCGGGCCGGCGCCGGGCCTGCTTGACCTCCGACCGCTGCCGCTTGGCCTGCAGCCGGCGCCGCTGGGAGCCGCGGGTGGGCTTCGTCGCCCGGCGGGGGACCTCCGGCGCCAGCGCCTCGCGCAGCAGGGCGGCCACGCGCTCGCGTGCGGCCACCCGGTTGCGCCGCTGGGCGCGGTGCTCGGCGGCGTCCACCTGCAGCACGGTCCCGGCCAGCCGCGGGGCGAGCACCGCCAGGGCGCGGGCGCGCTGGGCGTCGGTGAGCGCCGTCGTGGTGGCCAGGTCCAGGCTCAGCTGGACGCGGGAGTCCGCGGTGTTGACCCCCTGGCCGCCGGGGCCGGAGGCGTGGGAGAAGCGCTCGGTGAGCTCGGCGGCGGGGACCACCAGTCCGCGCGGCACACCGGGGCCCGGCGGCACGTGCAGATCGCCCAGGTCAGCCACTGATCCCGTAGGTGTGGCCCACCGTGTCCTCCTCGGTGAGGGCGTTCAGCAGGAACCGGGCCACGTCCGCGCGGTGCACGGTGCCGCCGAGGGAGCCGGACTCGTCGTCGCGCAGCACGGTGACCTCGCCTGTGGCGGGGGCGTCCTTCAGCCCGGCGGGGCGGACGATCGTCCAGTCCAGCCCCGAGCTGCGGACGGCCTTCTCCTGCGCGGTGTGGTCCCTGAGCGGGCCGGCGAGCACCACGGGGGTGATCCAGCGCAGGGCGCCGCGCAGCTGCCGGGCGGAGCCGCCCGTGCCCAGGGAGGACTGCACGGCCAGGCGGCGCACGCCCTCGGCCTGCATGGCGCGCACCACGGTGCCCGTGACCTGCGTGCGCGAGAGCGGCACGCCCTTGGCGCCGCCCACCGTGACCACCACGGCGTCCGCGCCGGCCACGGCCCGCCGGGCCACGTCCAGGTCCGTCGCCGATCCTGCGACGACGGCGGCGCCCTCCGGCGCGCGCCCGCCCCGGGACACCACGGTCACCTCGTGGCCGTCCGCGAGCGCCGCGGTGACGAGCTCCGCTCCGGTGCCGCCGGAGCCTCCGATGACGGTGATCCTCATGCCGTTCTTCCTCGTTCGTGGGTGTCCTCGTCCGCCGCGGGGGCGGCGTCGTCGTCGCTGTCGATCAGGTCCGCGATCTCGGCGCGGATCGAGGCCAGGTGCGGGATGACCGGGCCCACGGTGACGCCGTCGGCGGAGAGGGCGAGGCCGGGCGTGCCGGTCACCCCGGCAGCCCGGGCGTCCTGCGTGGCGGCGATCAGGCCCGCCTGGTGGTCCCCGGCCATGTCCTGGGCCCAGCGGTGCAGGTCCAGGCCGTCCACCTGCTGGGCCACGAGCGCCAGGTGGCGGGGGGTCACGTAGCCGGAGTTCTCCTCCCGCTGGGTCAGGAGGAACACCTGCACGTAGTCCCAGAGCCGGTCCTGCGCGCCGGCGGCCGCGGCGGCCGCGTGCTGGAGCACGAACACGTCCGGGTCCTCGGTGGTGGTGGCCAGCGGGCGGAACCGCACCGCCAGCGTGCCCGCGCGGACCTCCTCGGCGAGCAGGTCCCTCAGGGCGGTGAAGGCGAACGTCTTCGACGACGGGCACTGCAGGTCGGCCCAGAACGTCAGCGTGACGGGGGCGTCGGCGGCGCCGATCCGCTCCCCGTGCTGGTCCAGGCCGGCGACGGTGGCGTCCAGATGGTCGGTGATCTCCTGCAGGGCCATGGCCTCCATTGTGCCCGCCGCCCCCTAGGCTGGCCGCCATGACCCGGAGCACCCCCGCCGACGACGCCCCCTGCCCGAGCCTCGCGCAACTGCGGGAGCTGGCCCCGTACCTGAGCCGCTGGCTCGCCACGCAGGTGGAGGTGCACCAGGTGCCGGGCGCCCAGGTGGCCGTCCGCCTGGGGGCGGAGCTGGTGCTCTCCGAGGCCTTTGGCGAGGCGGACCAGGCCTCCGGGGAGGCGCTCACCACGGACCACCTGTTCCGGGTGGCCAGCCATTCCAAGACCTTCACCGCCGTCGCCGTGATGCGGCTCGTGGAGGCCGGCCGGATCCGCCTCGACGACACCGTGGCGGACCTGCTGGACGACTGGGCGGACACCCCGCTGGCCGGCGCGACCGTCCGGGAGCTGCTCAGCCACACCGCCGGGGCGATCCGCGACGGCGTGGACGCCGACTTCTGGCAGCTGGACACGCCCTTCCCGGACGCCGGGGCCCTGCGCGCGATCGTCGCGGAGCACGGCGCCGCCTACGCCCCGCAGGAGCACTTCAAGTACTCCAACATCGGCTACGGCGTGCTCGGCGCCATCATCGAGCGCCTCACCGGCGCCGACTACGTCTCCCACGTGACCGAGGCCGTGCTCGAGCCGCTCGGCCTGGTGCGCACCGCCCCGGAGCTCGCCGAGGCGCAGGCGGACACCGGGAACGACGGCGCCCCGCGCCTGGTGGTCGGACACTCCCGCCCGCACGGGCGCAGCCGCTCCCGCGTCACGGTCGGCAACCCGACCACCGGCGCCCTGGCCTCGGCCACCGGCTTCGTCTCCACCGCCGAGGAGCTCAGCCGGTTCTTCGCCGCCCTCGCCCTGGGCCAGGACGGCCCGCTGACGGACCGCAGCCTGCGCCTGATGCACCGCGCCGAGGCGAGCTTCGCCCGGGGGACCGGCACGGGGACGTACGGCCTGGGCCTGATGGGCGTCACCGTGGGGGAGCGCCGCCTGGTGGGCCACTCCGGCGGCTTCCCCGGGCAGATCACCCGCACCCTCGTGGACCCGGACACCGCCCTCACCGTGTGCGTGCTGACCAACGCGGTGGACGGGCCCGCCGACTCCCTGGCCGCGGGCGTCGTGGAACTGATCGGCCTGCTCACCTCGCCCGCCGCGGACTGGCAGAGGCTGCCCGAGGGCGTCACCGAGGAGGACCTGCATCGCCTCACCGGCCGCTACCACTGCCTGTGGGGCGAGACGGACGTCGTGTTCGGCGGGGGCCGCATGGTGATGCTCGATCCGACCGTGTCCGCGCCCCTGGCCTCGGTGCAGGAGCTGCGCGCCCTGGACCCCACCACCCTGCGGGTGGAGGACGAGGACGGCTTCGGCGCCTCCGGCGAGCGGATCCCCTTCGAGCTGGACGACGACGGCCGCGTGGTCCGCATGCGCGTCACCGGCGTCAGCAGCTGGCCGGAGGAGGCCTACCTGGCCCGCCGGGGGGACGCATGGACCTGACCGGCCGCACCGTGGTGGTCACCGGGGCCAGCTCCGGCATCGGCGCCGCCTTCGCCCGCGGGCTGGCCGCCCGCGGTGCCGATCTGGTGCTCGTGGCCCGTCGCGCCGACCGACTCGAGGCCCTCGCCGGGCAGCTGCGCGCCGCCCATGGCGTGACGGTGACCCCGGTGGTGCAGGACCTCGCCGCCCCCGACGCCGGCCGCACCCTCCGTGCGGACCTCGACGCCCGCGGCATCCGGGTGGCGGGCCTGGTGAACAACGCCGGGTTCGGCGCCTCCGGGGCGTTCGCCGAGGCGGACCCCGAGCGCCTCCAGGCGATGATCGCGGTGGACGTGGCCGCCGTCGTCGACCTCAGCCGTGCCTTCCTGGACCAGCTCACTGCCGCCCGCGGCGGGATCCTGGTGAACGTGGCGAGCGTTCTGGCCTACCAGCCCACCCCGCGGATGGCCGTGTACGCCGCCTCCAAGGCGTTCGTGCTCAGCTTCACGGAGGCGCTGTGGGAGGAGTGCCGGGGCACCGGGCTGCGGGTGCTGTGCGTGTCCCCGTCCAGCACGGACACGGAGTTCTTCGACGTCGCCGACCCCGGCGGTTCCGCCCACCGCCCGCGCGCGGCCATGCCCGAGCACGTGGCGGCCGTGGCCCTGGCCGCGCTGGACCGGCCGGACCCGGGGCCCTCGATCGTCACGGACGACCGGTTCGTGCCCCTCCTGGCCCGCGCCCTGCCGCGGCGGGCGATGGTGCGCGTCGTCGGGGCGGTGCAGCGGCGGCTCAGCCGTCCGCCCGGCTGAGCAGCGCCACCAGGAAGTCCTCCGCCGGCGGGTGCAGCTGCCACGTGGAGAACCGGGCGTCCACGCGACAGCCGGTGGCCTCGGCGTCGGCGGCGAAGGCCTCGAACGGGTAGCCGCGGCCCGCGCCGGGCCAGGGTCAGGAGCGCTCGCCTTCGAGCGCCCGGGTGGGCATGTCCGGGCCGGCCGGGCTGAGCCACTGGATGCCGCCGTCGCTGGCCATCCAGCGCGCGGCGGCGATGAGCAGCACCACGCCGAGGGTGTTCAGGATGACGATCACCACGAGGACGCGGGGGTCGTCGAACGCGGTGGTCGCCACGATCAGGGCCGCGGCGGTCCCGCGCTGGGCCGTGCCGAGGCCGCCCACGTCCTTGAGGTGGTCGTGGCCGTCGCCCATCATGTAGCCCACGGTGAACGCCACCACCAGGACCACCAGCCCCACCGCCAGCGCCAGCCACAGCTGCGCGTCGAGGAGGGCGGGCGAGTAGCCGATCAGCGTGGCGACGATCAGGCCGTACAGGGCGATGTTGGAGACTCGGGCGATCCAGGGCTGGATCGCCCCGGCCGCCTTCTGCGCCACCTGTGCGAACAGCATCCCCACCGCCAGCGGCAGGGCCATCTGCACGAGCAGGGCCTGGACCATGGGCCAGACCTCCACCTCGACGCCGGGCATCAGCAGCGGCAGCATCACCGGCATCAGGAGCACCGTGGCGACCATCAGGACCATCAGCACCGTGGCCCCCAGGGCGAGGTCCGACTCCGAGGTCTGGGTGAGCTTGATCAGGAAGGGGGCGCCGGCCGCGAGGCCCATGACGAGCAGACCGGTGGCGTAGTGGGGCTCGACGTCCACGAGCTGGAGGGCGAGCAGCATGAGCGCCGGCGTCACCACGAGGTTCACCAGGACCATGGCCAGGAGGAAGTGCCAGTTGCGCAGGTGCGCCAGGATGCGGGACGGCTTCTGCGTGAGTCCCACGTTGGCCATGCTGGTGAGGACGAAGACGGTCACCAGGATCTGGCCGACCGTCTGGAAGAGTTCGAGCATTGGTTCTCCTTGGAGGGGGTGTCGGGGTCAGTCGTGGGACCGCTGGTGCTGTGAGGGCCCGTCGCCGCCCGCCAGGTCCGCGCGGAGCTCGCGGGGGGATTCCTGCACCTCGTCCCCGGTGAGCAGGCGCCCCTCGTCGTCGACCGGCACCATGCGCAGCGCGAAGCGGTGGGGCTCGCCGTGCCCTCGTCCGGTCTCGTGGGCCAGCCAGCGGCGGGCCTCCTGGATCGCCTCGACGGTGGAGTGGCCGAACTCGTCGTCGCGGGCGTGGACGGCCGCCAGGGCCTCGTCGTCGTCGAACAGGGAGCCGAGCCGGTCCGACCGCTCGAGCTGGCGCCGCAGATCCTCGGAGAGCCCGCTCAGGAGCACACGGCCGCCGTTCTCCTGGACCTCGTCCGCATAGGTGGCCAGCACATCCACGAGGGTGGCGCCGGAGACGCCCTGGCCGCGCATCCGCAGCACGACCGCGGGGCGGTGCACGTCATGGGCCGAGGGGAGGCGCTCGTGCAGGGTCTTGGCGCCGGCGAAGAAGAGGTCGCCGCGCACGACGAGCACGTTCACCGACTCCTCCGCCAGGCTCTGCGGCGGGTCCTCCTCGAACAGGCGTCCCTCGTCGTCGATCCGGACGGCGTGCACCATGACGTCACCGGCCCTCTGGACGGCGTTGAGGATGAAGGAGAGCACGACGCCGGTGAGCACCGCCGACTGCACGGAGACCAGCACGGTCATGACGGCCGTGAGGGTGACCGCCAGCAGGGGGAGCCAGCCGGTGCGGGCGATCGAGGCGACCCGGCGGACGTCCATGGCCCCGAAGCCGGCGAACACCATGAGGGCGCCGAGCACGGCCATGGGGATCATCTCGATCAGCGAGCCGAGGACCAGCAGGAACGCGATCATCCAGGCACCGCAGAACACGAGCGCCATGCGCGTCCCGGCGCCGGCCGACCGGTTGAACATGGACTGTCCCACCGAGGCGCCCACGGGGATGCCGGAGAGCAGGCCCACGGCCACGTTGGCCCCGCCCTGCGCGAGGATGTCCTGGTCGAGGTCCTGCCGGGAGCCGTCCGGGTTGGACAGGGACGTCGAGATCCCCGAGGCCTGCACCGTCATGATCGCCGCGATCGACAGGGCGCCGACGACGATCTCGGCACTGATCAAGGACAGGTCGGGCAGCGACAGCGGAGGCAGGCCGGCGGGGATGGGGCTGACGTCGCCCACCTGCTCCTGGGCGGTCCACCCCAGCAGCAGGGCGGCCGCCGTCGGCACCACCAGGGCGATCACGTTGGACCAGTGGGAGATCTTCGTGCGGGCGACGACGGCGACCAGCACGAGGGCCGCCAGGCCCACCGCGGTGCCCTGTAGCTCCCAGGACCCGAGGTGGGTGAGCGTCTCCGCCACGGCGGAGATCGACCCCTCGCTGCGCGGCTGGTAGCCGACCATGGCGGGGAACTGGTTGAGCACGAGGATGGCGGCCACGCCGAACATGAAGCCCTGCATCACCGAGTACGGGATGTACCTCACCAGACGCCCGGCCTTGAGCAGGGCGAAGGCGATCAGGGCGAGGCCGGTCAGGACGGCCATCAGGAAGACGGCGGGGCCGCGCTGCTCTTCCGGCACGCCCGAGACGGCCTGCCCCGCGGCGATGGCGCCGGCCGACGTCGTGGTGACGATCATCAGGTGGGTGCTGCTGAGCGCGCTGCCCGTGAGCGGCCCCACCGTGGCCGCGTAGAGCCCCGAGACGGGGGAGAGCCCGGCGAGGGAGCCCATGGCGAGGCCGTTGGGCACGCAGACCACGGCGTTGACGAAGCCCGCCAGGACGTCCCGGCCCCAGCGGGGGACGAAGGACGCGGCGGTGAACCCCGTGGGGCGTCCAGCCATGGTGCTCCGATCGGCTCGAGTCAGGAGGCGGGAGGGTCGGACCCTCGGCCCGGCAACGGGCTCGTGGCCTCGACGGTAGCCGTTCCCCCAGGTCAGGGCCAGGCGGGCCCGTCTGCGGCGGGGGGGGGGGGGGGGGGGGGGGCGGGGGGGGGGGGGGGGACCGTGGAGCGCCAGGGGGGGGGGGGCCGGCCCCCCGGCCCGGCCCCGGGCGGGGGGCCCCGCCGGGCGCCGGCCCCCCCGGGCCGGGCCGGGCGGGCCCGGGGGGGGGGGGGGGGGGGGGGGCTCCTCGGCGGAGGAGGGCTACCGTGGACGCCCATGGAGCTCCTCTTCGGCGACGACGTCCTGGCTCGCCCCTCCGCACCCCTGCCCGACGGCGCCCACCACGTGCCCGGGTTCCTCGCCCTGGAGCAGCAGCGGTGGATCGTGGCCCGGTTCCACGAGTGGGCCGCCGGGCCCGTGCCGCTGCGGGCCGCCCGGATCGGCGCGCACGAGATGAGCGTGCGCACCGTGTGCCTCGGCTGGCACTGGCGGCCCTACGCCTACTCGCGCGAGGCCGTGGACGTGAACGGCCACCGGGTCCTGGAGGTGCCCGACTGGATGGTCCGACTGGGCCGGTCCGCGCTCGCGGCCGCCACGGGGGACGAGGCCGCCGCGGCGGCCTACACCCCGGACACGGCCCTGGTGAACCTCTACGAGGGCGACGCGCGGATGGGCATGCACCAGGACCGGGACGAGGTCTCCCGGGCCCCGGTGGTCTCCCTGTCCATCGGGGACACCTGCCGGTTCCGGCTCGGCAACACCCGCACCCGGACCCGGCCCTGGCAGGACGTGGACCTGGCCTCGGGGGACCTGTTCGTCTTCGGCGGGCCCTCCCGCCTGGCCTACCACGGGGTGCCGAGGGTGTACCCGGGCACCGCCCCGGCCGGCTGCGGGCTGGACTCCGGGCGGATCAACATCACGTTGCGGGAGACGGGGCTGGACGGCTGAGGCCGGGGCGGCCCGTGGGCGGACCCGGCCTCAGGACGTGCGGCGCCGTCCGGACGAGTGCCGACTCAGCTCTCCCCGCGCGAGACCCGCAGCGCGGAGCGGATCATCGGGATCTGCAGCGGCAGGCGGGCGTACGCCACGGCCTGCTGCGCCGGCGGTCGGTGCCGCCACCGCCATGCCATCCACATGTTGCCCGGCCACACGCCCACGAACAGGGCGGCGGCCGCCGCGCCCCCGGCCCGGCGGGTGCGCGGAGCGGCGAGCAGCCCCGCCACCGCGAGCTCAGCCACGCCGGACCCGTACGTCCAGCCGCGGGCCGAGCCGGGCAGGGCCGGCGGGATGAGCTGGTCGAACGGCTCGGGCTTCACGAAATGCAGCACGCCCATGCCGCCGAGGGCGGCGGCCATCACCGGGGCCTTCACGCGGCACCGCCCTCGGTGGTGGGGACCTGGATCGGCGGGACCATCTTCGCCGGCTTGGGCCGCAGCGCCGGGACGTCCACCTCGATCACGGACGGCCCGCCCCGCTTGAGGGCCTTCTTCAGGGCCTTGTGGAAGCCCTCGGGGCTGTCGACCCGCTTGTGGCGCAGGCCCACGGACTCGGCGAGCAGTCCGAAGTCCGGGGTGAGCAGGTCCACGGCCCGCTTCTCCGCCCCGCGCGCCTTCTGCAGGTTCCGCAGCACGCCGTAGCCGCCGTCGTTGAACACCACGAGGACCACGCCCGGGGCCTCGGCGGCCAGCACGGCCAGCTCGCCCTGGTGGACGGCCAGGCCGCCGTCGCCCACGATCGCCAGCACCGGGTCCCCGGGGCGGCCGACGCCGGCGCCGATCGCCATGGCCAGGCCCTGGCCGATGCCGCCGCCGGCGGCGAAGACGTTGTCCCGCACGTCGTACACCTCCAGGAGGCGGTTGCCCCACGAGCTGCCCGGCACGGTCACGTCCCGGACGATCACCGCGCGGCGGGGCAGGCGCTCCCGGATCGCGTCGCAGATCCCGGCGTACGCGCCGATGTCCTTCCGGTGCGCGGACCGGGCCGCGTCCGCGGCCTCCCGCACCCGCTGCGCCCAGCCGTCCTCGGTGGCGGGCTCGCCGAGCTCCTCGGTCAGCGCGGCGACGGCGGAGCGGGCGTCCGCCTGCAGGCCCACCGTGACCGGGAAGTTCTTGCCGATCACCTCGGCGTCCAGGTCGATCTGCACATGCCGCTCGGGCAGGGGCAGCGCGAAGTTCTGGGTCTCGTTCCCGCGCAGGTGCGAGCCGATCGTCAGGAGGCAGTCGGCCTCCTCCAGCAGGGGCAGCACGGCCTCGTCCGCGGGGAAGTTGCCGATCAGCAGCGCGTGGTCCTCGGGGACCGTGCCGCGACCGTTCGTGCCGGTCAGCACGCCGGCACCCCACGCCTCGGCGAGGGCGAGCACGTCCGCCCCGGCCTGGCGGGCGCCGCCGCCGGCCCAGATGAGGGGCCGCCGGGCCTCGCGCAGCAGCGCCGCGGCCCGCTCGAGGTCCCGGCGCGCGCCCGTGCGCAGCGTCTCCGTGCGCTCGGGCACCTTGTTCTGCTCGTCCGGCTTCGCCAGGTACTGCAGGTCGATCGGCCAGTCCACGCTCACCGGCCCGGACGGGGCGGCGGCCGCCAGGTGCACGGCCTCGCTCAGGACCGCCCGCGCCTGGCGGGGGGTCTCCACGCGCAGGGCGTGCGCGCTGACGGACTCGAGCATCTGCATCTGGCGCGGCACCTCGTGGTACGCGCCCTTGCCCTCGCCGATCAGGTCGGCGTTGACGTTGCCGGTGATGTGCAGCACCCGGCTCGAGGCGGCCATCGCCTCGAGCATGGATCCGGCCGCGTTGCCCGCGCCCGTGCCGGTGGACGTCAGCGCGACGCCGATCCGACCCGTGGCGCGCGCGTAGCCGTCCGCGGCGTTGACGGCGGCCGCCTCGTGTCGGACGGGGACGAACCGCAGCTCGCGGTCCACGGCCTCCACGAGCGGCAGGTTGTGGATGCTGATCACGCCGAAGGCCACGTCCACGCCGGCCTCCCGCATCACCTCCACGAGGACGTCGCCGCCGGTGCGCTCGTCCGGCACGAGGTCCTCGGTGGGGATCTCGTGCGCCTCGGTGCTGACATGGGAGGTCTTCGCCATCATGGTCCTCTCGTTCACGTGCGCCCGGGTGCGGGCGGCGGAGCTGTCAGCCTAGGAGCCGCAGGACCGCCGGGTCGACGGGTCGGAGCGGCCCGTCGCCCGTCGTCGCAGGCCACACCCCCCTGCGGGGCGCGGCGGAGTGGGCGGGAGCGGATACGGTGCAGGGGAACACTCCGGAACACGCGGTCCCCGCACCGGGACTCCCAGGAAAGGCACGCCATGACATCTCCGGACACGCCGGCCACAACGCCGGCAGACACCCCGAAGAGACAGAGCGCGGGCGCCTCGTGGCGCACCGCCATCGGCGCCGCCCTGTGCATGATCGCCGCCTCCGTGCCGCTGTCCGGGCTCTCCTTCTTCCACCCGTACCAGTTCGCCGTCATGGGCGGGCCGGGCGGGGCCGCCCAGTCCGAGATCCTGCTGTACTTCACGCTGCTGATGCTGGCGATCGTGGTGTCCATGTCCCTGATCGGCAAGGTGCTCCTGCCGAAGACCGGGGCCAAGCCGCTCATGCTCGCCGGCGCCGTGATCGTGGCGGCGGCCCTGTTCCTGTTCTCCCGCGCCGAGACCCCCATGGGGCTCTACGTGGCCGGCATCATGCTGGGCCTGGGCTACGGCTTCTCCTTCCAGCTCATCCCGATGGTGTGGGTGAACAACTGGTTCATCGCCCACAAGGGCCTCGTGGTCGGCATCGTCACCGGCGGCACCGGCATCGGCGGCGCCCTCTGGGCGATCCTGGTCCCCGCGATGGGCGGCACCCCCGCCCCGGGCAACACGGCGTTCCGGGCCGCGTACCTGGTGCTGGCCGGCGTCGTGCTGGTCCTGACGGCGATCGGCACCCTCGTGCTGGCGCGCCACGACAAGCCCGCCGACGTGGGCCTGGAGCCGCTCGGCGCGGAGCAGGCCATGGGCGGCGACGACGAGACGCGCGTCTCCGGCTACACCTACTCCCAGGCGGTGCGCTCGCCGTGGCTGTGGACCCTGGTGGCCTCGATCGTGCTGCTGGGCATCATCCACGGCTCCGCGCAGATCATCACGCCCTACGTGTCCATGCGCGTGACCGCCGAGCCGCCGATGGGCATGGGTGAGGCCGCCGCGTACTACTCCACCGTGATGAGCATCTGGACGCTCGGGCTGATCGCCATGAAGACGCTGCTCGGCTGGATGAACGACAAGATCGGCCTGATCCCCGCCATGGCGATCGCCCTGGCCCTCCAGGCCGGGTTCTTCGTGTTCCTGCCGCACTACCACCAGGTGGGGGCGATCATCCCGATGGTGGCCATGCTGTTCATGTCCGCGGGCATGGCCACCGGCACCGTCCAGCCGCCGCTGCTGACCGGCAAGGCCCTCGGCAACCGGGACTTCAGCCGCATCTACTCCCTGACGGGCGCCTCCTACATCTTCGGCATGGCCGTCGGCGCGCCCATCTGGGGCCTGTTCTACGACCCGCAGACCCGCTCCTACGACCTCGGCTTCCAGCTCGCCCCCGTCGCGGCGGCGATCGTGGTGGTCCTGGCCTGGATCGCCACGAACCGGGGCCCCATGGACTTCCACCGCAAGATCGTCCGCAAGGACGACCCGACGCATCCGGCCACGTCCATCCTCGAGACCATCAACGCCCCCAGCGGCCGCGGCTCGCGCATCCAGGCGCTCGGCGGACGCCGGGCCGGCGCGGAGGCCCCGCCCACCATCGAGCACTGACCCCTTCGGCACACTCGCCCCGCGCCTCTCCTCCCGCTCCGGTCCTCCCGCACACGGCGACGCCGGCTCACGCCTCGGCGTCCGCCTCCGCCTCGTCGACCAGCGGCAGGGCCAGGCGCACCGTCGTCCCGACGCCGCCCGGTCCGCCCTCCAGGGTCAGCACGCCCCCGAGCGCGGCGGCGATCCGTGACGCCACCGGCAGGCCCAGCCCGTTGCCGGGGAGGGGGTCGTTCGAGGCGTGGGAGAGGCGCTCGAACACCTCCTCGCGCTCGTTCTCCGGGACTCCGCGGCCGCGGTCGGTGACCTCGACGACGGCCCACGGGTCGCCGTCGCGGTCCTCGGCGCGCACGTGCACGGACAGGGTGCGGTCGAGGGGCGCCAGGGAGGCCGGGTCCCGCGGCCGGTCGGTGCCGGGGGCGTGGCGGACCGCGTGCCGCGCGTTGTCCAGCGCCTCCTCGAGCACCTGCACGAGCCGCCCGGGATCGGTGTCGGCGAGGAGCTGCGCGCCGTCCTCCGGCGCGTCGAGGTCGAGGAGGAGGCCGGCGTCGTCGTCGGGGAGGCGGTCGTGCCAGGCCCGGGCACCCGTCGAGACGAGGACCCCCAGGTCCACGCGCCGCCGCTCCAGGACCACGTCGTCCTGCTGGAGACGGGCGAGGGTCACCAGGTCGTCCACGAGGCCGCGCACGCGCGTGGCCTCCGCACCCACGTGCCGCAGCGTCTCGCGGCGGTCCTCGGGAGTCTCCCCGGGGTGGTGCAGCCCCGCCTCCATCACCGTCAGCGGGGTGCGCAGGGCGAAGGCGACATCGTCCGTGAAGCGGCGCTCGCGGTCCACGAGGCGCTC